>NZ_JAWLRY010000005.1:0-230241 GCF_033142325.1 Rhodococcus sp. IEGM 1370 | reverse complement strand
TACTACGGTGAACACGGAACTCAGCGCATCGCGGAGTTCTCAAACTAGAAAGTCTCTGGACTTGCCGGGGTGATTCATTGCGGCGTCGAGTTCTTTGGTCAGGTCGTGCAGCGCTGCGTTGCGAATCGCGAGGATTTTGATGCCGAAGACCTGTCTGAGTGTATTCAGAAGGGTCTGCTCGGTGATGTGATGCCCGGCCCGTGTTCCTGGGAACAGCCACGGGGATTGATTGTTGGTGGTGCGCTGGTTGGCGCGTGAGGTCAAGTATTCATGGAAGAGGGGGAGTAGCGGTTCGGGCACTGGCGCAGGATGTTCACCGAGGTGGAGGCTGATTCCCGTTGGTGTGACTTCTACTTGCTCCGTGCGCATTTCGGCGATCCGGCGGACCGGCAGCGCATACAGAAGAAGCATCAGTGCAGCGATCCGGTTGTTGAGCACCACTGCCTCCGACTCGAGGACTGTTCGAATCAGTGTAAAGCGTTCGTGGGATGAGGCGAGTGGTGTTTGCCGAGCCTCGCGGTATTTCAGGTGGTAGCGCTTGCCGATCCCTGTTTTGGCTCGCCATTGGAGAAAGTTGCGTGCTGCCATTCGGGTGGTGGTCCCAGTGGAGAAGTACTCGTCGACGTGGGCCTGAGTCAGTGCGTCGACAGTGACGTGATGGTTCTCGCTCAGCCAGATCAGGAACTTCCCGGCTTCGGTGATCTCTTGCTTCGCGGTTCGAGTTGCGTTGTCCATGTTGCGGATTCGGTTTCCGTGGATGCGGCGAAGGTGATGCCATCGGGCAAATTGTTCGAGAGCGGTGCGAACATCTGGTCGGTCTGCGAGTGTGTCGAGCCGGTTCTCGAGCCACGTCTGGAACCGGGCGAGTCGAGGATTACCGCGGTCGGGCAGGATGTGAAGGTCCACCAGCATTTCTCGAAGGTGTTCGACGTGTCGGCCAGGGGGTAGCTCGTCGAAGGCACTGTGCGAGAGCATCAGCTCACGGTCACCGATCTTCTGCAGCAGCTCGGCAGCCGATTTGCCTCGCATCCAGGTAACGATGCTCTCCGGACGTGACACCTTCGCCAGTTCTGCGACGAGCCGTTTGAGTCGGAGGTCTGGGGGATCGTGCGGTCGTAGAGCCGCGGTGAGGTCTGCGGTGACGACGCATCGTGCGCAATGTCCACCACGTAGGCGCTCGGCCTCGCGGCCGCAGTTCGTGCAGTCGAGGGCAGTGGTGATGCCTGCGCATTCCCGGCAGATCGACTGCCGGGCGGGTGATAGCCCGGGTGTCATTCGTTCGATGCCGCACAGTGCGCAGCGGCCGTAGGTGCGCACTGCAGCGGTGAAGCACGCACCGCAGAGTGATTCGGTGGGCCATCGGACTCGGTGCCGGGAAACAGCGATAGTGCAGCGATCGCACACCTTCGATCCGCCGACCGTACGCGGTCGGCCTCTGGGACGGTCAGGCATCGTCGTCGGTGATTCGCGCCCTGACTGGTCTGTATGCGTCAAGGAGAGGAACGTCCGTTGGCGAGTTCACTGCACGCTTGTCTCGTCGACGGTTCGCGTCTGTCGCGGTGTAGGTCACGAGGTCGCCGGCTTCGATGCCGAAGATGTCGCAGAGGGCAACGAGAACACTGAACGCGATGCGTTCGGGTTCCTGTCCGACGATCCTGTAGATCTGTGATTCGGACAGGGTAATTCCTCTGTCCCGCAACGGTTCCACGAGGTCACGACTGTTCTTCATTCCAACGCGTGCCATGTGTTCACGCACACGCCAGCGATACTGTATTTCACGTTTCATCGTCTGCCTTTCCTCTCGCACCATCTCGTTCACCGACGCTGCGACGCAGCGTGTTCGACAACACTTGTTCCAGATGGCGTGCCCGGTAGTCGGGGGAGGCGATCGTATAGATGGAGGTCGTTGCTGCGTGTTCGTGGCCGAGCTGCATTTGCACGAAGCTCAAGTCGTATCTGTACTCGGTCTGTAGATGAGTTGCATACGCGCGTCGGAGCGAGTGCAGGTCCAAGCCCGGCGGGAAGCCGAGCTCGTCCACCAGGTTTCGCATCCGCTTCCACAGGTCTCTGCCGGCGACAACACCTCCGCGGTCGGTGGGGAACAGGTCGGCGAGCGGCTGTCCGTAACGGGGTAGGCCGTAGTTGACCCAGTGTTCGAGTGCCTCTGCAGCCCAGTCGAATACGGTCAGGACTGTGCGTTGTTTGGCGGGTGAACCGCGCATCGCTTTTCCGTGCCTGATACGTAGCAGTCCCCATTCACCGAAACCAGGGGCACGGGCGTTTCGTGAGCAGTCGACCAGTTGCAGCTGTCGCCCTTCGCCGGCCCGCAGGCCCCATCCGTACAAGACCTTGAACGCCACCGCATCGCGCCACGCAGCAAGTGCGCCTTTGCGTCCCGAGTTGAGGATTCGTTCCGGTTCGAGATCGGCGAGGTCGAAGAACTGCTGTAGCTCCGCCTTGGTGAACGGGCGCCGCTTGTCCTGGGTGTCGTTGGTCTGCACATGAGTGGCTCGGTTGAATTCGGTGATCACCTGCGAGAACACGGTCCCGAACAGCCGCCCGCAGTTCTCGTTCCACTCGTAGACGGGGTTGGTCGCGTACTCCAAGAACAGTCGGACGTCGGACTGATAAGCCCGAATCGTGGCGTGAGAGAGATTGCGTACCCCACGCAGATGAGCGAAGAACTCGTCGGCATCGTGCGGGGACCATTGCCACGGTGGGGATCCCACGAAGTCGACCATGCGATGGATCAGTTTGATTCGGCGGTCGGCGGTACTTGCACGGAAATTCTGGGTGATCTGCGCGCGTCGCCAGCCGACGAGGACATCGTCGAGGAAGGCTTCGGAGGATGCGGAACTATCGGCCGGAAGGTAGATCAATCGACCACCAACTTCACGTCGGTCCACGTCAGCACCCTTTCGTCTGTCTGCATATTCTGCACTTGAAGAGCGCAAACTGCAACGATAGCTGCCATAACGCCTGCTCAGACCGGGCTGCTTGTCGTGACACTGTCTCATCGGAGCGACGCCTAGATGTGGACCTGGGATGTGCATGCCGATGGTATCGATGCAGCTCAGGCGAGTATCGGCGAAGCACGGGGGCAGTTACACGAAGCAGAGATATTCGCGCCAAGTGCTGATAACCAATCTACTAGTTGACATAATGTTGATTATCGGCAAAACGGAGCCGCAGTTCAGGGGGTGTCGATGGACGCTGCGGCGGTTCGGTTCCTGTGGCCGACGCATTGACGGCGCTTCAGCGTCGAACGCTGTGTGCACGTCCCACTCGAACGCTGCGGCGGACACTCGACGCTGTTGTCCAACGGGCAGCTCCTCGCGACTGTTGACTGAAATGTGTGGATCCGGATGAAATGTGCGATTCCGATCGAGCTTGCGCCACTCTCTTGCATTCCCCTCGCCCAGCTCCACCCTTCCGAATCGTCACTGTGACGATTCGGAAGGGTGGAGCTGGGACGAGCAGGCCGCGGTCCAGTCGCCGATTCGGTGTCTCTCCCATGGCCCTCGAATATCCCACGCGAATCGGTCAGGGATGCTCGTCGAGCGGTACCGGTTTCGTGGTCGGCCGAGGGATCTTTTCGGACTGTGAGGTACCGAGGTCGGAGTCGCTTTCGTTGCCGACGGGATCGGGCGATGTCGTGGCGACCTGATCCGCCAATTCCAACCCCGCACCTGCATAGACATTGAACGCGATGTCCACGCCGTGCTCCTTGGCCCACTGCACTTCGTCGTCGTAGCGGGCCACTGCCGCAACTGTTCCACTGAATCCGGATTCGCGCAGACAGGCGAGTGCTGTGACATTGGCACCGTGACGCGGCATCGCGAGCACGGCAATGCGTACCGACTCGGAATGCCGTAGTTGATGCCAGAAATCGAGATCGGTTGCGTCCCCTTCGATGACTCGTAATCCCTGATCGGCCAGGCGACGAATGCGAGGCCCGTCGTAGTCGACGCCTACGGCATCGAGGCCGTAGTGATCGGTGAGCCGCTGATATGCCGCGAACCCGACACGCCCCATTCCGATCACGACCACCTCGGCGTCGCCGGCATCGCCGGAGCGTTCCTCGGGATGCAGGCTCAACTCGTCCTGCTCGGGTAGACGTGTCGCGATCTTCTCGACCATCAGGTGGCCACGGCCGTTCACCAGAGCCGACGCGACGAAACTCAAAGCCACGGCGATCGACATCTCGACCAGCCAGGCCGGTGCGAGTAGGCCGGTCGTCACTCCTACCGACACGACGATCAAGCCGAATTCGGAATAGTTCATCAGGCTCAGTCCGGCCAGGAGCGCGGTCCGATACCGCAACTTCATCAGGGCGAACAGCGCCAGGTACAAGACGGATTTGAGTGGCAGCAGAAGCACCATGAGGAGGGCGACACCGAGACTGGGTAGGTCCGGCAGCCCGGACAAACCGATCGAGACGAAAAAGCCCACCAGGAGCAGTTCCTTGATGTGGAACAGCGATCGTGACAGTTCGGACGAGGCCGGATGCGATGCCAGCAATACGCCGATGACCAGTGCGCCCAGGTCCCCCTTGAGACCCAGGGCGGAGAACAAGGCGTAACCCGGGACCAGCGCCATCACGATGCCGAACAGTGACTGCATTTCGCCGTGGCCGAGTCCGCTCCAGATCCTCCGAAGGATCCGCGTCACCGGCCACAGCAGTACGAGCGTCACCGCCCATGGGCTCGGCAGCGAGCCGCTGGTTATGGTGAGAAAAACCACGGCAACGATGTCCTGCATGACCAGGACGCCGATCGCCACCCGTCCGTAGAGGGCGTGCGACTCCCCTCGCTCTTCCAGAACCTTGACCACGAACACTGTGCTCGAGAACGACATCGCGAAGGCGAGCAACGCTATCGTCGTCAGGCTCTGGCCTGACAGCATGGCCAACCCGGCGACGGCGGCGAGCCACAGCACGGTGGTACCGACCACGATGCTCGCCACCAGATGCACCGACGTCGTCAGCCACACCTCCCGGCGCAGAAGAATACGAACGTCGAGCTTGAGACCGATAGCGAACAACAGCAGCGTCACACCCAGGTCGGCGATCAGCTCGAGCTGGGGCACCTCACCGACATCGAGCGCATTGATGACGAAACCGGCAGCGAGAAACCCGACCAAGGGAGGTAGCCGTACCACCATGGCAAGTCCGCCCAGACCGAAGGCGATGACGAGGTAGATCGCGGCAACTGTCATGCACGGTCCCTTTGCTGGTGGGGCTGCAACCGGATCTCCAACGGATCGTTCGACGTCGGCACATGCCGTCGGAGTGCCCCTAGTATCCCGGCATACGCCACATTTCACAGCGGACGACTGCCGACGAGAACGGCGATCGACGAAGTCGCCTGATGACTTCGTCGATCGCCGTCAGCACGATCGACTACCGCGGTCCTTCCGTACGGAAGGACTCAGAGCTCGAACTCGGCCGGATCGATTCCGACTGCGAAGCACGCATTGCGCACGGCAGCCTTCTCGTGATCGTCGAAGTGGCCGTCCGCGCCGCCGATGATGATGCCGATCTGGATGACGGCCCGTGCCTGGTCGGGCTTCGACTTCAGCTTGCCGATCGTGGCTGTCGCCTCGACCTTCCCGAAGTCGAAATCTCCCTGCAGCTTGTCGCAGTACCAGTCGAACTTCTGCCGAAGCTCGTCGGGCTCGAACACTCTCAGAGCCTCGTTGCCGGCGATCAGAGATGCCGTCTTCTGGCGCTCGGCAGGATCGATGGTGCCGTCCGCCGCCGCGATCAGGGCACACATGGCCATGCTGCCGTTGGCGAATTCCTTGTTCTTGAACTGGCTGGTCTTGGTCTGCAGCTGGCCGTTCAATTCCTGTGCCTTGGATTTGAGTTGATCCCAGAACGCCATGGAGCTCCTCACTAGGTCGTACCGCCTGCGCAGTCGCGCGGGCGGTACGACCATTGTCCATGGAGTCGGTGAACGGGTAAGGAACCGCAGTTCAGCGCAGTCGCTCTGCGTCGTGAGCTTTGGCCAACAGCTCGGCGCACAGTCGGTGCAGTTCCGCAGCGTCGGCACCTTCCGCCACCGCGGTGCTGACGTCCTCGGCGGCACACCGAACCTCGAACGCTCTGTCTGCTACGGCCGACACCTCCTCCGCTGTCAGCACGACGGCGTCGTCGGGAATCGACGTCCCTTTCGTCGCGCTGCGCTGCTCGTAGGCTCGCTGACGGCACGATTGACGACAGTACCGCCGCTTACGGCCGGTTCCTGTGTCGGCGACCGGACGCCCGCACCAGGCGCATGTCTGGTCGCGGCGGGTTCTGGCGGACATGGTCGTTCAGCCTACTGCGGTCGCGAGGTAAGATCGCCCGATAAGCTGCGCCGATGGGATCGCACCGGGACTCATCGGCCCGGGAACGAACCGACGCGCGGCGACGTTGTAGATCAGTGGGTAGACGGTGTAGTTCGATGTCAACGGATGGCTTCGACGCACGTACCTACTATCGATGGAGAGGACTTCACCATGGCAGATCGTGTACTTCGAGGTAGCCGGCTGGGAGCGGTCAGCTACGAGACCGACCGTGATCACGACCTGGCACCCCGCCGCGTTGCGCGCTACCGGTGCGACAACGGCGAAGAGTTCGACGTACCGTTCGCCGACGATGCCGAGATTCCCGGCACCTGGGCTTGCCGCAACGGTCTGGAAGGGTCGCTGATCGAGGGAACCGCGCCGGAGGCCAAGAAAGTCAAGCCTCCCCGTACCCACTGGGACATGCTGCTCGAGCGTCGTTCCGTGGACGAGCTCGAAGAACTTCTCAAAGAGCGTTTGGATCTGCTGAAGGTCAAGCGCCGCGGCGCATGATGGTCGCCGTTCACTGCACCGCCTGATTGGAAACAATCCGGCGGTGCAGTTTTTTTATGTATATCGAACTTGTCGGATGTTTTCGCGGACCTTTGTTGCATTCATTGTCGCCTGACCAGGTATTCCAATACGATCGAGTGGCGAGGTGGCTGTCCGAGGTGCCATCATCGAGTATCGGTTGTCACACAAGTGGACGATTCGTGAACGGTCGCCGTAACAGTTGTCGGAGAATACCGATAAACAGCGGCATCGCACTCGAAAAAATCAGGGGGCAATAACTCGTGAGCCAGGATTCTGATCAGCGCTCGACCGATGCTTTGCGCACGGCGGCCTCCGAAGCGGAATCGGAAGGTCATCGCGCAGTCGGCGAGCAGAAGCTTGCGGAGTTGAGGCGCGAGTTGGACGGAATCGACGAAGTTCTGCGCGCTGCAATTCGAGACCGCATCGATGTGTGTGTACGTGTTGCACACGTAAAACGAGAACACGCCATTCCCATGATGCAACCAGGCCGTGTCGGATTGGTGACAGAGCGAGCGAGAGAATTCGCGTCGGCGAATGGGATGTCCCCCGACTTTCTCGAAGATCTGTACCGAACGATGATTGCAGAGGCATGTCGCGTCGAGGATTCGATCATCGATTCTCCGACGCCCGGGCCGGGCCTCGACAGGAAACGGTAGAAGCACGCCGATGACGATTCATACGCTCCTGGTGGACAATTACGACTCGTTCACCTACAACCTGTACAGCCTTCTCACCGAGGTGAACGGACGGCCGCCGACGGTGGTCAAGAACGACGTCGAGTGGACGTCCTTGAATTTCGAGGCTTTCGACAACGTCGTGATTTCACCCGGTCCAGGACGGCCCGATGTGGAGCAGGACTTCGGGATCAGTTCTCGCGTGATACTCGAGTCCGGTCTACCGATACTCGGCGTGTGCCTCGGGCATCAGGGTCTGTGCCATCTGTTCGGGGGCAGTGTCGATCTCGCGCCCGCGCCGATGCACGGCAGGATCACCGACATCACTCATTCCGGCGTGGACCTGTTCGCCGGAATCCCCTCGCCCTACTCGGTGGTGCGGTACCACTCGCTCGTGGTGACCCGCACCCCTGCCGACTTCGAGGAAGTCGCATGGACGCCCGACGGACTGGTCATGGCCGTGCGGCACCGGAGCAAGCCCATGTGGGGCGTTCAGTTCCATCCCGAGTCGATCAGTACCGAATACGGCCGCGAACTACTCGCCAACTTCCGCGATCTGACACTGGCTCAATCGGCTGCATCGAGCGCCGCACGGACTCAGGATTCGATCTTCACCATCGAAACACGTTCGCTCGACGAGGCTTTCGACTCCGAGCAGGTATTCGAGGCTCTTTTCGCGGACGGCTCGAAGAGTTTCTGGCTGGACGGCAGCGCGGCTCTCGAACCGGACTGCAGATTCACCGTCATGGGCGACTGCTCGGGTCCCCACGCGGAGTACGTGACCTACTCGGTTGCCGAGACCACGGTGACCGTGCAAGGTGCCGACGGTACGACCGAGCGCATCCACTCGACATTCTTCGACTACATAGACGAGCGATTACGAGAGCGGTCCACTCCCCCTCGACACGACCTACCGTTTGCTTTCGGACTCGGCTACGTGGGGTATCTGGGATACGAACTCAAGGCCGATACCGGTGGCCAACTGGTTCACACGGCCTCGACTCCCGACGCGTCGATGGTCTTCGCAGATCGCGCGCTGGTGTTCGACCACGAAGCCGGCACCCTGTATCTGATGGGGTTGGCCACCACCCCCGGGGATCCTGTGTTGGCGCAGTGGTTCGACTCTGTCACCGAGACCCTGCGTGGCTTGTCGCGAAAGGCCGTCCCGAACGACCGTGCGGGTGCGCCAGCGTCGGGCACTCCTCTGCTCGGAGCCGATCGATCGCTCGAGCCCCGTCTACGCCACGACCGTGCCCACTACCTCGATCTGATCTCCCAGTGCCTCGCCGAGATTCGCTCCGGTGAGACGTACGAGGTCTGTTTGACCAACACGGCGACCGTAGCCGGTTCCATCGACGCAACCGCCACCTATTCGTACATGCGTGAAATCAACCCCACTCCGTACAGTGCGCTGCTGAAGTTTCCCGAGCTGTCGGTGTTGAGTGCGTCTCCGGAACGCTTCTTGCGCATCGACGCCGACCGCGTAGTCGAGTCCAAGCCGATCAAGGGGACGCGTCCCCGCGGAGCCACTGCGGAAGAAGACAACGCGCTCAAGGCTGATCTCGTCGCGAACGAGAAGGACAAGGCCGAGAATCTGATGATCGTGGATCTGGTGCGCAACGACCTCGCCCAGGTCTGCGTGCCGGGGTCGGTTCACGTACCGAAGCTGTTCGATGTCGAAACCTACGCTCCCGTGCACCAATTGGTCTCGACCGTGCGTGGCCGCCTGCGCGAGGACGCATCCGCGGCGGACTGTATCCGTGCCGCGTTTCCCGGTGGATCGATGACAGGAGCGCCGAAGATCCGCACGATGGCGATCATCGACAAGCTCGAGGACGGACCGCGAGGGGTGTACTCGGGTGCCATCGGTTACTTCTCGATCACCGGCACCGCAGACTTCTCGATCGTCATTCGCACGATCGTGGCCACCGAACACGAAGTGACGTACGGAGTGGGTGGTGCAATCGTGGCACTGTCGGATCCCGACGAGGAGTTCGAGGAGACGATGGTCAAGGCTGTGTCGATGCGCCGGGCGTTGACCGGGCGGACAGCGAACAGCGGGTAGAGCGCACGCGCTCCACCCGCTGTTCGGACCTCCGTCGGCTCGAGGCCGTTCTGCCTTACGGAGTGGTGAAGTACTCGAACACGGCAGGCTGAGCCTGCGGGTTTCCGTTGGACGTACCGATGACCGCGCCGGCAACCGTACCGATGACGGTTCCGATGATGCACCCGGAGATGAAGTTCGGGAAGATCGACACACAGCCGATGGCGAAACCGAGGCCTGCGCCGATCGCCGTGCCGACACCGCCACCGTTGTTCCAGCCGATTGCGAGCTGGTTGACCATGTTGTCGAATGCCTGCTGCTTGGTCCGCGGACCTGCGACCTCGGCGACGGGAACCGTCTGCGGAGTCAACGTCAGTTCGCGACCCTCGGCACCGATCAGCGGTGCGATCGAGTAGACGGTGCCGTTGATGGTGTATTCCAGCGGAACAGTTGCGAGCGTGGCACCGGCCTGGTCGATGACGGACACGTTCTCGTTCGTGGCGTCGACCCGGAACAGCCCGGCATCGAGGATGGTGGTGACCGTGCCGTCCGGGTTGACCGAAGTCTCGTAGTTCACCGGGTCCGACGACGGGTCTGCCACAGCATGGCCTGCTCCGGTGGCCACCGCAGCGGTCAACGCCACCGCTACCGTTGCTGTTCTGATCAGTTTCACTTCTGTCCCCTGGTGGTAGTGATTCGTATTCGACGGCATTCGTCTCGAGTGCCGATGGTATTCGTAGATGTGCCCTGCGATGTGAAGAACACATCAATTGTTATTCAGGTGTATTCCCGAGATGAGAATCGACGACCGGCCCGATCACAGTGGCTGCATCTGCATTGGTCATCTCGTTGTGGAAAACGTCGACATCGTGGATGACGATATCTCCTGTCACATACGGCCGCCATTCCTGCGGAGATCGAACAATTCCGTCGCTCGCACCCTTCGTTGCGGAGAAGAACAAAACATCTCCGTCGAACACGTCCGGGATGAACTCGGCCATTATTCGAGTCGAGTTCTCGAATCCCGCATTGATACGTCGCAGATGATCGGCGGAAACGCCGGTCGTCTGTCCCAACGACTCGTCGAGTAGTTCGACGCCCCGTTCGTAGGTCAACGGCTCGGTCGAGGGCTGAGCCGTCAGATCGAGCCCCAATCCCGCAAGCAGGTTCTCGACGCTCAACGCTCCCTCGACCGCTTCGCCGTCGTGGCCGTCGACGTAGCTGTCCAACAGTGCGAGGGTGCGAACATCGCTGCCGGTGCTGCGCAGTTCCACCGCTATCGCATGAGCGAGCGAGCCGCCGAGCGACCACCCGAGCAGGTGGTACGGACCCACCGGCTGGACAGCGCGAATCTCGTCGGCGTAGCGGTGCGCGAGATCGCGAATGGACCCGAACGTCGACCCTTCGACGATGCTCGGCAGCTGTAGGCCGTACACGGGACGGTCGTCGCTCAGATGCGAGACGAGACCGGCGTAGCCCCACGACAACCCGATTCCCGGGTGAACGCAGAACAACGGTGCCTTGGACCCGCTGCCGCGCAGCGGAATCACGACCCCGAACACCGAATCGAGATCCGCGCCCCCGGCGTCGGCATCCGCGGCGACCCGCGCTGCCAACCCTGCCGGTGTCGGATCGACGAACAGCGCTTGCAGCGGGACCCGCACTCCGATGGCGTTCTCGATGGCAGGCACGATCTTCGTGGCCACCAGCGACGTCCCGCCCAGCTCGAAGAAATTGTCGTCCATGCCGACCCGATCGACTCCGAGAACCTGCGCGAACGCATCGGCGATCGCAGCTTCCACGTCGGTGGCCGGTGCCCGGTACGGAGTTGTCGACGTCGTCAGCTCCGGAACCGGCAGGGCCCGCCGATCGAGCTTGCCCACAGGCGTCAGCGGAATGTCGTCCAGCTCGATGATCGCCGACGGAACCATATGACGCGGAAGCACTTTGGCGACTCGGTCTCGAAGTGCTTCGGTGTCGACCGATTCGCCGTCGGCCGCGAGAACGTAGGACACGAGGACGGTGTCACCCGACGCCGCCGTGTGCCCGATCGTGGCGGCGAATCCGACCTGGTCGTTCTCGGTGAGGGCGGAGTCGATCTCGCCGAGTTCGATGCGGAAACCGCGCACCTTGACCTGGAAGTCACTGCGTCCGACGAACTCGACGGCCCCGGCACTTCCCCATCGCACGACGTCACCGGTTCGATACATCCGGTCGCCAGGAGTGCCGAACGGATCGGCGACGAAACGCTCGGATGTCAGCCCGAAACGACCGAGGTATCCACGGGCGGTACCGGGACCGGCGATGTAGAGCTCGCCCGACACTCCGGCCGGAACCGGCCGCAGTCGTGCGTCGAGCACCTGGAACCGGAATCCGGTTCCAGGCCTGCCGACGTCCACTGTGCCACCGGGCACCAACGGTCCACCGACACTCGCCTGGATGGTGGTCTCGGTCGGACCGTAGCCGTTGAACATCTGGCGGCCCGGTGCCCATTTCGCCACCAACTCCGGAGTACAGGCCTCACCTCCGACGGCGAGGACCCGAACGTTGCCCAGACGTGTCTCGTCGATCGACGACAGCGCCGCGGGCGTCAGGAATGCATGCGTGACGTGTTCGGATTCGAGCAGGTCGGCCAAGTCGCCGCCGCCGAAGACTCCCGGCGGCACGATCACGACGGTGGCACCGACGCCGAACGCCATCGTCAGCTCGTAGATGGATGCGTCGAAACTCGGTGATGCGATGTGCGAAACACGCGAATCCCGAGTGGGGCGGAATCGCTCGAGCACCTCGGCCTGGAGGTTGGCCAAGCCACGGTGCCGAACTGCAACGCCCTTCGGGCGACCGGTCGAACCCGAGGTGTAGATCAGGTAGGCGGGGTGGTCGATGTGCAGGGTCGCCGTACGTTCGACGTCGGTCACCGCATCCGCCGGGTAGCGAGACAACTCCGCGGAAATTTCCGGATCGTCCAGAACCAGCCACGGGACGGTGTCGGGCAGCGATCCCCTGCTGTCGATGTCGGTCAGACCCATTGCGGCATGCGAATCTTCGAGCATGTGCGCGATTCGGTCCGCCGGATAGTTCGGATCGACGGGCAGGAATGCGGCACCGGTCTTGGCCACGGCCCACACCGACAGCACCGACTCGATCGATCGAGGCAACGCCAACGCGACGAACGTCTCCGGTCCGACGCCGTAGTCGATCAGCATTCGAGCGATTCGGTTGGACCAGCTGTCCAGATCGGCGTAGGAAAGGCTGATGCCTCGGTAGGTGACGGCGACTGCGTACGGGTCGAGCGCGACCGCCGCCGCGAGCAACTGCGGCCACGTCCGGACTGCCGCGTCCGGGTTTCCTCGCGCCGGCACCAACGCGCGCTGCTCGTCGGCACCCAGAATTTCGATGTCTCCGACCACCGCGTGCCGGTCGCGTCCGACGGCATCGAGAACTCGAATCAGTCGCGCCGCGATGGCCTCGACGCTGGCCGCGTCGAACAGCGATGTGGCGTAGTCGAATGCGGCCTCGAAGCCGGACGGACGTCCCGCCTCGTCGAAGGTCTCGGACAGCAGCAGCTGAAGATCCTGCTTGGCTACCGGAACGTCGAAGTCGAAGCCTTCGACGCGGAGGTCCGGGAGCTCGAGCGAGGCCTTCTCGTTGTTCTGGAACGCCAGCGCGACCTGTGACAGCGGAGCGTATGCCGTCGACCGGGTGGGATTGAGAACCTCGACGATTCTCTCGAAGGGCATTTCGGTGTGATCGAACGCGTCGAGATCGTGTGCCTTGACCTGGTTCAGCAGATCGTCGAACGTCGCGGACTCGTCGACTCGGCTGCGCAGCACGAGCGTGTTGACGAACATACCCACGAGGTCGTCGAGAGCCGCGTCTCCGCGCCCGGCCACCGGGGTGGTGATCGCGATGTCGTCGGTGCCGCTCAAACGAGCCAGAACGACCGCGAACGCCGCGTGCAGCACCATGAACATGCTGACGTTCTGTTCGCGAGTGATGTCGACGAGCGTCCGATGGATGTCGGCGTCGACGGTGAAGCGAACTCGGCCACCGCGGAAGTCCTGAGTGGTCGGCCTCGGTCGGTCCGTCGGCAACGGCAGCAGGTCGGGAAGACCTGCGAGCGCGGTGGACCAGTGCTCGAGCTGGGCCGCTGCCACGCTCGACGGGTCCTGCTCGTCTCCGAGCAGCGAACGCTGCCAGATCGTGTAGTCGGCGTACTGGACGGGCAGCGGCTGCCAGTTCGGTGCCTTGCCTGCGCTGCGCGCCGAGTACGCGAGCACGACGTCGCGAGCGAGAGGTGCCATCGACGCGCCGTCGGCGGCGATGTGGTGCACCACCATGGCGAGTACGAAGACGGGATCCTCGGACGCGTCGACGCCTGCATCGAGCACCTCGAACAGCTCGACGTGCACCGGGATCTCGGTGGTGACGTCGAATCCTCGACCGGCCAACTGAGCGACGCGATCGGTCAGAACAGCGGCATCGATCCGTTCGGATTCGACCGCAGGCGCGACCTCGGCAGCCGGGTGCACGAGCTGCACCGGGAATTCCGGACCGTCGGGGAAGGTCGTGCGCAGAGATTCGTGGCGTCCCAGAACATCGACCACCGCGGCAGCCAGAGCAGCGGTGTCGAGCCGCCCGGTCAGTTTGACGACCAGCGGCACGTTGTACGCGGCCGACGAGGTGTCGAACTGGTTGATGAACCACATCCGCTGCTGAGCGAGCGAGAGCGGGATGTGCTCCGGGCGCGCCGCCGCAACGAGCGCCGGGCGCTGCGCGCGAGTGTCGGCAGTGCCGACTGCGCTCGCCAGTCCCGATACCGTCGGGGTCTCGAAGATCGTGCGGACACCGATGGAGGTACCGAACTCGGCGTTGACGCGAGCGATCACCCGCGTTGCGCTGAGCGAGTCACCACCGAGCTCGAAGAATCCGTCGTCGGCACCGACTCGATCCACCTCGAGAATCTCGGCGAAGACCGCCGCGACCGTCAGCTCGGCCGGCGTGCTCGGCTCTCGGTACGAGGTGGCCGAGCCGAACTCGGGTACGGGCAGTGCGGCGCGATCGAGCTTGCCCACCGGAGTGAGCGGAATCGACTCGAGCACGACGATGGCGCTGGGCACCATGTGCGACGGCAGCGCGGCGGCGAGATGGTCACGCAGAACCGCCGTGTCGAAGGTGTCGACCGCGTGTGCCGGGTTTTCCCCCGTCAGGCGCACGTACGCCACGAGAACAGTGGCACCGGTCGGCCCGGGAGTTCCGAAGGTGGCTGCGAAATCCACCGCGGGATGTGCCGAGAGGGCGGCGTCGATCTCGCCGAGTTCGATGCGGAAGCCGCGGACCTTGACCTGCGAGTCGCTGCGACCGACGTATTCGATGGTCAGATCCGGCGACCAGCGCACCACATCTCCGGTGCGGTACATGCGGGCACCGGGAGCACCGAACGGGTCGGCGACGAATCGTTCGGCCGTCAGCCCCATCCGGTCGTGGTAGCCGCGGGCCAGGCCGACACCTGCGAGATACAGCTCACCCGTGACCCCGACGGGAACCGGCTGCAGTCGCGAGTCGAGAACCACCTCGTAGACACCCCGCACCGGCCCACCGATCGACACCGGCTCGCCGGCGACCATCGGTGCACTGATGTTGGACATGATCGTGGCCTCGGTCGGTCCGTACCCGTTGAACAGGTTGCGACCGGGAGCCCACTTGGTGACCAACTCGGACGGAACGGCCTCGCCGCCGACCACGACGTCGGCGAACGTGTCGAGACCGGTCGGATCGACCGAGGCGAGGGCGGACGGGGTGATGAAGCCGTGAGTGACCGATTCCTCGGCCAGCAACGACGCCAGCTCGGCTCCGCCGTACACCGTGGGTGGAACGATCACCATCGTGGCACCGACGCCGAACGCGAGCAGGTACTCGAGTACGGACGCGTCGAAGCTGGGTGATGAAACATGAAGCGTGCGTGAGTCTTTCGTGACTCGATAGCGCTCGCGCTGCTCGGTCGCGAAGTTGTCGAGGCCGGAGTGGGTGACCACGACCCCCTTCGGTACACCCGTCGAACCCGACGTGTAGATCGTGTACGCCGCACTCGCGAGGGTGACGCGACCATGGCGTTCGTCGTCGGCGACGGGCTCGTCGCTCACCGCGTTCGGACCGTCGGTGGCGAGGTCGTCCAGGACGATCCACGGCACGGTCGACGGCAGGTCGTCGAGGTGAGTGCGGGTGGTGACACCGAAGGTTGCTCCGGAGTCGGCCAGCATGTGCTCGATGCGATCGGCCGGGTAGTTCGGATCGACCGGTACGAAGGCAGCACCGGACTTCGCGACGGCCCAGACGGTCAACACCGACTCGATGGATCGTGCGATCCCGAGAGCGACGAACGTCTCGGTGCGGACACCGCGGCCGATCAGTATGCGAGCGAGCCGGTTCGACTGTCGATCCAGCTCTCGGTACGTCAACTCGCCGTCGACGCTGCGCACCGCGATGGCGTCCGGGTCTACGGCAGCTGCGTCGGAGAAGATCTCCGGTAGCAGTCGAGTCGATCGGCCTTCGAGGCCGAATACCGGAGCCAGAGAAGCGAATTCGGTGTCGGCCAACAATCGCAGCCGAGCCAGTGGCTGCTGCTCGTCGGCCAGCACTGCGTCGAGCACCCGCTCGACCCGATCGACGATGGCGTGCACGTCTTCTAGCTCGAAGAGTTCGGGCAGATACTTGGCCTTGAGGTTCAGGCGCTCGTCGACCGAAGACACCAGTGTCAGCGGATAGTGCGCCGCGTCGGTGCCGAGGATGTCCGTCACCTGCATACCTGCGAAATCCGTTGCAGCAGAGGCTCCGGCGCGATCGACCGGGTAGGACTCGAACACCGTCAGCGTGTCGAACGCGACGCCGGCTCCGGCCGCGCGCTGAATGTCGGTCAGACCGAGGTAATGGTGGTCAAGCAGCGCTGCCTGTTCGGCCTGCACGCGATCGACCAGAGCGCCGAGTGTCTCGGCCCGATCGAGCGTCACCCGAACGGGAAGCGTGTTGATGAAGAGCCCGATCATGCCTTCGATGCCCGGAACCTCGGGCGGACGACCCGACACCGTGGCACCGAAGACGACGTCCCCGCGACCGGTCAGAGTGGCGAGCACTATGCCCCACGCGGTCTGAACGAGGGTGTTCAGAGTGGACCCGCGGCGCGCCGCGAAATCGCGCAACGCCGCTGTGGTCTCGATCGACAACGACCGCTCGGTCTCGCTGGAGACAGTGGACAACTGACGACCCCGGTCACCGGTGACGAGCAGTGTCGGCTCCTCGACGCCGGCCATCGCACTGACCCACTGCGCGGTGGAGATGGCGACGTCGCGTTGCCGCATCCACGCGAGGTAGTCCCGATACGCGGGAACTCGCGGCAGCATCGAATCGTCGGACTCGGTGACGTAGAGGGTGATCAGTTCCTTGACCACCAGCGGCGTCGACCAGCCGTCGAGCAGGATGTGGTGGTTGGTCAGCAACAGTCGCCAGTGATCGTCGGCGAGGGTGATCAGCGTGAACCGCAGCAGCGGTGCCGAGTCCATCTCGAATCGCACGCCGCGATCGGCCGCGAGGACCGCTTCCAGGGCCGCATCGACATCGGCCTCGCCGCGGAGATCGACCTCGGACCACGGAACCGTGACCGAACTCTGCACGATCTGCAGAGATTCGCCGGTGCTGTTGTGCACGAACGCTGCTCGCAAGTTCGGATGACGAGAGACGAGCTTGTTCACGGCGGAATGCATCCGCTCGGCATCGACGACGCCGCGCAGCTCGAGACCGAGCTGCACCATGTAGGCGTCGACTCCCGCACTGTCGCTGCCGACCTCGCCTGCGAGACGGGCGTGGAAGAGCAGTCCGGCCTGCAGCGGCGACATCGACCACACATCGTCGAGATCGGGGAACTGCTTCTCGAGCACCTCGATGGAACGCTGATCGATGTCCACGAGCTCGAGGTCGGACGGGGTGAAGCCGCCCGCACCCTCGGTCGAGGCGTGCTCGGTGATCGCGGTCAGTGCCTGCGTCCACAGTTCGATCAACCGATCGACCTCGTCCGCATCCAGGATGCCGGCCGGGAACGCGAAGGTGGCGTCGAGCTGGGGCCCGTCGGGTGTCGAGGTGGTGACGGCGTTGATGTCCAGCGCGGCCGGTACCGGCATGTCCGGGTTCTGTGCGTCGCCCAGTTCGGCGTCGGCCACAGGAATCCAGCCCACGTCTTCCATGCCCTCGGACGATCCGGTCGAGAAGCGCCCGAGGTAGTTGAAGCTGACCTGCGGGGCGGCGTAACCGGACAGTGCTTCGGTCCCGTCGGAGTCCAGGTACCGCAGCATGCCGTAGCCGATTCCGTGATCGGGGATCTCGAGCAGCTGCTCCTTCACGGCCTTGATCAGGGCTCCGGCGGAGTCGCCACCGGACAACGCGTCGGCGATGTCCAGGTAGCCGAGGTCGAGTCGGACCGGGAAGATCGTGGTGAACCAGCCGACGGTTCTGCCGAGATCGGCTCCGGGCACCACGGCGTCTTCACGGCCATGACCTTCGAGCGTGATCAACGCACTGCGGACAGTGGCTCCCCGTTCGCGACGCCACGCCGTCAGTGCCAAGGCCAGCCCGGCCAGGAGACCGTCGTTGACGCTGCCGCGGAAGGCATTCGGCACCGCTGTCAGCAGTCGCTCGGTCACCTGGACCGGGAGCGATGTACGGATGCGCTGCACGGTCGCGTCTACATCGACGCGCTTGTCCAGTGGTCGCGAACCGATCGTCGGATCGTCACCGTTCAGAATGCGCTGCCACAGGCCGATTTCGTCGGCGCGGCCCGCGGTGACCTCGGTCAAACCGGTGGACCACCGTCGCATCGATGTGCCGATCGGTGCCAGCGCAGGCGTGTCGCCCGCGACGATCTGGCTCCAGGCCGTCGCCAGATCCGGGACGAGGATGCGCCACGACACGCCGTCGATCACGAGGTGATGTGCGACGACGAGCAGTCGGCCGGACCCGTTCGGGGCCTGGAACCACACCATCTGCACCATGACCCCGTCGGCGGGGACCAGTCGATCTGCTGCAGCGTCGAGTTCCGTTGCGGCACAAGAGGAGAATTCGGGACCGTCCACGGAATCGACCGAGACCGCGTGGATCACCGACGCGGCGGACACAGTGCCGATCGGAGCTACTTCCTGGTGCCAGATTCCGTCCGTGTCCTGGAACAGTCGCGATCGCAGCATGTCGTGACGATCGAGCACGGCCTGCACGGTGCGCTCGAGCGTGACGCTCTCGATACCGACCGGGAGCTGAAGCAGTGCCGTCTGGGTGTAGCGCCCGAAGTCGGTGCTGCGCTCCAACATCCAACGCACGACCGGAGTGAGGGGCAGCGGGCCGACTCCCCCACCGTCGAGTTCTTCCAGTACGACGACGTCGCCTCCGAGGACCACGACCTCGGCCAATGCCGCGACGGTCTTGCGCTCGAAGATGTCGCGCGGAGCCAGGACCAGACCGGCCGCCTTGGCGCGTGAGACCAGCTGGATGGACATGATGCTGTCGCCGCCGAGCGCGAAGAACGAGTCGTCGACGCCGACGGTGTCGAGGCCGAGGACGTCGGCGAACAATCCGGCGAGGATGGACTCGACTTCGGTTGCCGGCAAGCGGCTCTCGGTGACATTGGCGGAGAAGTCCGGAGCCGGCAATGCCCGGCGGTCCAGCTTTCCGTTGGCGGTGAGCGGCAGCTCGTCCAGCACGATCAAAGCGGCCGGAACCATGTACGACGTCAGTGAGTGTCCGACGAATTCGAGAACGGCGGAGTGGTCGAGTGTTCGGCCCGCCTCGGCGACGACGTATCCGATCAGTCGATCACCGAATCCGTCGTCTCGAACCGAGACCACGGACGCCGCGACGCCGTCGAACGCCAACAGCGCGCTTTCGATCTCGCCGAGTTCGATACGGAAGCCGTGCAGCTGCACCTGCATGTCGCTGCGGCCCAGGTACTCGAGCGCGCCGTCACGATTCCACCGTGCGGTGTCGCCGGTGCGGTACATCCGGGCACCGGCTTCTCCGGCCGGATCTGCCACGAAACGGGTGGCCGACAGGCCGGCCCGGCCGAGGTATCCGCGAGAGAGCTGTGCCCCGGAGACGTACATTTCACCGGTGACGCCGGGTGGTACCGGATTGAGACGCGTGTCGAGAACGGCGACGCGCAGTGCGGGGATGGCCTGACCGATGACGCTGGCCGAGGCCGATGCCGCGAACTGCTCGGTCAAGGCCAGGTGGCTCACGTGGACTGTTGTCTCGGTAATGCCGTACATGTTGACCAGAGTCGGGGCGGACTCGTCGTGCCGGGCGTACCAGCGAGCCAACTGCCCGAGATCGAGTGCCTCGCCGCCGAAGATCACGTAGCGCAGCGAGAGATCGGAGTCCGTGGTGCCGGCGAGGTTTCCGGTGGCCACACGATCGGCTTCCGCGAACTGGTAGAACGCCGTCGGTGTCTGGTTGAGCACCGTGACCTGCTCGCGAACCAGCAACTCGCGGAACAGCTCCGGAGAGCGTGCCGTGTAGTAGTCGACGACGACGAGCGTTCCCCCGTGCAGCAGCGGGCCCCACAGCTCCCACACCGAGAAATCGAACGCGTACGAGTGGAACATCGTCCAGACGTCACGATCGTCGAAATCGAAGAGATCAGCGGTGTTCGCGAACAGCGTCGCCACGTTGCGGTGCGCGATCTGCACGCCCTTGGGACGACCGGTACTGCCCGAGGTGTAGATGACGTACGCGATGGAATCGGCGCTGGTGCCACCCGAACGGTCCGCGTCGGTCAGCGGGGCACCCGACACGCCGGCCAGCTCCGCGATCAGCTCGGGCGAATCGATCTCGAGGACATCGAGATCCGAGGCGGGCACCGCCGCACTGTCGGCAACAGTGGAGATCACGCAGACAGGCGAGGCGTCTTCGAGCATGAACGCCAGCCGGTCCGCTGGGTAGGACACGTCGATCGGAAGGTAGCCGCCACCGGACTTGATCACCGCGAGCAGCGCGACGATCAGCTCCTCGTTGCGAGGCATCGCGACCGCTACCAGCGATTCCGAGGTCACACCGCGCTGTACGAGAAGCCGTGCGAGGCGGCTGGAGCGGTCGTCGAGCTCGGCGTAGGTCAGCGTGTGATCTCCGAAGACGACGGCGCGCGAATCGGGGAATCGCGCGGCGGCAGCTGCGAATCGATCGGCCAGCGTCGCATCGGATGCCACCCGGCCAGCGTGGTTCCAGTCATGCGTCATGGCGTCGAGCTCACCCGGCAGGAGCAGATCGATATCGCCGACTGCGCGCTCGGGATCGCTCGTCACGGAGGCGAGCACGGCACCGAAACGTGCCGAGAACTCCTCGACGGACGATTCCTCGAACAAGTCGGTCGCGTAGGTGATCGCGGCGGTCATCCCGGCCGGTGCACCGGCCTCGTCGAACTCCTCGGCGACGGTCAGTTGCAGGTCGAACTTCGCGATGTGAGCATCGATGTCGACGGCTTCGACCGTGAGGTCCGGCAGTTCGAGCGTCGCGGACGTGTTGTTCTGGAACTCGAGAAGCACCTGGAACAACGGCGAGCGGTCGGTCGAACGAGCGGGGTCGAGAACGTCGACCAACCGCTCGAACGGCACATCGGTGTTCTCGAACGCCGCGAGATCGGCTGTACGCGTGGCCCGAAGCAGATCGGTGAACGAAAGCTGCGGTGCCACCTCCGTGCGCAGAACCAGGGTGCCGACGAACATGCCGACCAGATCGTCGAGTGCGGCGTCACCTCGTCCGGCGATCGGCGTTCCGACAGCGATGTCCTCGGTGCCGCTGATGCGCGCCATCAGGATCGACCACGCCGCGTGGACGGCCATGAAGACGGTCGCCTCGTTGGCACGCGCGAGGTCGACCAGCCCGGCATGAGTGGTGCGGTCGATCTCGAACCGAACACTGTTGCCGCGCATGGACTGCCGAGTGGGCCGCGGGTGATCGAGCGGTAGCGGCAGAACATCGGGAAGATCCGCCAGGGCGGTCTTCCAGAAGTCCAACTGCTGCGCGGCGAGGGACGCGGGATCGGACTCGTCGCCGAGCACGGTGCGTTGCCAGAGTGCGAAGTCCGCGTACTGAACGTCGAGCGGTGTCCACATCGGCGCGCCGGCAGCCGCGCGAGAGCCGTAGGCGACCATGACATCTCGCGCCAGGGGTGCCATGGATGCGCCGTCGGCAGCAATGTGATGCACGACGATCGAGAGCACGAACTCGTCCGGTGCGATCCGGTACAGGACCGCGCGGAACGGTAGATCGGTCGAGACATCGAATCCTGTTGCGGCAGCGGCCGAGATGGCCGCAACGACCTCGGTGGCGTCCAGATCGACGACGGCGAGTTCGGTTCTCGCCGCCTGCACGTCGAGGATCTTCTGCTCAGGACGATCCTCGCGGGTGGGGAACACCGTGCGCAGCGACTCGTGACGTTCCAGAACGTCCCCGACGGCCGCGCTCATCGCGGCGATGTCGAGTCGACCCGTCAGTCTCACCGCAAGCGGGATGTTGTACGCCGCCGAGGTCACGTCGAACTGATTGATGAACCACATTCGTTGCTGCGCAAGCGACAACGGAATCGAATCCGGTCGCGGCTTCGCCACGAGTGCGGGACGGCGAAGGGTACCGACCGGGTTGCTGAGCACTCGCACCGTAAGTGACTCGACGGTGGGAGCCTCGAACAATGCGCGGACGCTGATCGTGGTGCCGAGGGCGGAGTTGACGCGCGCAGTGAGTCTGGTGGCACTGAGCGAGTCGCCACCCAGATCGAAGAAGCTCGAATCGATTCCGACGCCGTCGATCCCCAGTACCTCGCCGAAGATATCGGCGATGACCTGCTCGGTGTCGTTCCGCGGTGCACGCGAGTCGCCCCCGAGATGGAGATCGGGTGCAGGCAGGGCATTGCGGTCCAACTTGCCTGCCGGTGTCAGCGGAATCGACTCCAGTGCGACGAAGGCCGTCGGGATCATGTGGGTCGGTAGCGAACTCGAGACATGAGTGCGCAGAGCTGCTGCATCGACCTGCTCGCCGGACCTCGGGAGGACGTAGGCAATCAGAATGGTGTTGCCCGTCGGACCGTCGACACCCACGGTGGTGGCGAACTCGACCATCGGATGGTCGGTCAGGACGGCGTCGATCTCGCCCAGTTCGATGCGGAAGCCGCGCACCTTGACCTGGAAATCGCTGCGTCCGACGTACTCGAGCGTTCCCGACTCGGTCCACCGCACCACGTCACCGGTGCGGTACATCCTGGCGCCGCTCTCGCCGAACGGATTCGCGACGAAACGGTCTGCGGTCAGACCGAATCGGCAATGGTAGCCACGAGCCAGTGCAGGCCCGGCGAGATAGAGCTCACCCACGACCCCGACCGGAACGGGATGCAGTCGTGCGTCGAGGACCACCTCGCTGAAACCGATTGTCGGCGAACCGATGTCGATGGCGGAGTCGACGTCGAGTCGATCACTGATGGACGAGAAGATCGTCGCCTCGGTGGGACCGTAGGCGTTGAACATCCGACGGCCCGGTGCCCAGCGAGCCACGAGCTCGGGCGGACACACGTCGCCACCGGTGGCCACCACGGCCAACTCGGTCAGGCCGTCCGGATCCACCGATGCCAGCGCGGCGGGCGTGACGAACGCGTGCGTGACGTGCTGTGCTGCAAGCAGTTCGGCCAACTCGGTGCCGCCGTAGACGGAGGTCGGCGCGATGACCATGGTCGCGGCACCGGAGAACACCATCAGCAGTTCCAGGATGGAGGCATCGAAGCTCGGGGACGCGAACGCGAGAACCCGAGCACCCGGGGTCACCTCGAAGCGAGTCCGCTCCTCCTCGGCCAGATTCGCCAGCCCGCGGTGGGTGACGGTG
Source organism: Rhodococcus sp. IEGM 1370 (assembly GCF_033142325.1). Taxonomy (NCBI): domain Bacteria; kingdom Bacillati; phylum Actinomycetota; class Actinomycetes; order Mycobacteriales; family Nocardiaceae; genus Rhodococcus; species Rhodococcus sp. IEGM 1370. Next base: position 206,760 of record NZ_JAWLRY010000005.1, on the reverse strand, counting down.
ACGCCCTTGGGAACACCCGTCGAGCCCGAGGTGTAGATCAGGTACGCGAGCTGATCGATGTGCATCGGGCGAATTCGGTCGCCGTCGCGGACCGGGGCGGTCGAGTGACCGGCGAGTTCGGTGCGCGTGTCGTCGTGGTCGAGCACGGTCCACCGAGCAGAGCCGAGACCGGAGACCGCGGCCTCGTGTTCGGACAGGGTAAGACCGATCGACGCGTTCGAGTCGACGAGCATGTGTTCGACGCGATCGCGCGGGTAGCTCGGATCGATCGGCAGGAATGCCGCCCCGGTCTTGGCGACTGCCCAGATGCCGAGTACGGATTCGACGGACCGTGGCAGAGCCAGTGCAACGACGGTTTCCGGGCCGGCACCGCGAGCGATCAAAGTTCTTGCGAGAGCAGACGATTGCGCGTCGAGTTCGGCATAGTCCACGGTGCGGCCCTCGCTCCACAGAGCGGTACCCTGCGGGTCGACTGCGGCAGCGTCGGTGAAGATATCGGGAAGCAGTCGAGCATCCGACGACGCCGGTCCACGAACCGGTGCCACCCGGCGCAATTCGTCCTCGGACAGCAACGACAGCGATCCGACGCGTCGACCGGTGTCGGTTGCGATGGCCTCGAGAACCCGCACGATTCTGTCGACCGTCGCCGCAACGACGCTGTGCTCGAACAACTCCGGCAGGTACTTCGCCTCGATGTGCAGCCGGTCGTCGACCATGGCGACCAAGGTCAGAGGATACTGCGCCGTGTCGCTTCCGTCGTGTACGTCGTGCACCCGCATTCCGGCGAGGTCGGTTTCCGCCGACAACCCCGCGCGGTCCATCGGGTACGACTCGAACACCGTCAGGGTGTCGAAGGAGACGGCCGGTCCGACTGCTCGCTGAATGTCGGTGAGGCCGAGGTAGTGGTGATCGAGTAGCGCGGCCTGTTCGGACTGCACCCGTTCGAGGTACTCACCGAGTGTCTCCGACGGATCGAGCACGATCCGGACCGGCAGAGTGTTGATGAACAACCCGACCATCGACTCGATGTCGGAGACCTCCGGCGGGCGTCCGGACACGGTGGCACCGAACACGACGTCGGAGCGTCCGGTCAGAGTGCCGAGAACCAGCGCCCAGGACGCCTGGACCATGGAGTTGATCGTCACGCCACGGGCGCGAGCGACGCTGCGCAAGCGGTTCGTCTGGTCCACATCGAGTGAGACCAACGAGCGGCCCGCCAACGTCGATTCCTGGCGTCGGCTCTCGACCGGCGTCAACAGCGTCGGCTCGGACAAACCGGCGAGAGCGTTCGTCCACGCTTCGAGAGCCGACGAGCGATCACGCTTGGCCAGCCACGACAGGTAGTCGCGGTAGGCCGGAACTCGTGGGAGCACGGTCTCGTCACCGTCGACCACGTAGAGCGTCAGCAGGTCCTTGAGCAACAGCGGCGTTGACCAGCCGTCGAGCAGGATGTGGTGGTTGGTCATCACCAGGCGCCACTCGCCCGGTGCCACGGTGATGAGCATGAAGCGCAACAGAGGTGCCTGTGCCATGTTGAATCGAGTGGCACGGTCCTCGTGTTCGATGCGATCGAGCTCGAGGGCTCGATCCTCCGGATCCAGTCCGGTCAGGTCGATCGACGACCAGGGGGCATCCACGTCGTGGTGGACGATCTGAATCGACTCGCCGTCGCTGTTGTGCACGAAAGCGGTCCGCAGGTTCGCGTGTCGACGCAGCAGCCCCCGAGCAGCACGCCGGAACCGCGCCTCGTCGACGCTTCCGCGCAACTCCAGCACCAGTTGGACGATGTAGGCGTCGACGGACTGATCCGACAGCTCGGCGTGGAAGAGCAATCCGGCCTGCAGCGGCGTCATGGACCAGATGTCGTCCAGCGTGGGATAGACCCGTTCGAGGTCGTCGATGGAACTCTGATCGAGCCGCACCAGATCGAGGTCGGAGGGCGTGAAGCCACCGGCCCCCGGTCGCTGGGCCAGCTGCGTCAGCGAGGTCAGGGCCTGACGCCACAGCTCCGCCAGCTCGGTGACCTCGTCCGCGTCGAGCACACCGGTGGGGAAAGCGAACGTCGCCTCGAGCCGCGGGCCGGTCGGCGTTGCGGTGGTGACGGCATTGATGTCGAGAACGGCTGCGACCGGCAGATCCTCGTCCTGCGAATCGCCGACACCGGAGTCGTCGACCGGAAGCCAGCCGTGTCCGCGAAGCTCGTCGGGAACATCGGTGCTGTAGCGCCCGAGATAATTGAAACTGATCTGGGGAGCCGGGAAGTCACGCAGTGCAGCGGCACCGTCCTCGTCCAGGTAGCGGAGCATGCCGTAGCCGATACCGTGGTCCGGAACGGCCAGCAGCTGCTCCTTGACCGACTTGATCAGACGCGCTGCGTCGACGCCGCCTGCGAGTGCGTCGTCCAGATCCAGATCGGCGAGGGTCAGCCTGAGCGGGTAGATCGTGGTGAACCAACCGACGGTCCGGCCGAGATCTGCACCGGGCACCACGTGGTCCTCGCGGCCGTGACCCTCGAGCGAGATGAGAGCGTCGTCGACGACCACTCCCCGACCACGTCGCCACACCGCCGTAGCGAGGGCGAGAGCCGCGAGCAGGCCGTCGTTGACGCTGCCGTGGAACGCGTCGGGCAGTGCCGTCAGTAGCCCCTCGGTGACGTCGGTGGACAGCGTCAACTCGACCTTGGCCACTGTTCGGTACACGTCGATCTCGCGATCGAGTGCTCGCGATCCGATGAGTGGATCCGGTTGTGCCAGAACGTCGCGCCAGATCGCCAGTTCGTCCCCGCGGGTGGCGGTGACCTCACGCAAACCGTGCGACCAACGACGCATGGAGGTGCCGACCGGAGCCAGCTCGGGAGTGCTTCCGCCGATGATCTGGGCCCACGCCGACGCGAGGTCGGGAACCAGGATTCTCCAGGACACGCCGTCGACGACCAGGTGGTGGGCGACGACGAGCAGACGGCTCCCCTCGGAGCCGGCGTCGAACCACACCATCTGGATCATGACACCGGCATCGGGTGCCAGCCGGCCGACTGCTGCTTCTGCCTCGGCGTTTGCCTGCTCCGAGAACTCCTGCCCCCGAACGGTTGTCGAGGTCACGCGGTGCACGACCGAGTTCGCCGAGACCGATCCGACGGGAAGAACCTCCATCGCGGGGTGCTCACCCCGGTGCAGGACACCGCGAAGCATGTCGTGGTGATCGAGGACCGTCTGGACGGTGGCTTCGAGCACATCGAGTTCGATGTCGACCGGAAGTGTGAGAACCGCCGTCTGCGTGTGCTTGTCGAGAACGTCCGTCCGATCGAGCATCCACGCCACGATCGGAGTCAGAGGTACATCGCCCACGCCGCCGCCGGGCAACTCTTCCAGTACGAGAGGTGCGGTGCCGTCCGAGGACGCGACCACCTCGGCGAGCGCCGCAACCGTCTTGTGCTCGAAGACATCTCGTGGCGACAGAGACAGTCCGGCCGCCTTGGCGCGCGAGACCAACTGAATCGACATGATGCTGTCGCCGCCGAGAGCGAAGAACGAATCGTCGACGCCGACACGGTCGAGTCGAAGCACCTCGGCGAACAGTCCGGCCAACGTCTTCTCGACCGCATTGTCCGCGTCGCGACCGGACGTGACCTGAGCGGACCAATCGGGTTCGGGGAGTGCGGTGCGGTCGAGTTTGCCTGCCGGAGTCAGAGGAATGGACTCCAACATCACGAACGCAGAGGGCACCATGTGCGCAGGCAGCATCGAACCGGCATGCTCACGCAACGCATCGACCTCGACGACCGTACCGGCCACCGGCAACACATACGAGACCAACACCGTACTGCCGGCAGCACTCTCACGCCCGATGGTGACCACGAAATCGACACCCGACACCGCAGCCAACACCGAATCGATCTCACCCAACTCGATCCGGAAACCACGCACCTTCACCTGAAAATCGCTACGCCCCACATACTCCAACGCACCCGAGGCATTCCACCGCACCACATCACCGGTGCGATACATCCGCGAACCCGCAGCACCGAACGGATCGGCCACGAACCGCTCCGCCGTCAAACCCAACCGCGCGTGATACCCACGAGCCAACGCCGGACCCGCCAGATACAACTCACCCACCACACCGACGGGCACCGGATTCAACCGCGAATCCAACACCACCTCAGCGAAACCGATCGTCGGCGAACCGATATCGACCGACTCCCCTACCACCAACGCCGACGAGATCGACGAGAAAATCGTCGCCTCCGTCGGACCGTACGCATTGAACATCCGCCGACCCGGCGCCCACCGCGCCACCAACTCCGGCGCACACACATCACCACCGGTCACCACCACCTCGACCGACTCCAACCCCACCGGATCCACCGACGCCAACGCCGCAGGCGTGACGAACGCATGCGAAACCCGCTCCTCGGCGAGCAACGACGCCAACTCCACCCCACCGAACACCAACGGCGGAGCAATCACCATCGTCGCCCCACCCGAGAACGCCAACACGAACTCGAGAATCGACGCATCGAAACTCGGCGACGCGAACGCCAACACCCGCGACGACGGACCCACACCGAACCGAACCCGCTCCTCGGCAGCCAAGTTCCCCACACCACGATGAGTGACCACCACACCCTTGGGCACACCCGTCGACCCCGACGTGTAAATCAGATACGCCGCATCATCGAGCCGCAACACACCCGAACGCTCCACATCCAACACCGGAGCAGACGACCGAAACGCCAGATCCGCCACCACATCCGGATCATCGAGCACCACCCACGACACCCCACCCACACCCGAGAGCGCACCCACATCCGCACCCAACGTCACACCCACCACAGCACCCGAATCGACCAACATGTGCTCGATCCGATCCACCGGATAATTCGGATCCACCGGCAAGAACGCACCACCGGCCTTCGCCACCGCCCACACCGCCACCACAGACTCCACCGACCGCGACAACGCCAACGCCACGAACGACCCCGGACCCACCCCACACGACATCAACATCCGCGCCAACCGCGACGACGCCGCATCCAACTCACCATACGAAACAGACCGCGACCCCGACACCACCGCAACACCACCGACACCAGCAACACCCACCGCACCAGCCAACAACTCCGGCAACACCACACCCACCACAGACCGCGGACCACGAACCGGAGCCAGCGAGTCGTACTCGTTGGCAGACAGAATCTCGATGTCACCGACTCGGATGGACGGCGTTGCTGTCACGGCGTCGAGGATCCGTACGAGGCGATCGGCGAGAACCCGGACGGTGTCTGCATCGAACAGTTCTGTGGCGTAGCGGAATCCGGCTTCCATGCCGACCGGTGCGCCGGAACTGTCGAATTCTTCCGAGACCGTCAACTGCAGGTCGAAGTTGGAAATGTCGTTGGGTAGCTCGATGCTCTCGATCGACAGTCCGGGCAACGTCACCGTCGGTCGGTCGGTCTGCTGGAACTCGAGCATCACCTGGAACAGCGGCGCATGGGCAGTCGACCTCGCGGGATCGACCGCATCGACCACTCGCTCGAACGGGACATCCGAATGAGTGAACGCGGCCAGGTCGACCGAGCGAACCTCCGAGAGCAGGTCCTCGAACCGTGTCGAGCCGGGCACCTGGGTGCGCAGAACGAGGGTGTTGACGAACATGCCGACGAGCTCGTCGAGTGCGGCGTCTCCTCGGCCCGAGATCGGCGTTCCGACCGAGATGTCCTCGGTGCCCGAGAGTCGGGCCAGAAGGACGGCCAGAGCCGCGTGCACGATCATGAACGCGCTGGAATTGTGCTCGGCGGCAACAGCAGCAAGACGAGCATGGATTGCGGCGTCGATCTCGAAGGAGACGCTGTCGCCACGCAGGGATGCGACCGCGGGACGCGGGCGATCGGTCGGCAACGCCAGGACCTCGGGGCTGCCGGACAGTGTGTCGACCCAGTAGGCGAGCTGCCTGGCCATCATCGACTCGGGATCGGACTCCGCACCGAGGAACCGGCGCTGCCACAGCGCGTAATCGGCGTACTGCACCGGCAACGGTTCCTGGCTCGGTGCGTGTCCTGCGGCGCGGGCGCTGTAGGACACCATCAAGTCACGGGCCAGCGGAGCGCTGGAGAACCCGTCGGAGGAGATGTGGTGCACCACCATCACGAGCACGTGCTCGTTCTCGCGAACCCGAACCAGTCGGACCCGCAGCGGAACATCCGCCACGACGTCGAAACCCGAGCCGGCGACGTCGGCGATCAACTCGAGAACGTGACGCTCGTCGTTCGCGTGAATCGGCGTCAGATCCGGCAGTGCCGATGCCACGTCGAGGATGGACTGCGCGGGAATGTCGTCGGTCAGCGGGAACATCGTGCGCAGCGACTCGTGCCGGCTCAACACGTCACCGATGGCCGAGTGCATCGCGTCGACATCGAGCACACCACTCAGGCGCATGGCGAATGCGACGTTGTAGGCAGCCGACTCGGTGTCGTACTGATTGATGAACCACATTCGCTGCTGCGCGAGCGACAGCGGCACCACATCCGGGCGCTCCTGCGGAACCAGTCGAGGGGCAGCCGCAGCGTCGTGCTCGCCGATGTCGATGCCTGCCGACAACGCTCGCACCGTGGGGGCGTCGAACAGATCCCTGATGCCGATGTCCGTTCCGAGGGCCGCGTTGACGCGCGCGACCAAACGCATCGCGATCAGCGAGTTGCCACCGATCTCGAAGAAACTCGACGTGACACTGACCTGAGCGATACCGAGTAGATCACCGAAGACACCGGCGACGATCTCTTCTACCGGGTTCTCCGGGCCGAAGAACTCCGACGCGGCGACGGTGAATTCCGGCGCAGGCAATGCCTTGCGATCGAGTTTGCCGCTGGCGTTGACCGGCAGCGAGTCCAGTACCACCACGTGTGAGGGCACCATGTACCCCGGCAGGCGGCGCGAGGCTTCGGCCGTCAGCTGTGCGGGGTCGACGGCGGAGCCGGGTGCACCGACCACGTAGGCCACGAGGGTCTCACCGGTGTTCGGGTCCTTGTGCACCAACGCGACCGCCTGTGCGACCGACTCGGATCGAAGGAGAACCGATTCGATCTCGGGTAGTTCGATGCGCAGGCCGCGCAGCTTGACCTGGAAGTCCGTTCGGCCGATGTACTCGAGTTCGCCGTCGGCGCGCCAGCGCACCAGATCGCCTGTGCGATAGAGCCTCTCGCCGGGCTCGCCGAACGGATCCGCGACGAAGCGATCCGCTGTGAGGTCGCCGCGACCGACGTACCCACGAGCGAGTTGCACGCCGGCGAGATACAGCTCGCCGGGAGCACCGATGGGAGCCGGTCGCAACGAGGCGTCGAGCACGTACAAGCGTGTGTTCCACACCGGTGCGCCGATGGGGATCGAGACGGCGTCGCGGCCGGTCACGTGGTAGTAGCTGACGTCGACGGCCGCTTCGGTCGGGCCGTAGAGGTTGTGCAGTTCTGCGTTGGAGAACTGCGCGAACTGTGCCGCGGTGGCAGGCGGAAGTGCCTCGCCACTGCAGAAGACGAGTCGGAGCGAGACACATTCCGCAGCTCGTCCACCTGCCGCGAACACCGCGAGCATGGACGGCACGAAGTGCGCGGTGGTGATGTGCTCGTCCGCGATGATGCGGGACAGGTAGACCGGATCGCGGTGTCCGTCGGGTTCGGCCACGACGAGCTTGGCACCGACCTGCAGGGGCCAGAAGAATTCCCACACCGAGACGTCGAACGTGGCCGGTGTCTTCTGCAGAACGGTGTCCGCAGGCTCGAGGTGATACTCGTGCTGCATCCACAGCAACCGATTCACGATGGCCGAGTGCGTGACTGCAACACCCTTGGGTCGACCGGTCGAACCGGAGGTGTAGATGACGTACGCGGTGTTGGAGCCGTGCAGTCTTCCCAGTCGATCCGAATCGGTGACAGAGGTGTGGTCGCGATCGGACACGTCGAGCAGATCGACGGCGAGGACCGGAGTTGCGACCGGGATGTTGATCCAGTCGCGGCTCGTGGTGAGGATGCACACAGGCTGGGCGCTGGAGAGGACGTAGGACGAACGCTCGACCGGATGGTCCGGGTCGATCGGCACATAGGCACCACCGGCCTTGACGATCGCGTACATGCCGACGAGCAGGTCGATCGACCGTCGGATCGCGAGGCCGACGTGCGATTCGGTCGTCACGCCGAGCGAGATCAGATGTCGCGCGAGCTGATTCGCACGTTCGTCCAGTTCGAGATAGGTGATGTGCTCGTCCTCGAACACCAACGCGGTCGAGTACGGGCTGCGCTGCACCTGTCGGTCGAACAGACTGCTGAGCGTCATGTCGACGTCGCCGGCCGGGATGTGCTGGTGGACCGGAGGTTCGATCAGCCGTGCGGTGTCGTTCCACTCGAACAGGACGAGTTCCCGCTCTGCGGCGGACAGGATGTCTATGTCACCGGTGCGTACGTCCGTCGACGCCCCGATGGTCGACACGATCCGCAGGAAGCGATCGACGAACCGGTCGATGGTTTCGGGATCGAACAGATCTGTGGCGTAGGTGAACGAGGCCGACAGTGCCCCGGACGGATCCACGGGCTCCTGATCCACGCGCAGCTGCAGATCGAATTTGGCTGTGTCGGTGCTGATCTCCTCGAAATCGACGGTGAGATCGGGTAGCTCCAACGTGACAGCTGCATTGTTCTGGAACTCGAGGAGAACCTGGAACAGCGGCGAGTGGTCGGTCGACCTGACCGGATCGAGTACGTCGACCAGTCGCTCGAACGGGATGTCGGTGTTGTCGAAGGCGGCGAGGTCGGAGCGACGAGTGTCGGCGAGCAGTTCGGCGAAGGTCGCTCGAGGCTCTACCTGCGTTCGCAGCACGAGGGTCCCGACGAACATGCCCACGAGGTCGTCGAGGGCCGCGTCGCCGCGACCCGCGATCGGAGTGCCGACAGCGATGTCCTGAGTGCCGCTCAGCCGCGCGAGCAGCAATGCAAGCGCGGAATGTACGACCATGAACAGCGTCGAGTCGTGTTCGGCAGCAACCGAACTCAACCGAGCGGCGACATCGGCGGGAATCGTGAACGGGGTGACGCTGCCACGCATCGACTGCCGGGTGGGCCGCGGGCGATCGAGTGGCATCGGCAGCACGTCCGGCAGGTCTGCCAGAGCCGTCTGCCAGAACTCGATCTGCCGCGACGCCACCGACGTGGAGTCGCTCTCGTCGCCGAGAACGGCGTGCTGCCACAGTGCGAAGTCCGCGTACTGAACGGTGAGTGGCTCCCACGCCGGAACCGAACCGGCGGAGCGGGCGCCGTAGGCGACCATCACGTCTCGGGCCAGCGGTGCCATCGACGCACCGTCGGCCGCAATGTGGTGGACGACGATGGAGAGCACGAAGCTCTTTGGGCCGGTCCGGTACAGCACCGCGCGGAACGGAAAATCGACCGTGACGTCGAATCCTGTTGTCGCAGCAGCACGGACGAGCTCATCGACCGAACCGGCGTCGACGTCCACCACGTCGAGGGGGAGCTTCGATCCGGTGACGTCCTCGACGGGTGCGATGACCTGGTTCGGCAGATCGCCCACAGTCGGGAACACCGTGCGGAGCGACTCGTGCCTGGACAGGACGTCGCCGACGGCAGCAGCCATCGCACTCACGTCCAGACGACCGGTCAGGCGCACGGTGAGCGGAATGTTGTACGCGGGCGAGGACACATCGAACTGGTTGATGAACCACATCCGCTGCTGCGCGAGAGACAGCGGGATGGAATCGGGCCGGTCGACGGGGACGAGCGCCGGGCGGCGATGCAGCGACGCGCCCTTGGCTTCGGCACGTTCCGCCAGAGTCCGAACCGTCGATGCCTCGAACAGATCCAGCACCTTCAGATCGGTTCCGAGAGCCGAATTGACCCGTGCGATCAAACGCGTGGCCACGAGGGAGTTTCCGCCGAGATCGAAGAAGCTGTCCGTGACACCGACCCGATCGACCTCGAGAACGTCGCAGAACACGGACGCCACCGCGGCCTCGTATTCCGTTTCCGCGGCCTCGAATGCACCCTGTGAACCGAGTTCGGGTTCGGGGAGTGCGGTGCGGTCGAGTTTGCCTGCCGGAGTCAGAGGAATGGACTCCAACATCACGAACGCAGAGGGCACCATGTGCGCAGGCAGCATCGAACCGGCATGCTCACGCAACGCATCGACCTCGACGACCGTACCGGCCACCGGCAACACATACGAGACCAACACCGTACTGCCGGCAGCACTCTCACGCCCGATGGTGACCACGAAATCGACACCCGACACCGCAGCCAACACCGAATCGATCTCACCCAACTCGATCCGGAAACCACGCACCTTCACCTGAAAATCGCTACGCCCCACATACTCCAACGCACCCGAGGCATTCCACCGCACCACATCACCGGTGCGATACATCCGCGAACCCGCAGCACCGAACGGATCGGCCACGAACCGCTCCGCCGTCAAACCCAACCGCGCGTGATACCCACGAGCCAACGCCGGACCCGCCAGATACAACTCACCCACCACACCGACGGGCACCGGATTCAACCGCGAATCCAACACCACCTCAGCGAAACCGATCGTCGGCGAACCGATATCGACCGACTCCCCTACCACCAACGCCGACGAGATCGACGAGAAAATCGTCGCCTCCGTCGGACCGTACGCATTGAACATCCGCCGACCCGGCGCCCACCGCGCCACCAACTCCGGCGCACACACATCACCACCGGTCACCACCACCTCGACCGACTCCAACCCCACCGGATCCACCGACGCCAACGCCGCAGGCGTGACGAACGCATGCGAAACCCGCTCCTCGGCGAGCAACGACGCCAACTCCACCCCACCGAACACCAACGGCGGAGCAATCACCATCGTCGCCCCACCCGAGAACGCCAACACGAACTCGAGAATCGACGCATCGAAACTCGGCGACGCGAACGCCAACACCCGCGACGACGGACCCACACCGAACCGAACCCGCTCCTCGGCAGCCAAGTTCCCCACACCACGATGAGTGACCACCACACCCTTGGGCACACCCGTCGACCCCGACGTGTAAATCAGATACGCCGCATCATCGAGCCGCAACACACCCGAACGCTCCACATCCAACACCGGAGCAGACGACCGAAACGCCAGATCCGCCACCACATCCGGATCATCGAGCACCACCCACGACACCCCACCCACACCCGAGAGCGCACCCACATCCGCACCCAACGTCACACCCACCACAGCACCCGAATCGACCAACATGTGCTCGATCCGATCCACCGGATAATTCGGATCCACCGGCAAGAACGCACCACCGGCCTTCGCCACCGCCCACACCGCCACCACAGACTCCACCGACCGCGACAACGCCAACGCCACGAACGACCCCGGACCCACCCCACACGACATCAACATCCGCGCCAACCGCGACGACGCCGCATCCAACTCACCATACGAAACAGACCGCGACCCCGACACCACCGCAACACCACCGACACCAGCAACACCCACCGCACCAGCCAACAACTCCGGCAACACCACACCCACCACAGACCGCGGACCACGAACCGGAGCCAGGCGCGCGCGCTCGGCGGTGGACAGCAGTTCCACATCGCCTATCGGCATATCGGGCTCGTTGGTCGATGTGTCGAGAACGCGGACGAGGCGACGGGCGAGTTGAGCCGTGCTCGCGGCATCGAACAGTTCTGTGGCGTAATCGAAAACGACGGTGACAGAATCGGACTCGTCGACGGTGACGACCAGATCCATGCCGACTCCGTCACGCGGCAGTGCGGACGGACCGAACCGGAGCGCAACCTGAGCGAGAGGGCTGTGCGATTCCGTTCGAGGCAGATTCAAGGCCTGAACGACGTCGTCGAACGACGTGTCACCGTGTGCCATCGCCGCATCGAAGTCGGCTGCGGACGCATCGACGAATTCGGTGAACGACTGCCGAACGTCGGGACGGCTACGTAGCGCGACGGTGTTTCCGTGACCCGCGGGTACGGCTATCACCAGGTCGTCGGTGTTCGCCAGCCGCGAAAGCAGCACGGCGAGAGCAGATTCGAGGACCACGAACGGTGTCGTGGACCGTTCCGCCGCCAATCGAGTCACTCCGGACCACGTTTCGGATCCGATCGTCACCTCGTGGGATGCGCGAACGTGTCCGATGTGCGAGGCGCGCGAGCGGTCGGTCGGAAGATCGAGGAGATCGGGGGCGTCGGCGAGCCGGTCGGTCCAGTAAACGAGCTGGGCTGCAGCGCGCCGCCGGCGCTGGCCCTCGCGTGCGCTGACCGGATGGACGTCCAGAACTGCGGTCTCGGGTCCGGCCGCGATGAAGGCTTCCACCATGTCGACGAAGCTCGAGTGGTGCGCGGTGAGGTCGTCGTCGTCGTACCGGTTGGGGTTGGCCCTGAAATCGACGAACGTCCGGGCCGGAGATCCGCTTTGATAAACGTTGACCAGGAGGTCCTCGACCGGACCCGAGGTCACGATGTTGAACTCGCCGACGATCGACCCGAGTTCGATCTGCTGATGGAACAGCATCATGTTGACCATCGGGCCGGACAGCTGCTTGTCACTACCCGAGGCCGCCAGCTCGCGCCGAATGTCCTCGATGCTGAAGCGCTGGTGCCGCAGCGCTCCCATCAGTTCGAGCTGCACCTGCTGAACCAGCTCGCCGACGGTCGCGTCCTGGGGCACGTGGATCGAAATGGGGGCGACGTTGACGAGCATTCCACCGGATCGGCGAAGCAACGCGGTGGTGCGCGCGGACACCGGGATGTTGACCGAGACGTCTTCTCGCCCGGTCATTCGCGAGAGGTAGCAGCCGAAAGCGGCGATGAACACCGCAGCCGCGGTTCCACCCTTGGTCGCGTCGGACGCCTCGAGCTCGGCGACGACGTCCTCGGGGAGAGCGACGCTGCGCAACTTGCTGGCAGCGATCGTGCGACCGGCCGTGTTGGACAGAGAAGCTCCGTCCTGGATGTCCGCGGCGCGAGCAGTCCAGTACGCCTTGTCGGACTCGAAGCGCGACGACGTCCGGTATTCCTGATCGAGCTCGTAGAGTCGGCGAAGCTCGGCCGCCTTGTTGGGGGCAGGCTCGACGTGTTCGACGGCCGCCGTGTACAGCGCGGCGGTTCGGTTGACGAGAGTCATGGCACCGTAGCCGTCGAGTGCGACGTGGTGAATCTTGCTGTACCAGAGGTTGCGATCGTCCTCGACCTGAATGATCCAACTGTCGACGAGGGGATCGCGTTCCATGTCGACGGGCTTGACGTAGTTCTCGTCGATCCACCTCAGCGCCGACGCCATCGGGTCCTCGGCATCACGCAGATCGAGGTAGTGCACCGACTGGTCGATGGAGTGATCGACCAGCTGTACGGGTTCGCCGTCCACCTCGGCCAGTCGGAGATAAGCGGACTGGAACTCGTGTCCGGCCTGAGCCGAGGCCTCTTGCAGAACGCCGATGTCGAGGTTGCCGCGAAGGTCGACATATTGTGCGATACAGACCGGGACGTCAGGGGCAAGCTGCTGAGCGAACCACATGCCACGCTGAGCGGACGACAGCGGGAAACCGTTCTCGAAGCCGGGGCCTGTCGGGGGCGTCTGAGATCCACCGGAAATTGCTGCGCGCATTCACTTGCCCTTCGACGGCACGGTCACGATGGCCGACATCGGGTCGGTGGACCCGGAGACCTCGGTTCGGTTCGGACTGTCGAGCCGCGGCGGCCTGTGCGCGCGATTGAGCAATTCTGGCTTCCGTTCTGGTCTGCGTTCGTGTCGATTCACACACGTTCGGTGGTGATATGCCGTCGTATCGATTCGTCGCGCACGGCCCACTGGATTGAAACAGGGAAAGGGTACGGTTCTACCGAAGAGAACCAACCTCGAGTTCGCGAACCGAGTGCGTGGTGACTCTCGAATTCGACGTCCTGTCCGACATGAACTCCCCTCCCCACCAGGCGTACGACACGTTCGACCACGTCGGCGTTCGTGCTGCACTCACATGCACACGCGAGACCGTCGGCCAACCGCCGAAAGCCGACCCGAAATTCCGCGTCGAGCATCCCAGCGGCTTACAAAGATACAACATCGGCAGGATTCTTTTGTGCGGTAATCATAAGAACCATCGATCGCCGACTCCAGCCTGTTACAGAAGTGACCCCGAGTGCTACCCGAACAGGCGCTATTCGGTCGAACGAATGACTGCCCACGCCGCGTCGCACAGCATTGTCCGACCCGTATCGGACCTGTCGTTGTGATCGACCCACCGTTTACCGACTCGACGATTGTTTCAGGAGGCGGAGCGGCGGCGCCCGACCACGAGCGTCGCGCCGAGGGCTCCGACTGCCGCCAGACACAGCACCAGTTCCGATCCGAAGCCGATTCGTGTCGCGACGGTGAGGGATTGTCGCAGTACAACACTGGAAACCAGCACGTCGGGAGTGAACAGCGGCGAATCCTGCAGAACCTCTCCGTCCGGCGCCACGATCGCGCTCACACCACTCGTGGCGGCCACCACGACAGTTCTGCCGTGCTCGACGGCGCGCACCCTGGACATCGCGAGTTGTTGGTAGGTCATTTCGGTGTCGCCGAAGGTCGCGTTGTTGGTTGGAATTGCAATGAACTCCGCGCCCGATCGGACCGATTCCTCGAGGGCGCGATCGAATGCGACTTCGTAGCAGGTCGCTATTCCGGCTGCTATTCCCCCGGCGCGGACAACTCCGTTTCCGTTACCGGGAACGAAATAACCCGCTCGGTCGGCATATTCCGAGAACAATCGAAAAAAACTTCGGAATGGCAAGTATTCGCCGAACGGTTGAATTATCTTCTTGTCGTGCCGCTCACCGGGCCCGTCCGTACCGTTCCACGCAATCACCGAATTCGTGTTCGTGCCATCGGCATTGACGAGTACGGTCCCGACGAGAATCGGAGCCCCCACAGCCACGGACGCCTGCGTGATGAGAGTTGCAGCGTCGGCATTTCTCAATGGATCTATGTCGGAGGCATTCTCGGGCCACACGACGAGATCCGGGGCAGGTTGCATGCCTGCCTCGACGTCGGCGGCCAAACTCATCGTTTCACGGACGTGATTGTCCAGCACCGCTCGCCGCTGGGCGTTGAAGTCCAGACCCAGACGCGGAACGCTTCCCTGGACGGCTGCGATCGTCACGGTCCGTTCGTCGCCTTCCGGTGCGTCGTTGCTGTGCAGCGTGGGTAGCAGCGCCACGGCCGCTATGGACGCGACCGTCGTGGCGGCGACCGGCCCGAGGAACGAACGCACTCCGTCGCGCCGAGTGCCCGCGACCAGCAGCGCGGCCGTTCCGGTTCCGGTCAGTGCCACACCGAAACCGAGCAACGGTGCACCCCCGATGCTCGCCAAGGGAAGCAGCCAGCCCTCGGGTTGTCCGAACGCCAACCGGCCCCACGGGAAACCGCCGAAGGGAACACTGGACCGAAGCCACTCGGTCAGGCTCCAGGCCAATGCCATCGACACGGGCCACCAGGCACTCCGTGCTGCGACCACACCGAGCACTCCGAACAAGCCGACGAAGACGGACTCGGCGGCGGCGAGCGCCAGCCAGGGCATCGGTCCCACGTAGACACCGATCCACGGGAGCAGTGGAACGAAGAATCCGAGTCCGGCGGCACAGCCGTAGCCGAATCCCGCTTTCAGCGACAACGGACTTCGGCCGCCGAAGCCGGTCAGGACGAGGGCCAGCAGCGCGATTCCGAGCGGTGCCAGAAACCACAGGGTTCGCGGAGGAAAGCTCGCAAATATCAGGGCACCACCGGCAACGGAGAGTGCAGTGGACATCGAGGCTCGTCGTAGTCGCCCCGCCGACGAGGCCCCGGCCCCGACACCCGAGGTGGACTCAGTTCTCATGGATGACCTGCCCACGATGGACGGTCATCGAGCACTGTGGGCTCGTGGACGACGGGTCGAGACCCGGCAACGGAGATACCCCCGCACGGGGGTCCGTCGACCAGCGTTGCACGCTGTCCTTGGGCGCTCGGACGACGAGTTCGTCGACCTCCCACACCGCGAAGGACGCGGGCGCTCCCGGCACCAACGTTCCCGCCAATCCGTCTCGGACTCCGCCCGCACGCCACGCTCCGCGGGTACCGGCAGAGAAAGCGGCCCGAGGCGAGATGGCACTGCCCGGCGTGCGGTGGTTGACCGCGGCTCTGATCGTCGCCCACGGATCGAGTCGGGTGACCGGCGCATCCGAACCGAATGCGAGCGCCACCCCCGCCGACGCCAGGCGCGCGAACGGATGGAGCGCCGACGCACGATCTGCGCCGAGTCGCGCCGAGTACAGCCCGTCCGAACCACCCCACAGGGCATCGAACATCGGTTGCAGGCTGGCTATGACGCCCCACGAGGCCAATTTGTCGGCCTGTTCGGGTGCGACCATCGCCAGATGTTCGAGCCGATGCCCGCACGCGGCGACGGCAGGAGTTCCGAGCTCGGCCACCACCCGCTCGAACGCTGTGACGGCAGCCGACACAGCCGCGTCGCCGATGACGTGGAAACCCGCCTGTATCCCGGCGGTCGTGCACGCCGAGATGTGTGCGGCGATCGCATCGACGTCCTCGTACGGGACACCCGATCCGGAGCCGTCGGCGTAGGGCGACGACAGCCACGCGGTCCGCGACCCCAGCGAGCCGTCGACGAAGATGTCGCCGGCCAGTCCGTGGGCACCGGTGTCGCCGAGCAGCTGCCGCGCCTGCTCGGCCGTCTCGACCAGCTCGCCCCAGTATCCGCGAACCTCCACCCCGTGTTCGGTGACCATCAGTTCGCGGAAGTCGTCGATACCCGACACGATCGGACCGGCACATTCGTGGACTGCGACGATTCCCTGCGCCGCAGCACTGTCGAGCGCAGCCGTTCGTGCCCGATTTCGGGTGTCGGGCGTGATCATCGACCGCGCTGTCTGCCGCGCGAGGTGGTGCGCGGCAGCGGTGAGTGGGGACTGCTCCGAGAAGCCGGTGACGGATTCGATACCGGTCGCGGCGACGCGCAACGGCGTCGAGACGGCGGCCGAATGCGAATCGATGCGAGTGAGGTACACCGGACGACCAGGAGCTGCCGCATCGAGGTCGGCTGGGGACGGTGCACGATGTTCGGGCCACCCGGTTTCGTCCCAGCCGTGTCCCCAGATCAGTGCGTCCGAGGACGATGATGCGTGTTCGGCGAGCACCCGCATGCAGTGTTCGAGCGAAGTGCAGCCGGACAGATCGAGTCCGATCAGCGACAGACCCAGATCGGTGACGTGCACGTGAGTGTCGACGAACGCCGGTGCCACGAAGGAGCCCGCCAAGTCGGTGATGCGGACTCCTGGATGGAGCGCTCTCCCGGTGCGGTCCTCACCGATCCAGCTGACGATTCCATCGGTCACGGCCATGGCGGTGGCGTCGGAGGCCATCGGACTGTAGATCCGTCCGCCGCAGAACAATTCGGTGGTCACGAACGACCAGTCTGCCCCTACCGGTGTGGCTTCCGGAAATCCCCGGCTGCGGGATCGAAGCGGTCGGCCTCGATCACCTGTCCCTCGAGTATCGGCGCAGAACCGGATGCATTCGGTGCTCGCGTGCTGTCGTCGAGGATCTCACCGTCGATGACGGTGGGGCGCATGCGCCGGGTGGCGGTAGCGACCTGTGGCAACCAGCGCGCGGCGGCCCACATCACCGCTGGGCGCAGTAGCCACCTGGTCGGCGGGATCAACAGCAGCAACCCGATCACCGTGGTCACCAGGCCGGGCACGAACATCGCGACCGACCCTGCGGCGAAGAGAGCGCCGTCGGCCACGGCACCGCCGGCCGATCGCTCGCCTCGCGATGCCCGCTGCAGACCGTCCAACACACGTCTGCCCTGCGATCGCACGAGGAGTGACCCCACCAGCGATCCACCGATCAGCAGCACGACGGTCCAGAGCACACCGAGCGCGCTTCCTACGGCGACCAGCGCTGCGACCTCGACCACGACATAGAGTACGAACAGAGCGAGCATGACGGTCCTTTCTTCGCTTCACCGGTACAACGCGCGGGGCATCGAAATAGCTCCCGACTTGCCGTGTTTGTCGGCAGATTCTCAGGAACCCGGCCGGACGAGGCCGGTTTCGTACGCCACGACGACGGCCTGGACTCGATCGCGGACGTCCAACTTCGTCAGGATTCGGCCGATGTGAGTCTTGATCGTCGCCTCGGACAGATGCAGGGCGGCCGCAATCTCGGCGTTGGACAAGCCGGTAGCCAAGTGCACCAGCACCTCGCGCTCGCGTCCGGTGAGAGCATCGAGAACGGCGGCATCGGTGGTCGACACGGACTGCTCGACGAACCTCGACAGCAAACGCTTGGTGACCTTCGGCGAGACGACGGCATCGCCTGCGGCCACGCTGCGAATCGCGGAGACCAGGTCCTCGGGTGGAGTGTCCTTGAGCAGGAATCCACTGGCCCCTGCCCGGAGTGCCCCGAGGACGTGTTCGTCGAGATCGAAGGTCGTCATCACCAGAACCTTGGCGTCCGAACCCGATTCGGTGATGCTGCGGGTGGCGGCGACGCCGTCGATGCCGGGCATGCGGACGTCCATCAGCACTACCGCCGGTGCCAGTCTGGCGACGGCCTCGACGGCACCCGCCCCGTCCGAGGCCTCCCCCACCACCTCGATGTCGTCCTGCGCCTCGAGCACCATGTTCAATCCCATGCGCATGAGTTCCTGGTCGTCCACGACGACAACGGTGATCGGCACCGACCCAACCTAGCCCTCACTCGATCGGCAGCGTTGCCCGCACGAGCCAATTGCCGTGCGGCGTCCGCCCGGCGTGCAGGGTGCCTCGAAGCACCGCTACTCGCTCGCGCATTCCGAGAAGTCCGTGTCCACCACCGTCCTCGGACGGTGGTGCGCCGGAGCCGTTGTCGGAGATCTCGACGGTGACCGCATCTTCTCCGCGAACCACCTTGACCACAGCGCGTGGCGCATGACCGGCGTGGCGGAGGACGTTGGTCAGCGATTCCTGCACCAACCGGTGCACTCCCAGGCTGATCGCCGGACTGATGTCGTCCAGGTTTCCGGTCTGTTCGAGCTCGACGTTCAATCCGGCGCGACCCATCATCTCCACGACACGGGCCAGACCGGCGGTGCCGTACTGGGGCATGTCGTCCGAGTCGGGCGAGGTTCGCAGCAACGCGACCGTTCGACGCAGCTCGGCCAATGCCGAACGGCCCGTTGCGGAGATGTTGGCCACGGCCTGCTCTGCGCGATCGGGATTGCGCCTGATGGCGTACGAGGCACCGTCGGCCTGCACCACCATGACACTGACGCTGTGGGCGATGACGTCGTGCAGTTCGCGTGCAATGCGAGTGCGCTCGGTGAGCACGGCCTCTTCGGCGCGTCGGTCCCTGTCGTACTCGGCCACGACGAGCCGGGCCTGAGTCGCTTCGTCGTACGCCCGGCGGGCACCGAGAAATTCCGCCGCAACCCACGACAGGGCGTACATCAGCGCGCTGAACAGCAGCGTCGTGAACACCGGTTGGGCGAACAGAAGCAGGTTCGCGGCGGTGTACACGGCGAGTGCGGCGGCATAGACGCCGCCCTGAACTCGACCGACGTACGCGACCAGCGTGTAGAGCATGATCGGCAGGGCGAGCGCTGCCGGGTGACCGTTGTACGCATCGCCCACCAGGCTGCCCGCTATGTCGGAGCTGAGCGTGGTGACGAGAGTCAGTGCTGCGATCGTGCGGGGCAGACGCCGCCGCCACGCGACGGGAATCGTCAGCACGACCGAGAAGACCAGGAACAACGGCCCGTTCAGACCGTCGACCGAGCTGACGAACACCAGAATGTCGACGACGAACAGCCCGACGGCCAGCAGGGCATCGGCCACGAACGGCTGCCCACGGAGCCACAGACTGAATCGACGCATGTGATTGAGTTTGCCGTATGACTGCCGCCGACTGGGGATTGCTGATGGTCGCGGCCACGGCCGCCGGTTGGGTCGACGCAGTGGTGGGCGGAGGTGGCCTCATCCTGTTGCCGGCGATTCTTCTCGTGGCACCTCAGCTGACGCAGCAGGCAGCGCTGGCGACGAACAAGGCGACTGCCGTATTCGGTACCGTCGCCGCCGTCGTGACCTTCGCACGGAAGGTTTCGCTGAATTGGGCGGTGCTCGTTCCGGCCGGCGTCCTCGCCGCCGTGACCTCGGCGGCCGGCGCTGCTGCGGTGTCGTTGATCGATCGCGAGCTGTTCGTCCCGATCATCATGGTGGTTCTCGTGGGTGTGGCAGTACTGGTCACCTGCCGTCCGACCATCGGCCTGACCGCGGCGCCGTCGCCGCCGACCCATCGCAAGGTTCTGATCGTCATCGGTTGTGCAGCCGCCGGAATCGGCTTCTACGACGGCATTCTCGGGCCCGGCACCGGAACGTTCCTCATCATCGTCTTCGCCACGATGCTCGGCACCGAGTTCGTGCGCAGCGCCGCGATGGCCAAGGTGATCAACGTCGGGTCCAATGTCGGTGCCCTCGCCTTCTTCGCCGTCACCGGCAGCGTCTACTGGCAACTCGGAGCAGTCATGGCGGTGTGCAACGTGTTCGGTGCCGTCCTCGGGTCAAGAACGGCGGTCGCCCGCGGTGCCGGATTCGTGAGAATCGTCCTGCTGGTCGTGGTCGTGGGGATGGTCGTTCGACTCGGCTGGCAACAATTCGGCTAGCGTCTTCAGACGTGACGAGACAATCGGATCGGTCGGTCGACGCCGACTTCCTGGCTCTGCCCCTGCAGGCCCTCGCGGACGCCGCCCTGAGCACGGCTCGATCCGCCGGGGCAACGCATGCCGATGTTCGCGTGCAGCGCTTGACGACTCAGTCGATCTCGCTGCGCGACGGCTCGGTTCAATCGGCAATCGACGCCGGGGAGATCGGCCTCGCCGTGCGGGTCGTGGTCGACGGCACCTGGGGTTTCGCATCGCACGCCGAACTCGGTACCGACGCAGCGGCCGAGACAGCGCGCAAAGCAGTCGAGGTGGCCACCGCACTACGGGCACTCAATCGCGAACGCGTCGAACTCGCCGCCGAGCCGGTGTACTCGAACGCGACGTGGGTGTCGGAGTACGACATCGATCCGTTCGAGGTACCCACCACCGAGAAGGTGGCACTGCTGGCGGAGTACTCCTCCCGGCTGGCGGCGTCGGACGGCGTCGATCACGTGACCGCCTCGGTTCTGCAGGTCAAGGAGCAGTCGTTCTACGCGGATCTGGCCGGCAGCAGCATCACTCAGCAGCGGGTGCGACTGCATCCACAATTCGAGGCCACCACGGTGGATCGATCTGCCGGTGCGTTCGAGACCATGCGCACCCTCGCTCCACCCGTCGGACGAGGCTGGGAATACCTGGGTGAGCACAGCACGTGGGACTGGGCCGACGAGCTGGCCCGGATCCCGGACTGGTTGGCCGAGAAGGTGAAGGCGCCCTCTGTCGTGGCAGGCTCGACGGATCTGGTGATCGATCCGACCAATTTGTGGCTCACCATTCACGAGTCGATCGGGCACGCAACGGAATACGATCGCGCCATCGGCTACGAGGCCGCCTACGCCGGCACGTCGTTCGCGACCCCGGACCAGTTGGG
This sequence comes from Rhodococcus sp. IEGM 1370, assembly GCF_033142325.1. Taxonomy (NCBI): domain Bacteria; kingdom Bacillati; phylum Actinomycetota; class Actinomycetes; order Mycobacteriales; family Nocardiaceae; genus Rhodococcus; species Rhodococcus sp. IEGM 1370. The sequence continues at coordinate 185,132 of NZ_JAWLRY010000005.1, read as the reverse complement.
GACGCTGCGCTACGGATCGCCCATCATGCACGTCACCGCCGACCGGACCGAGATCAACGGCCTGGCCAGCATCGGTTGGGACGACGACGGAGTGGCGTCGCAGAGATGGGACCTGGTCCGCGACGGCACACTGGTCGGCTACCAACTCGATCGAGTGTTCGCCCCCAAACTCGGTCTCGAGCGGTCCAACGGATGTTCGTACGCCGATTCTCCGCATCATGTTCCGATCCAGCGGATGGCGAACGTATCGCTGCAGCCCGACCCCGATGTCGATCGATCCACCGCCGACGTCATCGGCGAGGTGGAGGACGGCATCTACGTCGTCGGAGACAAATCCTGGTCGATCGACATGCAACGCTACAACTTTCAGTTCACCGGCCAACGCTTCTACCGAATCCGCAACGGCGTGCTCGACGGCCAGGTGCGTGACGTGGCGTACCAGGCGACGACCACCGAATTCTGGGGCTCGATGGAACTGCTCGGCGGACCGTCCACGTGGCGACTCGGCGGCGCATTCAACTGCGGCAAGGCCCAACCCGGGCAGGTGGCCGCCGTCAGCCACGGGTGCCCCGTCGCGTTGTTCCGCGGCGTCAACGTCCTCAACACCCGATCGGAAGCAGGTCGATGATCGCGCCGCAGCTCGTGATCGAACGTGCACTCGCCTGCGCGAGTGTCGACGACACCATCGTGATCGTCACCGACTCCAGCGATGCAACACTGCGGTGGGCCGGAAACTCCATGACCACCAACGGAATTGCCACCTCCAGGCGCTGGGAAGTGATCTCGATCGTGCGAGAGGCCGACGTCGTTCGAGTCGGCACCGTGTCGTCGACGAGTGTCGATCCGGAGGACATCGAGGCAGTGGTTCGGGCGAGCGAGGCGGCGGCGCGATCGGCAGAGCCCGCCGAGGACGCGATGCCCTTGCTGCCTCGCGCGTCGGTCTCGGACCCGCACGACTGGGACCGCCGAGCACAACATACGTCGATCGACGTGTTCGGCTCGCTGGCAACGGAATTGAACGTCGGATTCGATGGTGAGGACGCGCTGTACGGATTCGCGCAGCACACCGTCGACAACGTCTGGCTCGGAACCTCGACCGGGGTGCGTCGTACTTTCACACAGCCCACCGGATCGGTCGAGATCAACGGAAAGCGATCCGGGGCGAGCGCCTGGGTGGGGACCGGAACCACCGACTTCCAGAACGTGTCGGCCGAGACGATGTTGGCGGAGCTGTCCACCCGGCTCGGCTGGGCCCGAAACACCGTCGAACGGCCCGCCGGTCGCTATCAGACTGTGCTGCCCCCGTCGGCGGTGGCCGACCTGATGATCTACCTGATGTGGACCATGGAAGGCCGCGGAGCGCAGGAGGGTCGCACCGCACTCTCGCGGGCAGGTGGAACGCGAGTCGGTGAGAAACTCACCGACCTGCCGCTCACCCTGTACTCCGATCCACACGCATCCGGACTCGAGTACGCACCGTTCGTGGTGGCCGGGTCGTCGAGTGATTCGGTGTCGGTGTTCGACAACGGCATGGACATCGAGCGCGTCGACTGGATCCGCGACGGATCGGTCTCCGCCCTGGCCTACCCACGTGCAACGGCGCAGAAGTTCGGAGCTCCCGTCGCGGTCCCGGGCGAGAACCTCGTTCTGACGGGCGGAACGGACGTCGGTCTGGACAAGATGGTTGCCGACACCGAACGCGGGTTGCTCCTGACGACACTCTGGTACATCCGTGAGGTCGATCCGACCTCGCTGTTGCTGACCGGGCTGACCAGAGACGGCGTCTATGCCATCGAGAACGGTCGAATCACCGGTGCGGTGAACAACTTTCGCTTCAACGAGAGCCCGCTGGATCTGCTGCGACGCGTCACCGAGGCGGGCGCAACCGAGGCGACACTGCCGCGCGAGTGGAAGGACTGGTTCACTCGCACGGCTATGCCACCGCTACGCGTTCCCGACTTTCACATGTCGTCGGTCAGCGCGGCACAGTAGGGCCGGTCGGACCTACTTGTCGGGACCGGTCAGCTCGAGGGCGATGTTGTCGGGATCTCGGAACTCCACGATGGACATGCCGGGGCCCGCGTCCTTGATGCCTTCGTGCGCAATGCCCAACTCGTCGAGCGTCTTGACGGCATCCTCGAGTGCGGCTCGGGTGTCGACGGTGAAGCTGAGGTGATCCAGTCCGCACCGGTCCTCGCCGAAGGTGTCGTCTTTCGGTGCGACCGGGCGCAGCCCGAGCAGCCCGCCGCCGAATTTGTAGATGACGCCGCCGAAGAGGAACCACAGGGCCTTCTTGGTCTCTTCGTCCGCGTCGGGATCCCAGGCGTAGGCGACGTCGAAGCCGAACACCGAGTCGTAGAACGACCGGGACCGGTCGATGTCACTGACGGTGAGGCGAACATGGTTGTAATCGGTCACTGCGATAGGCACGTGGTGCTCCATTCCGGCAGCAGGGGAAGCTGCCTCACGAAGCATTCGGAACTGCGCATACGAGCGATGGTGCCGACTTTCGCTACCTGGCGGCGGTGATCGCCAGTCCGACGGAACCGCTCTTGCCCCGGCGCAGCACACTGCCCTTGACGGTGAGCCACCCGAGAATTCCGTACTTCGAAGCGATCGCTGCCCGGGCCTTCTCGGTTCCGTCGGCATCGAGGATCTCGGCGGTGGCGTCGATCGCCTCGCCCTGAGGATTGCCGCGCATGTCGCACGGTGCCAGGGTGACTGCGGAGTTGCGGCGAATCCGTTTGACCTTCCACGAATCGGATACCGTCCAGACCAGCAGCCGATCACCGTCGAGGGCACCCCACAGCGGGGTCGGTACCCCGGTGCCGTCCTTCTTGAACGTCGTCAGCAGTACGTACTTGCCCTTGGCAATGTCTTCGAAGGTGGCAGCCATACCGCTCAGAGTACGTCGCTACTCCCCTTCGAGCTCGCCCTCGGTTTCCAGATACACCTGGCGCAAGCCGTCGAGAACCTGCTTGTTCGGCTCGGCCCACATCTTTCGCTCCGCGGCCTCGAGCAGTCGCTCCGCGATACCGTGCAGGGCCCACGGATTGGACTGTTGCATGAACTTCTTGTTCTGCTCGTCGAGCACGTACGTCTCGGCCAGCTTCTCGTACATCCAGTCCTGAACCACGTCGGTCGTCGCGTCGTAGCCGAACAGGTAGTCCACGGTCGCCGCCATCTCGAACGCGCCCTTGTAGCCGTGCCTGCGCATGGCGTCGAGCCACTTGGGGTTCACCACCCGGGCGCGGAAGACTCGTGCGGTTTCCTCCGACAGTGTCCGCGTACGAACCGATTCCGGCCGTGTGCTGTCACCGATGTACGCCTCGGGCGACTTTCCGGTCAACGCGCGCACGGTCGCGACCATGCCGCCGTGGTACTGGAAGTAGTCGTCGGAATCGGCGATGTCGTGCTCACGCGTGTCGGTGTTCTTGGCGGCGACGGCAATGCGCTTGTAGGCGGTGCGCATGTCGTCCGAGGCCGGAACGCCGTCGAGACCGCGGCCGTACGCGAAGCCACCCCAGGTGGTGTAGACCTGCGCCAGGTCGTCGTCGCTGCGCCAGGTCTTGCTGTCGATCAGCTGGAGCAACCCGGCACCGTAGGTGCCCGGCTTCGATCCGAAAATGCGCGTCGTGGAACGTCGTTCGTCGCCGTGCTCGGCCAGATCGGCCTGCGCATGCGCTCGCACGTAGTTCTGCTCGGCCGGCTCGTCCAACGCGGCGACCATCCGGACCGCATCGTCGAGCAACGCGAGAACGTGGGGAAACGCGTCGCGGAAGAAGCCGCTGATCCGGACCGTCACGTCGATGCGGGGACGGCCGAGCTCGACGAGGTCGATCACCTCGAGCCGCGTCACCCTGCGCGATGCCTCGTCCCACACCGGCGAGACCCCCAGCAAGGCGAACACTTCTGCGATGTCGTCGCCGGAGGTGCGCATGGCCGAGGTTCCCCACACCGACAGTCCGACGGATTTCGGCCACTCGCCGTGATCCTGGCGGTAGCGAGCGAGAAGTGATTCCGCCATCGCCTGCCCGGTCTCCCAGGCCAACTTCGAGGGCACGGCCTTCGGGTCGACGGAGTAGAAATTGCGGCCGGTGGGGAGAACGTTGATCAGCCCGCGCAGCGGGGAACCGCTCGGCCCGGCCGCGATGAACCCGCCGTCGAGAGCGTGCAGTACCTGGGCGATCTCGCGTGAGGTCCCGCGCAGACGCGGAACGACCTCGGCTGCGGCGAACTCGAGAATCTGAGTGACCACGCCGCCGTGCTCGCCCGCGACCCGTGCGGCAGCTGCGGGATCCCACTGCGCTGCCTGCATCGCCGCGACCAACCCGTGGGCCACGGCCTCGATGCTGTCGACGCGGGTACGGTCCTCGTCGCCGCCCTCGCTGAGCCCCAGTGCTTCTCGCAGACCGGGAACCGTCTGCTCTCCACCCCACATCTGCCGAGCTCGGAGCATCGCGAGCACCAGTTCGACCTCGGCGTCTCCGACGGGTTCCTGGCCCAGGATGTGCAGTCCGTCGCGGATCTGTACGTCCTTGATCTCGCACAGCCACCCGTCGACGTTGAGCAGCATGTCGTCGAACACTTCTTCGTCGGGGCGCTCCTCGAGCCCGAGGTCCTTGTGCATCTGCGCCGCCGTCATCAGGGTCCAGATCTGCTGGCGGATGGCGGGCAGCTTGGCCGGGTCGAGTGCCGAGATGTTCGCGTGCTCGTCGAGAAGTTGCTCGAGGCGGGAGATGTCGCCGTAGCTCTCCGCGCGCGCCATCGGCGGAATCAGGTGATCGACTAGGGTGGCGTGCGCTCGACGCTTGGCCTGAGTGCCCTCCCCCGGATCGTTGACGAGGAACGGGTAGATCAACGGCAGATCTCCCAGAGCCGCATCGGTTCCGCAGGAAGCGGACATACCGAGTGTCTTGCCCGGAAGCCATTCCAGGTTGCCGTGCTTACCCAGGTGCACCATGGCGTCCGCGCCGAAGCCGCCGTCGGCCTGCGTGGCCGAGATCCACCGGTAGGCCGCCAGATAGTGATGGCTCGGCGGCAGGTCCGGGTCGTGATAGATCGCAACCGGCTTCTCGCCGAATCCGCGCGGCGGTTGCACCATGATCACCACGTTGCCGAATTGCATTGCAGCGATGACGATCTCACCGTCCGGATCGGCAGATCGATCAACGTAGAGATCACCCGGTGCCGGGCCCCAGTGCTCGACGACGCCGTCGCGCAGATCCGCGGGAAGCTTCTCGAACCACCGGCCGTACTGCGCGGCCGAGATACGAATGGGATTGCCCTCGAGCTGGGCATCGGTGAGCCAGTTGGGATCCTGGCCGCCGCGGGCGATCAGCGCATGGATGAGGGCGTCACCGTCGCGGGCAGCCAGACCAGGCACCGAATCCGGGCCGTCGAGCGGACCCAGGTCGTAGCCGGCGGTGCGCATTTCGGACATCAACGCGATCGCGCTGGCCGGAGTGTCGAGGCCGACGGCGTTACCGATCCGCGCATGCTTGGTGGGATAGGCCGAGAACATCAGGGCGATACGGCGATCGGCGGCATTAATGTGCCGCAGCCGCGCGTGCCGTACTGCGATGCCTGCTACTCGAGCGGCCCGCTCGTGGTCCGGGACGTACGTGGTCAAGCCATCGTCGTCGATCTCCTTGAACGAGAACGGGACCGTGATGAGGCGACCGTCGAACTCCGGAACGGCGACCTGCGTGGCGACGTCCAGAGGGGAGAGTCCGTCGTCGTTCTCGGCCCACGTCGCGCGAGAACTCGTCAGGCACAGTCCTTGCAGAATCGGCACATCGAGCGCGGCGAGCTCGGCGACGTCCCAGGCCTCGTCGTCGCCGCCGGCAGACGCGCCGGCAGGTTTGGTGCCACCGGCCGCGAGCACGGTCACGATCAGGGCGTCCGCCGACTTCAGGGTCTCGAGCAGATCGGCTTCCGCGGTGCGCAGGGAGGCGCAGTAGATCGGAAGCGCGGTGGCCCCGGCGTTCTCCACAGCCGTGGCGAGAGCATCGATGTACGTGGTGTTTCCGGCCAGATGCTGGGCGCGGTAGTACAGGATCGCGACCGTCGGCCCCGCGGACTGCGGAGCGGAGACTCGTTCGAGGTGGCCCCAGGTAGGCAGGTGCCGTGGTGCATCGAAACCGTGCCCGGTCAGCAGCACCGTGTCGGAGAGAAAGTTGTACAGCTGACGAAGATTGTCCGATCCGCCCTCGGCCAGATAGTTGTGTGCCTGCGCCGCGACGTTGGCAGGCACCGTCGAGATCTCCATCAGATCGGCGTCGGGTGCCTGTTCACCGCCGAGCACGACGACCGGCAGTCCGGTGGCCAGAACCGCGTCGATGCCCGACTCCCACGATCGCCTCGACCCCAGGATGCGCACGATGATCAACTCGGCCGACTCGGCCATCGCCGGAATGTCCGCGGCGAGCAACCGGGAAGGGTTGCCCCAGGTGAAGTCGGCTCCGCTCGCACGGGCGCTGAGCAGATCGGTGTCCGATGTGGACAGCAACAAGAACACGGGTAACGCCCTCCTCGGGGGTTTCGCGCCCCTGACTTCGGTGGTTCGAATGATCGGTGGAAACTGCTCTTCGACTCGTCGGCGAGAGGGTCTGACTCCAGCCCCGACCCGAAGGATCGAAGGCCGTCACAGTGGCGCGACCGTACCGGATTCTCGCCGGTTTCCTCTCGGCCGGAGCCGTGGACATCGAATGCTACCGGGGCGAGCGGGGAATCGGTCCACCCGTTGCGCTTGTAGCCTGGTGACCATGAGTTCGCCAGAGAGGTCGGTGCCCGACGGCTGCCCAGGAGCACTGACGACCCATCTGGCGGCGGACGGGCCGCTGGCACGAATCCGGCTGCCGGGTGGCGTCGTGTTGCCGGGGCAGATGCAGGTCTTGGCGCAGGCCGCTGCCGAGCTGGGCGACGGCACGTTGGAGTTGACCTCGCGGGGCAATATGCAGGTGCGGGCGGTGTCGGACCCGGACGACTTGGCGAGCAGGTTGGCCGACGCCGGGCTGCTTCCGTCCTCGACGCACGAGCGTGTACGCAATATCCTCGCGTCTCCCCTCTCGGGCCGGGCGGGAGGTCTCACCGACGTGCGCGCGCTGGTCGGTGCGCTGGACGAGGGCCTGTGTGCACGACCCGATCTGGCACACCTGCCGGGTAGGACGCTGTTCGCGCTCGACGACGGTCGGGGCGACCTGTGCGGACTCGAACCGGATTTCGGCGCCTACGCTCAGTCCGACGGGTCGTACGCACTGCTGTTGGCAGGCCGGGACAGTGGCGTGCGCGTGGACCGCGACAGTGTCGTGTCGATGCTGCTGAACTGCGCGGGCGCCTTCGTGGAACTTCGGCAGTCCCAGTGGCGGGTAGCCGAAATGGACGACGGCCCGGCCCGGATCCTCGACCGACTCGGTCTCGCGGCCGGCCCTGTCCTGCCGATGCCCGCACCCGTGGAGGTGCCACCGATCGGTTGGCTCGATCAGGACGACGGCCTGGTGGCGCTGGCGGCGGGACTGGCCAACGGTGTTCTCGGGGCGCGGCTCGCGGAGTTCCTCGCGGCGATCGACCGCCCGCTGATCATGACCCCGTGGCGATCGCTGATCGTGTGTGATCTGGACGAGGAACCGGCCGAACAGGTCGTCCGCGTGCTCGCCCCGATGGGACTGATCTTCGACGCGGCATCGCCGTGGATTCGAGTGAGCGCATGTACCGGATCGCCGGGGTGCCAGAAGTCGTTGGCCGACGTACGAGCCGACCTCTCCGCCGCGGTCGATGCCCGGATGACCCCGCGCGACGAACGGCAACACTGGTCCGGGTGCGAACGGCGTTGCGGACGACCCAAGGGCGAGGTGACCGACGTCATCGCAACGGGAATCGGCTACCGCGTCGAGTGAGGGGACCCAGACCGGCTTCCGGCTGAGGGGCCCCTCTCCCCTATCGTGACACGCATGCACGACTACGTCCGCGACGGCGCGGAGATCTACCGACAATCGTTCGCGACCATCCGAGCCGAAGCAGATCTGTCTCGATTCGCACCGGACGTCGCACAGGTCGTCGTGCGCATGATTCACGCGGTCGGAGAGATCGATCTGACCGAGACCATCGGCTACACCCCAGCAGTCGTGACCTCCGCTCGCGCGGCACTGAACTCGGGCGCGCCGATTCTGTGCGACGCCAACATGGTCGCCGCCGGCATCACTCGTCGCCGTCTTCCGGCCGACAACGAGGTGCTGTGCACCCTGTCCGATCCTCGGGTACCGGATTTGGCTCGAAGTATGAACACCACGAGAACCGCTGCCGCCCTGGAGTTGTGGGGCGACAAGCTCGGCGGTGCCGTCGTCGCCATCGGAAACGCTCCGACCGCGCTGTTCCACCTGATGGAGATGCTGGAGGCAGGGGCACCGAAACCCGCAGCGATCGTCGGCGGCCCGGTCGGATTCATCGGGGCGGCGGAGTCGAAGGAAGATCTGATCGCCGCGGGCCTCGGCGTCGAGTACCTGGTGGTCCGCGGTAGGCGTGGTGGCAGCCCCATCACCGTCGCCGCCGTCAATGCCATTGCGAGCGAACAAGAATGACCGGTACCGGAAAACTGTGGGGAGTCGGAGTCGGTCCCGGCGATCCGGAGTTGTTGACCGTCAAGGCCGCTCGCGTGATCGCCGAGGCCGATGTGGTTGCCTTCCACAGTGCACAGCACGGTCGCAGCATCTCGCGCGGCCTGGCAGCCGGGTACATGCGGGACGGGCAACTGGAGGAACATCTGGTCTATCCGGTGACCACCGAGACCACGGCGCACCCCGGTGGATATCAGGGTGCGATCGACGAGTTCTACGAGTCCGCCGCGTCGCGGCTGGCGGCCCATCTGGACGCGGGACGCTCCGTAGTGCTTCTCGCCGAGGGTGATCCGCTGTTCTACAGCTCCTACATGCACATGCACAAGCGGTTGGCCGACCGCTTCGAGGTCGAGATCGTGCCGGGCGTGACCTCGGTCAGTGCCGCGTCGGCTGCGTTGGCCACCCCGCTCGTGGAGCGCGACGAGGTGTTCACCGTGTTGCCCGGCACGCTCCCGGCAGACGAGCTCACTCGGCGACTGCGCGGCACCGACGCGGCCGTCATCATGAAACTGGGCCGGACCTACCCGACGGTGCTCGAGGCCCTGGAACGTTCCGGTCGGCTGAGTGAAGCGCGCTACGTGGAACGGGCCAGCACACCCGAGCAGCGGGTGCTCGACGCCGTCGACGCAGACAACGTTCCCTACTTCTCGATGATCGTGGTACCGAGTCCCTCGAATCGAACCGAAACACGTACTTGCGCCGGTGAAGTGGTGGTCGTCGGCCTCGGACCCGGGGACGACGCATGGACGACGGACGAAGTGCGCGCCGAACTCGCCGCCGCCACCGATCTGGTCGGCTATGTCACCTACATCGATCGGGTACCGCAGCGCCCCGGTCAGATCCGGCACGCGAGCGACAACAAGGTCGAGTCGGAACGTGCGGCGTTCGCTCTCGATCTCGCCAAACAGGGCCGCCGCGTCGCCGTGGTCTCCTCGGGCGATCCCGGTGTGTTCGCGATGGCAACCGCGGTCATCGAGGTCGCGGCCGAGAAGCAGTGGAGCTCGGTCCCGGTGCGGGTGGTGCCCGGGATGACGGCAGCCAACGCCGTCGCCAGTCGGGTGGGCGCACCACTCGGACACGACTACGCCGTCATCTCTCTGTCCGACCGCCTCAAGCCCTGGAACGTCGTCGCAGCGCGGCTCTCGGCGGTCGCCGGAGCCGATATGGCGATCGCGATCTACAACCCCGCGTCGAAGTCGCGGACCTGGCAGGTTGCCGCAACGAAAGAGATTCTGCTCGAGCATCGTTCCCCACAGACCCCCGTGATCATCGGACGCGCGGTGGGCAGCCCGCAGGAATCCGTTCGCACCGTGGCGCTGGGCGAACTCGACCCGGAGTCGATCGACATGCGATGCCTGCTCATCATCGGATCGTCGATGACGACGGTGGTCGAGACGGGAAGCGGGCCGAAGGTGTTCACCTCCAGGCGTTATCCGTCGGCAGGCAGTTCTTAGCGATCCGTCAACCGGTCGACGGCGGCTGCGACGTCGAACACCGTCGGTGCCGAGCCGGTTCGCGTGGGACGGTCGACCATGAGAACCGGAATCGATGCCGCTCGGGCGGCATCGAGCTTGGCTCGCGTCATGTCGCCGCCGCTGTTCTTGGTGATCAGCAGGTCTATTCGGTTCTCTGCCAGCATCATCGACTCGTGGTCGACGTCGAAGGGGCCACGGCTCAGTTGCAGCGTTATGTGCGGCGGCACCGCACCGGTTGGAGGGTCGATCGCCCGGACCAGAAACCACGAGTGATCGACACTCGCGAAATGGTGAACACCCTGCCTGCCTGTCGTGAGGAACACCCGGCTGCCGGGGGTGATCGCCGACGCCGCGTCGGGCAGTGAGGCAACCGAGGTCCATCGATCACCCTCGCCCGCGGTCCACGGTGGCCGCGTCAGCACCAGGAGTGCAACCGAGGTTGCCCGAGTGGCCTGCTCAGCGTGTGCGGCGATGGTGGAGGCGAACGGGTGCGTCGCGTCCACCACTACGTCGATTGCGTTGTCTCGCAGCCACACTGCAAGGGCATCCGGACCTCCGAATCCGCCGATTCGAGTCTCGCCGACGGGCAATATCGGCTCGGCGACCCGGCCGGCCAGTGAGGTGATCGTCTCGATCCCCTGCACCGTGTCCAGAGCGGCCGCGAGTGCCCTCGACTCCGTCGTACCACCGAGAATCAGGACCTTCACCGTTTGGTCACACTCCATTGCGTGACCGGCAGCTGCGGTCTCCACGTCGTGAACGTGCCCAGCGGTTCGCCGCGATAGATCTGAAACCTGCGGAGCTCGCCGCCGTACTTCGCCGCGGCGGTCAGCAACAACGAATCCGATTCGGCTGTCACCGAATTCGCGACCAACCGTCCACCGTTCCGCACCGCCTCCCAGCAGGCCTCGAGCATGTCGGTACCGGTCAACCCGCCACCGATGAACACTGCGTCGGGAACAGCGTCTGCGTCCGAGACCGCCGCGAAACTCTCCGGGGCGCCGCCGTGCACCACGAGGCTCGGAACTCCCAGAAGCCGTGCATTGCTCTCGATCTGCTCACGGCGCACCTGCGAACTCTCGAACGTCACTGCGCGACAGGATTCGTCGGTCCGCATCCATTCGATGGCAATGGTTCCCGATCCGCCCCCGATGTCCCACAACAGCTCGCCGGGTGCCGGTGCCAACGCGCTGAGCGTCAGTGCTCGAACCTCCCGCTTGGTCATCTGACCGTCTCCGGTGTACGCGGAATCGGCCAGGCCGGGAATGCGGGTGTGGCGGGCAGCGTCGGGATCCCGGACGCACAGCAGTGCAACGACATTGAGTGGATCGACGCCTTCGAACGTCGACTCTCCGGCGATCCCGCGGGCGACGCGCTCGGCCGGTCCGCCGAGCTGCTCGAGGACCGTCATCTCGCTCGCGCCGAAACCGTTGGCGGACAACATCACCGCGATCTCACCGGGAGTGCTGCTGCCCCGGCTCAACACCAGTATCCGACGACCGTCGGCCAACTCGGGCAACACCGTCTCGGCCGGGCTGTTCACCACCGACACCGTCGTGGTGTGGTGGAGCGCCCAGCCCAAGCGAGCGCATGCCAACGACACCGAAGACGGGGCCGGGTACACCCGCAAGCGCTCGGCACCGAACTCCCGCGCCAACGTCACTCCGATGCCGTGGAACATCGGATCCCCGCTGGCCAGCACGCACACGCGAGAACCCGTGCAGGCGTCGATCATCGGCCGCAGATTCGGCACCAACGGACTGGGCCATGTCCTGGTCTCGCTGCAGTGCTCCTGTACTCCAGCGACCTGGCGCGCGGAGCCGAACACCACATCTGCTTGCTCGACGGCCCTGCGCGACGCGAGAGGCAGTCCGTCCCAGCCGTCCGCACCGACTCCTACGACCACGATCGGAGTGGGCACGGGTGCCACCATCAGCGCGGCATCCTGCGCCAGAGCCACTGCGGCAGTAGACGCATGGCGAAGAACACCGGTCGCAGCGTGCCGGGGATCCACACGGTGGCCCGACGCGTGCGCAGCGCAGCGACGACGCCGTCGGCCACCTGATCCGGCGTACTCGACATGGGTGCCGGGGTCATCCCCTCGGTCATCGAACCGATAACGAATCCGGGACGAACGAGCAGGAGATGCACTCCGCTGCCGTGCAGTGCGTCGCTCAGTCCGCTGGCGAAGCCGTCGAGACCGGCCTTCGCGGATCCGTACACGTAGTTGGCGCGTCGCACTCGAACCCCCGCGACCGACGAGAACACGACCAGGTCGCCACTCCCCTGTGCTCGGAGGATCTTCGATGCGTGCGTCAGCACCGAGACCTGAGCCAGGAAGTCGGTGGTGATGACGTCGAGAGCGTGCTGCGCGTCGTCCTCGGCGCGCGCTTGATCCCCGAGGATCCCGAACGCCAGCACCACGATCCCGATCGGGCCGTATCGCTCGGCCACCCGGCTCAGAAGCTCGGCGTGAGTGTCCATCTCGTTCGCGTCGAACTCGACGGTGTGAACGGCGTCCGCGCCTGCCTGCTCCACTCGTCGTTGCTGAGCATCGAGGTCGGTACTGCGCCGAGCTGCCAGTACGACGGTTCGCCCCGAAGCGAGTCGGGTGGCGACCTCGAGTCCGATCTCGCTGCGCCCGCCCAACAGCAACAGCGTTCCGGCCGCGGGTTCTGCTCGTCTGCTCACGACGACCAGTCTTGCCGATGAAATCGCATTCACTACAGTCGGGGCATGGCCGCCATCCCCGCAGACGCGACTGCCCTCGCCGACGACGCATTCGAGTTCCTTGCCGAGCGGCACCTCGCCACTCTGACGACACTGCGACCCGACGGAACCCCGCACGTCGTCGCCGTCGGCTTCACCTACGACGCCGAGGCCCGGTGTGCTCGGGTCATCACCAACGACGTGTCACAGAAGGCGATCAACGCCGGTCGCGGTGCCTACGCCGCTGTCACTCAGATCGACGGCGCCCGCTGGCTGACGTTGGAAGGGCCCGCGTCGGTCCGAGACGACCGTGAATCGGTCGTCGATGCGGAGAACCGCTATGCGCAGCGCTACCGCGTACCCAGAGAGAACCCGACCCGAGTCGTCATCGAGATACAGGTGCAGCGTGTATTGGGTAGCCGTTCCCTGCTGAACCGCTAGCGCGTCGCCGGCTCCGTCGGCCACGGCAGAACCGCGAGGTCCGGCCACTCCGTCGTCCATCGGGCAGCCTTGGCCTCGTACACGTGTCGCATCGGCAGGCGCGGGTTCGGCCGCACGATTCCCCCGAAGAGATCGTCGAATCCGTGCGGTGCGTACACGACATCGGTTCCGCCATGGTCGGTGGTGATGCCGAAGCAGCACGTGGTGGACACGAAGTGATCGATCGCATCCTCGGTACTTCGGTACGGCGCGATCGGAGTGCCGAAATGTTTTTCGTACCACAGGTGTACGCGCGCCTCGTTGCGCACTTCGACGTCCACCCCGAGGTCGTCGAACACCGAGGCCGCGCGCTCGATGACCTCGTTCTCCGCGTCGTAGGACAGGTCGGAGTCGTCGAAGTAGAAGAAGTCGTAGTCCCGGATGCCGGCACACAGGTCCCGGCCGTCCAGGTGGTTCCAGACCGTCTGGAAGAGGCCACCTGCCGTCATACCACCCGGGAAGCCCGAGTTGCGGCGCGCGCCTCAGTATTTCGGCGACAGCCGGATTGGACCTGACGACCGAGACGAACTCGTCCTCGCCCGGACGCGTCACACCGGCAGGACGGCCAGAGCGTGAGGCCTGAGGTTGACCGACTCGCACCCGTCTGCGGTGACCACGACAATGTCTTCGATGCGTGCACCCCACTGCCCGCGGAAATAGATTCCCGGCTCGATGCTGAACGCCATCCCCTCGGTCAGCGTGATGTCGTTGCCCGCAACGATGTACGGCTCCTCGTGTACCGACAGGCCGATCCCGTGACCGGTGCGGTGCAGAAACGCCTCGCCGAGACCGGCGTCGACCAGGACGTCGCGGGCGGCCGCGTCGATGGACTGCGCCGTGACACCGGGCACCACCGCGTCGACAGCCGCCTGCTGCGCCCGCTCGAGTACCGCGTACTGCTCGGCGATCTCCGCCGACGGTTCGCCGAGACTGTATGTGCGGGTCGAGTCGGAGTTGTATCCCGGTGCGAAGGGTCCGCCGATGTCGATCACCACGATGTCTCCTGCCTCGACGACTCGATCGGATACCTCGTGGTGTGGATCGGCACCGTGCGGCCCGGAACCGACGATGATGAATTCCGGTGCAGTGTGGCCTTCTTCGACGATCGCGGCAGCGATGTCCGCGGCGATCTGCGCTTCCGTTCGGCCCACCCGAAGCCATTCGCCCATCCGGGCGTGCACGCGGTCGATGGCATATCCGGCTCGCCGCAACGCGTCGATCTCGGCCGCATCCTTGACCATTCGGAGTTCGCGAAGCACGTCGGTGGCCAGAACCGGGACCGTGCCGAAGACACCCGCAAGCGGCACGAAATGCAGGGCGGGCATGGCGTCGGCAACGGCTGTTCTCGTTCCGCCGGGAACTGCTGCTGCCACCAGTGCGTACGGATCCACACCGTCGACCCAGTCGACGAGAGTCAGAGACAGTTCCTGCGCTGCGGAATCGCCCAGTGCGGCGAGCTCGAGCCGCGGAACGACGACCGTGGGGGTGCTGCCGTCCGCCGGAACGACCAGCGCGATGAGCCGCTCGAACGAGCTGGCCTTCGACCCGATCAGGTACTGCAGATCCGGCCCCGGGGTGATCAGCAGGGCATCCAGGCCTGCATCCGACGTCAGGCGAGCCGCGCGGGCGAGTCTGGACGCGTAGACATCGCTGGAGAAACGTGAGGAACTGACCGAAGAATCGACACTCATACCTCCAGGCTAGTGCCGTACGGCAAGATGAGCCCCATGACCGCCCCCGGAAAGTCGCCGCTGCTGCTCCTTGACGGCGCGAGCCTGTGGTTCAGGGCCTACTACGCACTGCCCGAGTCGATTACGGCCCCCGACGGGCGACCCGTCAATGCCGTTCGCGGCTTCCTCGACATGATCTCGGCGTTGATTGCGCGCACCGAACCCGGCCGACTTGCAGTGTGTCTCGATCTGGACTGGCGGCCACAGTTCCGCGTCGACCTCGTGCCGTCCTACAAGGCGCATCGTGTTGCCGAGGCCGCGCCGGAGGTCGCCGAGAGCGAAGAGGTGCCGGAGACACTGACACCACAGGTGGACATGATCATGGATGTGCTCGCCGCGTTGGGGATCGCGACCGCAGGCGCAGACGGTCTGGAAGCCGACGACGTACTGGGAACCCTGGCCGCGCGCGAGCGTCAGGACCCCGTGGTCGTGGTCAGCGGAGACAGAGACCTGCTTCAAGTTGCCGCCGACGAGCCGAACGAGGTGCGCGTTCTGTACGTGGGACGCGGCCTGGCGAAGGCCGAACTGTTCGATCCCGCAGTGGTGTCCGAGCGTTACGGGGTGCCGCTCCATCGTGCGGGTGCGGCGTACGCGGAACTCGCCTTGCTGCGCGGCGATGCCTCGGACGGTCTGCCCGGAGTGAAGGGCATCGGGGAGAAGACAGCGTCGACGCTGATGCTGCAGTACGAATCCGTGGAAGCGTTGCGCGCTGCTGCACTCGACCCGTCGTCGGACATGGCCAAGGGCATCCGGGCGAAGCTGGCCAATGCGAACGACTACCTGGACGCGGCGCTACCGGTTGTCCGAGTCGTCACCGACGCCGATGTCGTCCTGTCGAAGTCCGACGAGATTCCCGCCGAGCCCGCCGACGTCGATACGCTGAACTCGCTCGCCGAGACTCTCGGCATCGAGAACGCCGTGGCCCGCCTCGTCGCTGCGATGGCGGCCACGGCGTCGACGACCTGATCGTGTGACCTGAGCGGGTCTACTCGGGCAGGGAGACTTCGTAGTTGGCGTCGTCGTCGAGGAAGGTCAGAGTCACGGTCTTGAACGCACCGTCGACGGTCAGGGTGCACTCGACACTGGTCTGGGCCACGACCTCGATGTCCTGGGGACAGGACACACCGGAGACGTCGGACGCACCGTAGGACTCGGTGACGACCGTGCGAACACCCTCCTCGGCCGCCGCAGTATCGAGGGTGGTCGTTCGACCGAAAGCGAAGAACGACACCACAGCGATCACGGCGAGCACTGCTACCACGGCACCCGCGATGATCAGGGGCTTCTTCGATCGAGCCCCGGCCTGCCCTGGCCCCTGCTGGTTCGGATACTGCTGGTTCGGATACTGCTGGTTGGGACTCCATGGCTGCTGTGGTTGCTGGCCGTACGGACCCGGCCCGTATTGCCCACCACCGAATTGCTGTGGTGCGTAAGGATTCTGGTACGCCGCATCGCCCGATGCAGGCGCGCCGTACTGCTGACCGGCGGGGTAGTGCGCGGTGGGGTTCTGTCCCTGGGGGTAGCCGCCCTGTGCATTCGGGGCCGAGGGGTACTGCCCCTGCGGATAGGCGGCAGGTGGGTACTGACCTTGGGGGTACTGGCCCTGGGGGTACTGGCCCTGAGGATATTGCCCCTGTGGGTACTGACCCTGTGGGTACTGACCCTGTGGGTACTGACCCTGAGGATATTGCCCCTGCGGGTACTGGCCGCCGGGTTGTTGCGGGTTCTGCCCGTAGCTCTGACCGGGTTCGCCGTGCGGCGTGGCCTGCGGCTGTCCGTACTGACCCCACGCCGACGGCGTCGGAGTCTGTGACTCGGCGGAAGGAGCAGGCTGCGTGTCCGGTGTGTCGTTCGCGGCACCGTCCTGCTCATCGGGCGTGCGCGACCAGCTGTTGTCCGGATCGGTCGGACCGTAAGGGCCGCTCATCTCGCCTCCACTGAAAATTCGGATTCGTCGGGGGTACAGTAACCCGCCCGTACGACTCTCCGCTGTACCGACCCGGCAGTCCGATTCGGTGCTGTCATGCGGCATCTACGGCGACCACGCCGCGGCGCAAGGCCGCGATCGCGCGCGCCGCAGTTCGCGACAGTTCCGGCTCCGGGGCCGCGAGCCGAACCTGGTCCAACAGGTCGATCACCTGCCGACACCAGCGCACGAAGTCTCCACCCGAGAGTGCTTTGCCGTTGTCACCCGCGGTGACGAGCGCATCGACCAAAGAATGGTTCGACGCCCACTTGTAGATCGCCTTCACGAAGCCCATGTCGGGTTCTCTCGTCGGCGGCAGCTTGTGTCGCACCTCGTCGGACCGCAGCTCGTGCCACACCCGGACGGTCTCGGTCAGCGCGTGCCGAATCGGACCCGTCGGTCCGTGCGGGGTGATGTCACCCTCCGATCTGGACTCGTAGACCACCGCCGAGACCACAGCCGCCAACTCTGCCGGAGAAAGCCCCTGCCACAGGCCACCGCGCAAGCATTCGGCAACCAGCAGATCGGACTCGGAATAGATTCGGCTCAGCCTGGCGCCGTCCTCGGTGACCTTCGGATCCTTGCCTGCCGTCACGTAACCGCGGTCGGCGAGCAAAGCCAGGATGCGGTCGAACGTTCGGGCGAGGGAGTTCGTCGTGGCCGACACCTTCTGGCGCATCGTTTCGGTCTCTCGCGCCAACCGGTTGTAGCGTTCACCGGTGCGACCGAGCTCGTCGCGGTCGGGACGAGCGTGCACCGGATGCGAGCGGATTGCTCGCCGAAGGGTGGCGAGCTCCTTGTCGTCCGCTGCCGTCGACTTGCGTCGGATACGGTCCGACGGTTGCGAAATTCCGCGGGTGACCAGGGCGGCCGCGAGATCGCGTCGGGTCTTCGCGGTGCGGTGGTCGACGAACCGCGGCAGTCGCATCGTTCCCAGAGACGTTGCGGGCGATGGGAAGTCCGCTGCCGAGAGCCGGCCGGCCCACTTGTCCTCGGTCAGCACCAGCGGACGCGGATCGGCCCGGTCGTCATCGGGCTCGAGAACCACGGCAAGGCCGCTGCGGCGACCGGTCGGCACCGAGATCACGTCGCCGCGGCGCAGGGCACGCAGCGAATCGACGGCCTTGTCCCGCCGATCGGACCTGCTCTGGCGTTCGAGGGTCTTCTCCCGATCCTTCAATCGCTCGCGCAGCCGCGCATACTCGAAGTACTCGCCCTCGGGGCCACCGAGGCGTGCACCGAGTGCCTCCAACGTCTGCATGTTCTTCTCGATACCGCGAACCATCCCGACGACGGAGCGGTCCGCCTGGAACTGCGCGAAGGACCGTTCGAGCAGCAGACGCGAATCGGCCGCACCGAACTGTTCGATGAGGTTGATCGACATGTTGTATGCCGGCGCGAACGAACTGCGCAGCGGGAACGTACGCGTCGACGCCAGGCCCGCGACCTCGGTCGGCTCCGTGCCGGGCTGCCACAGCACGACGGCATGCCCTTCGACGTCGATGCCGCGGCGTCCGGCCCGGCCGGTCAGCTGGGTGTACTCCCCCGGCGTCAATTCGGCGTGTGTCTCACCGTTGAACTTGACCAACTTCTCCAGCACGACGGTTCGGGCCGGCATGTTGATCCCGAGAGCCAAGGTCTCCGTGGCGAACACCGCTCGGACGAGACCCTTGACGAACAACTCCTCGACGGTGTGCCGGAAGACCGGCAGCATCCCGGCGTGGTGGGCGGCGAATCCCCGTTCCAGTGCGTCGCGCCACTCCCAGAAGCCCAGAACTTCGAGGTCCTCGCGCGGCAGCTCCGAGGTGTGTTTCTCGACGATGTACCGGATCTCCTCGGCCTGCTCGGGCGTGGTCAACACCAGCCGCGAACGCATGCACTGGGTCAGCGCGCCGTCGCAGCCGGCACGGCTGAAGATGAATGTGATGGCCGGGAGCAAACCCTCTTCGTCGAGTTTGGCGATCACATCGGGTCTGGCCAGTGGTCTGTTGTTGGCGCCGCTGCCCTGACCGCCACCGCGACCTCCGCCACCCGAACGTCCGCCGCGGCCCCTGCTGTGCGGCGCGTGCCAGCGGTCCATCGAGTCGAGGGACTGGCGTTGTTTGACGTGTCGGACGAGTTCACGATCGACGACGATCTTCTGACTGCCGTCGGCCGACTGGGCTCGCGTGTCGAACAGATCGAACAGTCGGCGGCCGACCATGATGTGCTGCGACAGGGGCACCGGACGGTTCTCGTCCACCACGACCGCGGTGTCACCGCGAACCGTGCTCATCCAGGCACCGAACTCCTCGGCGTTGCTCACCGTTGCCGACAGGCTGACCAGTCGAACGTCGTCGGACAGGTGCAGGATGACTTCTTCCCACACCGCCCCACGGAAACGGTCGGCGAGATAATGCACCTCGTCCATGACGACGTGCGAGAGTCCTCGCAATGCATCCGAGGATGCGTACAGCATGTTGCGCAGCACTTCGGTCGTCATGATGACGATGGGCGCGTCGGGGTTGATCGACGAATCTCCGGTCAGCAGCCCGACCGTGTCGCGCCCGTACCGTGCGGTCAGCTCCGCGAACTTCTGGTTGCTCAGCGCCTTGATCGGGGTGGTGTAGAAGCACTTACGTCCCGCGGCGAGCGCCAGGTGCACCGCGAATTCGCCGATGACCGTCTTGCCCGCACCGGTGGGGGCACAGACCAGTACCCCGTGACCGTTCTCCAGGGCTGTGCAGGCATCCACCTGGAACCGGTCGAGGGGAAAGCCGAGCTCGGCGGAGAATCGTTGCAGCTGGGTGGGTCGGGGGCTCGTCCCCGTATCGAGAACCGTCTCGGTCATGCTTTCGACCCTACGGGCCGGTCGATGTCAGATCGTGTCGTCGTACTGCGCCTGTACTCGGGTCGCAGTACCGAGACCGCTGGACGGCGGTCTCGGAGCGACAGCATCCGGTGATTCGATCGAACTTGCGCCGTCGATGCGCGTTGCTTCGTCATCTGACACATCACCCCATTCGTCTCTTCTCTTGCGCAACTTACGCTTGTCGTGAATTCGCGCAATCTGCACTGCCATCTCGAAGAGCACCGTCAACGCCAAGGCCAAGGCCAGCATGGAGAACGGGTCCTGGCCAGGAGTCGCGATGGCCGCGAAGACGAACAATCCGAAGATGAGACCTCGACGCCACGCCTTGAGTCGCTCGTAGGTGAGTACGCCGACGAAATTCAAGGCAACGACCAGCAACGGAATCTCGAAGCTGACGCCGAAGATGATGAGGAGGTTGATCAGGAATCCGAAGTACTGATCACCGCTCAGCGCGGTGATCTGCACGTTGTCGCCGATGGAGAGCAGGAAGTGCAGGCCTTTGGCGACCACGAAGTAGGCCAGGACGGCTCCGGCGACGAACAGCGCAGCCGCTCCGGAGACGAACGAGACCGCATGTCGCCGTTCGTTGGCGTACAGGCCCGGGGTGATGAAAGCCCAGATCTGATACAGCCAGATGGGGCAGGCCAGTACGACACCGGCGGTGAACGCGACCTTGAACCGCAGCAGGAACTGGTCGAACGGTCCGGTCGCGAGCAGACGACACTGATCGTCGTTGCTCAGATTCGCACGCAGACTCGGGTCGAGCGTGCAGTAGGGACCCCGTAGGAGGTCGCCGAGGCTCTCGACGCCGAAGATGGTGTGCGAGTACCAGAAGAACCCGAAGGCAGTCGTCACTGCGACTGCTACCAGCGAACACAGGAGCCGGGTTCGCAGCTCGTACAGATGATCGACCAACGACATGGTGCCGTCGGGATTGATTCGGCGCTTGCTTCGCCGCGGATCGAACGGAATGCGCATGGTGTTCTACGGTCAGCCTTCTTCGGTCGGACGACAGCGAGAAGCCGTCACCGACAGCAGTGAACCTTCGGTGCCGAACTGGCACCGAAGGTGTGCTGAGCGGCCGTGCGCTCAGGCAGACTTCGCGTCGTGCTGGGTCTCGGTGTTCGGCTGCGCGACCGGGGCGGGCGAGGGCAGCTGAGCGGGAGCGACGGGCTGCTGAGCGGGAGCGGTGTCGGCGTCGGACTTGCCGTCGTTCTGCATCTCCTTCACCTCGCTCTTGAAGATGCGCAACGACCGGCCGAGTCCGCGAGCAGCCTCGGGCAGCTTCTTGGAACCGAACAGAATGATGACGACCACCGCAACGATGGCCCAGTGCCAGGGACTGGTGAATCCCATGTGAACCTCCTACAGATCAGATGAATCGAGCGTACCCGACCACGGGTGCCGACTTCGGCAGCGGCGGGTCCGGGTTTGCCCGGTGTTCATGTGGCGACGGGACCGTCCGCGCTGGTGGCGTCGAACTCTGCGTACGCGTCCAGGGCCGAACGTGCTCGGTCGCGGACGGAGTTCACCAAGGATTCAGGTGCCAGTACCGTGACTCCGCCGCCGAAGCCCAACGTCAACCGTGTCATCCACTGCAGCGTGGCGAATCGCATCGTGACCACGATCGACCCGTCCGCATCCGCCGCGACCTGTGTCATCGGGTAGTAGTCCAGGATCCAGGTGAATGCAGGTGAGACCTTCAGCCGCGCCTGTGACAGCGAGGGATCGTCGTTGAAGATTTCGAAGGCGTCCTCGTCCTGCACCGATTCCGGCGGCGCGGCCGGTTCGTCGAGTTCGGTGGCCGAGTCGATGCGGTCGAACCGGAACAGCCGAACACCCTCGGCGCTTCGGCACCACGCCTGGACATAGCTGTTGTCGTCGACGACCACCGTCCTGATCGGGTCCACGGTCCGCTCGGTCAGGACGTCCCGCGACGCGGAGTAGTAGGTCAGTTCCAGAGCGTGCCGGTGCCGCAATGCGGATCGGACGGTGGCAGGGACCGGCCCCTCCTCCGTATCCGTGCCGTCGTGATCGGACGAGAGTGGCACGTTGGCCGCCGCCGATCCTGCCGCGGTCTCGATCTTCGCGATGGCGCGCTGAGCAGCGGACGGGTCGACCATCCCTGGCATCGACGTCAGAGATCGAAGCGCAACCAACAGGGCCGTCGCCTCGGTCGACGTCAGGCGCAGCGGTCGATCGATGCCGGCCGAGAACGTCACGTCGATGCTCTCCTCGGAGAACGACAGATCGATGAGATCACCCGGGCCGTAGCCGGGTAGACCGCACATCCAGAGCTGATTGAGATCGGCCATCAGCGTCGCCGTCGACACCCCCAGCTCCCGGGCGGCCTCCTCAGCGCTCAACCCGGGATTGGCCATGAAGAACGGCACCATGTTGAGCAACCTGGCCAGCCGAACCGACAGTCGCGCGCTCATCGCTCGTTCTCCACATCGGCCGCTGTCCGCAGTGTCGAGATCACGTCGGCGCGCAGTTCGGCGGGTTCGAGTACCACCGCATCCGCGCCGTGACCTGCTATCAACCGCGAGATCCAGTCCCAGGACCGCACGGGAACCTCCACGACGGTGCCGCTGCGGGCACCGAGACTCTGCACACCCACCACCGTCCCCATCCTGCGTAATTCCAGCGCCTTGCCGTCGTGCAGCCATACCCGGGCCGTGCCCGCCACCGAGGACGTGCCCGCCACTCGGCGGACGATGTCCTGCAGGTCGATGCCGTCGGGCTTGCGCACGCTCTGCGCGGCGCCGAACGGTTTGACGTCGTCGCCGATTCGGGAGAGGCGGAACGTGCGGGTGTCGTTGCGATCCACGTCGTGTCCCACCAGATACCAGCGGCCGCGAAACGTCACGACACCCCACGGCTGGACGGTTCTGGTGGTGAACGGCTCGGTCAGCGAGGGTCGGTGTTGGAAACGTACCGATCTACCGTCGTCGATCGCGGCCAGCAAGGCACCCAGCGCAGGTTCCGAGCCTCGGGTGCGTGCGGGAACCGCGGTCACCGCCGCAGCGGACTCGTTCTGGTCGACCTGAATTCCTGCCGCTCGAAGTTTGAGCAGCGCGCTCTGCGCCGCGGAGGTGAGCTCCGGTGATTCCCACAGTTTGACGGCGACCGCGACGGCGGCCGACTCCGCGCTGGTGAGGTCGATGTCGGGCAGTTCGTATGCGTCGCGGTTGATGCGATAGCCCTCGACGCCCCCGAACCTGGTGGCAGTGCCGGTCTCCAACGGGACTCCGAGGTCACGCAATTCGTTCTTGTCCCGCTCGAACATCCGGCTGAATGCCTCGTGGCTGGTGGAGTCGTCGTAACCGGCAACGCTCTCGCGGATCCACTCCGCGGTCAGAAACTGACGTGTCGACAACAGACAGATGACCAGGTTCATCAGGCGTTCGACTTTGGTGGTGGCCACGACAGTCGAGCCTAGTTGCTCATCGGAGGACCGAGCGGTAGCGACCCGAGCTACCGGAGGTCCACCTGGCTACATCGACGCGATCAACCGCTCGACCCGCTCGTCGACCGAGCGGAACGGGTCCTTGCAGAGCACGGTTCGCTGAGCCTGATCGTTGAGCTTGAGGTGCACCCAGTCGACCGTGAAGTCGCGACCTGCCTCCTGGGCGGCCGTGATGAATTCTCCGCGCAGCTTGGCTCGGGTGGTCTGAGGCGGTAGATCGACGGCCTCGTCGATCTGTTCGTCCTCGGTGACTCTCTTCGCAAGACCCTTGCGCTGCAACAGGTCGAAGACCCCCCGGCCGCGCTTGATGTCGTGGTACGCCAGGTCCAACTGAGCGATCTTGGGATCGGACAGCTCCATCGAGTACCGGTCCTGGTAACGCTGGAACAGCTTGCGCTTGATGACCCAGTCGATCTCGGTGTCGACCTTCGCGAAATCCTGTGTCTCGATGGCGTCTAGCGTGCGTCCCCACAGATCGACGACCTGCTCCACCTGAGTGTTCGGCTCCCGCGTCTTGAGATGCTCGACGGCTCGCGCGTAGTACTCGCGCTGAATGTCGAGGGCGCTGGCCTGTCGTCCCCCGGCGAGTCGAACGGGACGGCGTCCGGTGAGATCGTGGCTGACCTCACGAATGGCGCGAATCGGATTGTCCAGTGCGAAATCTCGGAAGGACACTCCCGCTTCGATCATTTCCAGAACGAGGGCTGCCGTTCCCACCTTGAGCATCGTCGAAGTCTCGGCCATGTTCGAGTCGCCCACGATGACGTGCAGCCGGCGGTACTTCTCGGCGTCGGCATGCGGCTCGTCGCGAGTGTTGATGATCGGCCGCGAACGGGTGGTGGCCGAGGAGACGCCCTCCCAGATGTGCTCGGCGCGCTGCGACAGGCAGAACGTCGCCGCCTTCGGCGTCTGCAGTACCTTGCCTGCGCCGCAGATCAACTGACGCGTGACCAGGAACGGCAGCAGAACGTCCGAGATTCGGGAGAACTCCCCCGCCCGCTGAACCAGGAAGTTCTCGTGGCAGCCGTAGGAGTTGCCGGCCGAGTCGGTGTTGTTCTTGAACAGGTAGATATCGCCGCCGATGCCCTCCTCCGCCAGGCGCTGCTCGGCATCGATCAGCAGATCTTCCAGTACCCGTTCGCCGGCGCGGTCGTGGGTGACCAACTGCAGCAGACTGTCGCACTCGGCGGTGGCGTACTCGGGGTGCGAGCCCACATCGAGGTACAGGCGGGCACCGTTGCGAAGGAACACATTCGAGCTGCGACCCCACGAGACGACTCGACGGAACAGATAGCGAGCCACTTCGTCCGGACTCAGGCGTCGATGTCCGTGGAAAGTACATGTGACACCGAACTCTGTCTCGATGCCCATAATTCGTCGCTGCACACTTCGACACTACAACGCAACCCTCGAAACGATGTGTCGGAGCGCCCCGATGTCGTCCGTCGGTGAGGATGCTGTCGCGCGTGCCTAGGCTGGGCGTCATGACTTCCACGCGCACCTCGATCTCGACGGCCGTTCACGCGTGGGATCTGTCCCTGGTGGCACGAAGTGCTGCTCTGCGGCAGAGCCGAGCGGACGGCGGCCTGCGCGCGCTGAGCAACGCCGCCGATCACGGTCGTCTGTGGCTCGGCGCGGCTGCGCTTCTCGTCGCTGCGGGTGGCCCGGCCCGACGCGGGGGCGTTCGGGGTCTCGTCGCTCTGGCGGGTGCGAGCTCGGTGGCGAACGGCCTGCTCAAACCGTTGTTTCCGCGAACTCGTCCGGACTCCGAGTCGGTTCCCGTTCTGCGTCAGGTGCTGGCTCCACCGGTGTCGTCGTCGTTCCCGTCCGGTCATTCGGCGTCCGCGGCTGCGTTCGTCACGGCGGTGGCGATCGAATCCCCGGTAGCGGGTGTGCTGCTGGCACCCGTTGCGGCTGCGGTGTGTTACTCGCGGGTCCACGTCGGGGTGCACTGGCCGACAGACGTCATCGCCGGTGCCGCTCTCGGCTCGGCCATCGCGTTGTCCACCCGTCGCTGGTGGGCCGTGCGGTCGGGCAAGCCCGCCGATCTGGGCTCGCCGGTCGACGTCGAACCGCTGCCGGGCGGCCGGGGTCTGCTGGTGCTCGTCAATCCGGGTTCGGGCGACGACTCGGAAGCCGTGCCCGACTCGATCCGTCGAGCACTTCCCGAGGCAGATCTGTTCGTACCTGATCCCGACCGGGACTTCAACGAGCAACTCGAGCAGCGAATTCGAAGCACCTCCCCGCGTGCGCTCAGTGTCTGCGGCGGCGACGGAACTGTGGTCAGCGTCGCCGCGTCGGCGGTACGCAACGGATTGCCGCTCGCAGCATTTCCGGGCGGCACCCTCAACCACTTCGCTCGCGACACCGGGCTGACCGTCGTGGAGGACACCGCTGCCGCCGTGGAAGCAGGCACCGCAGAACTGGTCGACATCGCCGAGGTGTCCGTCGACGGCCGTAGCGTGTCGTTCGTCAACACCGCTACCTTCGGTGGCTACCCCGACTCTGTGCGGCTGCGTCAGAAGTTGCAGCGCCGAATCGGCAAATGGCCGGCCGCCGCCATTGCGATGACGAGGGTGCTGGCGGCTGCGGAACCACTGAACATCGGGCTCGACGGCACCAGGCATTCGGTCTGGATGCTGTTCGTGGGCAACGGCAACTACGTACCGGCAGATCAAGTTCCCATGTCTCGCAGCAGCATTCACACCGGAACCCTCGATGTCAGGTTTCTACCGTCGGAGCCGAAGGCATCGAGAACCAGACTGCTGTGGGCAACGTTGACCGGCACCCTCGGCTCGTCACCCGCCTACGTCCGTCGAGCGGTGAAGAAACTGACCGTCGAGGTGGAGGGCGCCCCGGTTGCGCTGGCGGCCGACGGCGAAGTGGTGGACGACGGAACGTGGTTCGAGTTCACCAGCGACAAGAACGGTCTCGCGCTCTATCGGAAGCGATAGAGCGCGAGACCGTGGGAAAATCGGGGCCACCGATCAGGAGGGCGGTGCCGCTTCGGTATCGGTCACTGCCTCGGCCGCCGCAGACGGCGTCGGCAACATGTCTTCCAGCGCAGCTCCGGCAATGCGTCGGAACGCTCGCCTCGGCCGACCCTGGTCCAGCACCGCAACCTCGAGCGCCGACACCTCGAGAACCTTCTTCTCCGGCTCACCGCCCGCCGCAGGCGGCGTCGCCGGACCTGCCGTGAGTGCGTCGACGGCGACACGGACCGCGTCGGCCAGGTCGAGTCCGGACCGGTACGTGTCCTTGAGCGCAGCCACGATCGGCTCGGTCGTTCCGCCCATGACGACGAAATCCTGCTCGTCGACGATGGATCCGTCGTAGGTGATGCGGTAGAGCTGGGTCGCGATCGGCTCGTCCTGATGCGAGACCTCCGCGACACAGATCTCGACCTCGTACGGCTTGAGCTGCTCGGTGAAGATCGTGCCGAGTGCTTGGGCGTACGTCTTGGCGAGCGAACGGCCGGTCACGTCACGCCGATCGTAGGTGTATCCCTTGATGTCGGCGTGCTGTATTCCGGCCTTGCGCAGGTTCTCGAACTCGTTGTACTTGCCCACGGCCGCGAAGCCGATCCGGTCGTACAGTTCGCTCACCTTGTGCAACGCGGTCGAACGGTTCTCGGCCACGAAGAGCACCCCGTCCGCGTACGTCAGCACGATGACGCTGCGGCCGCGGCCGATTCCCTTGCGCGCCAACTCCGAACGATCGCGCATGATCTGTTCGGCAGATGCGTAGTACGGCATCGTCATGGTGCGCTACCCCCTTCGCTCACTTGCTGACCGGCCCGGGTGTGATGCTCGGCACCGCCGGAATGTGCGGCGCTCTCGGTCCGCTCCGCGAGGACGGACCGAGCCGCAGCCGAAATCCTGTCGTGCGCAACATCGTCCGCACCGACGCTGGTGATGGCGACAGCCGTCGGGTAGATCCCGCGGGTGACGTCAGGACCACCGGTGGCCGAGTCGTCGTCGGCGGCGTCGTACAGCGATTCCACCGCTGCGCGAATCGCCTCCTCCTCGGTCATTCCGGGGCGATAGAGCTTCTTGAGCGCGGACTTGGCGAACAGCGAGCCCGATCCCACCGCGTGGTAGCCCGAACGCTCCTCGTATCGCCCGCCGACCACGTCGTAGGACACAATTCGTCCGGCACGATCCGGATCCGAGATGTCGATGTCGAATCCGACCAACAGCGGGACCGCGGCGAGCCCTTGCATCGCGGCACCGAGATTGCTTCGGACCATCGACGACAGCTTGTTGGCCTTGCCGTTGAACGTGAGCGGCACGCCCTCGATCTTCTCGTAGTGCTCGAGTTCGACGGCGAAGAGCCGCACCAGTTCGATCGCGATGCCCGCAGTTCCGGCGATACCCGCTGCGGAGTAGTCGTCGGTGACGTAAACCTTCTGCATGTCGCGATTGGCGATCAGATTGCCCTGCGTGGCTCGCCGGTCACCCGCGATCAGAACGCCGCCCGCGTAGGTCAGCGCGACGATCGTCGTCCCGTGCGGGGCGATACCGGACTTGTCCGACCCGCCGTTCGCGGTGTGGGACGCCAGGTCCGCTGCGATTCCGCTCTCGGGCAACAGATGGGGGGCGTGCTGACGAAGATAATCGGAGAACGACGAGCTGCTCGACCCGAACGGAATCGCCGTTCCGTCGCCGGCCGACCGTGGGTCCGAACGATCCACCGTCACTGGCCGCCCTTCTGAACGTAGGCGCGCACGAAGTCCTCGGCGTTTTCCTCGAGCACGTCGTCGATCTCGTCGAGAAGGTCGTCGGTCTCCTCGGCCAGCTTCTCGCGTCGTTCCTGACCACCGGCTCCGGTGTCGCCTGGAACCTCATCGTCGTCGCCGCCGCCAGAGCGCCGTGTCTGCTCCTGTGCCATAGTCGCCGACCTCCTCCGTATATCGAGAAAACAGATCTACTGCACTCTCACCGGTCGATCCGAGGTGCACCGTCGTGGATGTGCAAGTGCAACCGAACGTTCCGCCGAAAGTGCACGGACCTTTACCCTACCGACAGACCGACTCCGTCGGTCGGCAAGACACCGCGAATAGTCGGTACCGGTCTTCGGGCGCGTCAGTTGGTGAGCTGATCGACGAGTTCGGCGGCACTGTCGACCGACTCGAGCAGCGCACCGACGTGCGATTTCGTGCCTCGAAGCGGCTCGAGGGTCGGGATGCGGACAAGGGAGTCGCCGCCGAGATCGAAGATGACCGAGTCCCAGCTCGCGGCGGCGATGTCGGCACCGAACTTGCGCAGGCACTCACCGCGGAAGTACGCCCTCGTATCATCCGGCGGCGTGCCGACGGCATCGAGCACCTGCTGCTCGGTGACCAGTCGATCCATCGACCCACGAGCAACCAGCCGGTTGTACAGGCCTTTGTCCAGGCGAACATCGGAATACTGCAGGTCCACCAGATGCAGCCGAGGAGCCGACCACCCGAGCCCCTCCCGCTGGCGGAACCCTTCGAGCAGGCGCAATTTCGCGGGCCAGTCCAACAGATGGGCGCACTCCATCGGATCCCGTTCGAGAAGGTCGAGGACCATCGCCCACTTGTCGAGCACATCCAGAGCGCGCGCGTCGTCGCTGCCCTCGGCGGCCACGAACTTCGCAGCACGCTGGTGGTAGATCCGCTGCAGCGCAAGCCCGGTCAGCTCGCGGCCGTCGGCGAGCGCGACGGCCTTACGCAGCGTCGGATCGTGGCTGATCTGATGTACTGCGGTCACCGGCCTGGCCAGCTGCAGATCGGACAGATCGACCCCTGCTTCGATGAGATCGAGCACGAGCGCGGTGGTGCCGACCTTGAGGTAGGTCGACATCTCGGCGAGATTGGCGTCGCCGATGATGCAATGCAGGCGGCGGTACTTGTCCGCGTCCGCGTGTGGTTCGTCGCGCGTGTTGATGATGCCGCGCTTCAGGGTGGTCTCGAGGCCCACCTCCACCTCGATGTAATCCGCCCGCTGCGAGAGTTGGAAGCCCGCTTCGTCACCGGACTGGCCGATTCCGACGCGTCCCGATCCGGTGATGACCTGCCTGGAGGCGAAGAACGGAGACAGACCGGCGATGACCGCCGAGAACGGCGTCTCGCGCGACATCAGGTAGTTCTCGTGGGTGCCGTACGACGCGCCCTTACCGTCGACGTTGTTCTTGTAGAGCTGCAGGCGCGGGGCACCGGGCACACTGGAGGCGTGACGAGCGGCGGCCTCCATGACGCGCTCGCCGGCCTTGTCCCAGATCACTGCGTCCAACGGATCGCGGACCTCCGGGGCGGAGTACTCCGGGTGCGCGTGGTCGACGTACAGACGAGCCCCGTTGG
Organism: Rhodococcus sp. IEGM 1370; assembly: GCF_033142325.1. Classification (NCBI taxonomy): domain Bacteria; kingdom Bacillati; phylum Actinomycetota; class Actinomycetes; order Mycobacteriales; family Nocardiaceae; genus Rhodococcus; species Rhodococcus sp. IEGM 1370. The sequence continues at coordinate 155,512 of NZ_JAWLRY010000005.1, read as the reverse complement.
TGAGAATCATGTTGGCCGCGCCGATCTCGTCGGCGTCGATCACCGGTGCCGGGCCGCTGAAGCGCCCGAGGTCGAATCCGCGGGCATCACGCAGCGGCGACTCGACCTCGTAGTCCCAGCGTGTGCGCTTGGCCCGGGGTACCCCGGCGGCTGCCGCGTAGGCGAGCACTGCCTGGGTCGATGTCAGGATCGGGTTGGCGGTGGGTTCGGTGGGCGAAGAAATGCCGTACTCGACCTCGATACCGATGATGCGCTGCATATGTCGAGCCTAGACGTCGGCTACAGACCGCATTCGGGGCGCGCCCTGTGCGGACGCGCCCCGAAAGTGGTGTTCGACGAAGCTACAGGTACTGGCCGGTGTTGGCCTCGGTGTCGATCGCCCGGCTCGCGCTGGCGTTCTTTCCGGTGACCAGCGTGCGGATGTAGACGATCCGCTCGCCCTTCTTGCCGGAGATTCGAGCCCAGTCGTCCGGATTCGTGGTGTTCGGTAGGTCCTCGTTCTCGGCGAACTCGTCGACGATGGAGTCGAAGAGGTGTTGAATGCGCAGCCCGCCGTTGCCGGTCTCGAGTACCGACTTGATGGCGTACTTCTTGGCGCGGTCGACGATGTTCTGGATCATGGCACCGGAGTTGAAGTCCTTGAAGTACAGAACTTCCTTGTCTCCGTTGGCATACGTCACCTCGAGGAAGCGGTTGTCGTCGCTTTCGGCGTACATGCGCTCGACGACGCGGTCGATCATCCCTCGGATGCAGGCAGCGCGATCTCCGCCGAACTCTGCGACATCGTCGGCGTTGACCGGCAGCGAGTCGGTCAGGTACTTGGAGAAGATGTCCTGTGCCGATTCGGCGTCGGGCCGCTCGATCTTGATCTTCACGTCCAGGCGACCGGGCCGCAGGATCGCGGGGTCGATCATGTCCTCACGGTTGGAGGCACCGATCACGATGACGTTCTCCAAGCCCTCCACGCCGTCGATCTCGGCGAGCAGCTGCGGGACCACCGTCGTCTCGACGTCGGACGAGACGCCCGAACCACGGGTGCGGAAGATCGAGTCCATCTCGTCGAAGAACACGATGACCGGGGTGCCCTCGGACGCCTTCTCCCGTGCACGCTGGAAGATCATGCGGATGTGACGCTCGGTCTCGCCGACGAACTTGTTGAGCAGCTCGGGGCCCTTGATGTTGAGGAAGAACGACTTCGCTTCCTTGGCGTCCTGGCCGCGGGCCTCGGCGATCTTCTTGGCCAACGAGTTGGCAACCGCCTTGGCGATCAACGTCTTTCCGCAGCCGGGAGGGCCGTAGAGCAGCACGCCCTTGGGCGGACGCAGGGAGTACTCGCGAAACAGATCCTTGTGCAGGAACGGGAGTTCGACGGCGTCGCGAATCTGCTCGATCTGCCGACCGAGACCACCGATGTCCTCGTATCCGACGTCCGGCACCTCTTCGAGGACCAGGTCCTCGACCTCGGCCTTGGGGACACGCTCGAAGGCGTAGCCGGCCTTGGTGTCGACGAGCAGGGAGTCGCCGGGACGGAGTTTGCGGGACGGTTCGTCCGGGTCGATGGGGCCCTCGTCGTTGACCATGTCGATCAACGGCTTGGCCAGCCACACCACTCGCTCCTCGTCGGCGTGACCGACGACGAGTGCTCGGGATCCGTCGCCCAGAAGCTCACGCAGAGTGCTGATTTCGCCGACCTGGTCGAAGGTGCAGGCCTCGACGATGGTCAGCGCTTCGTTCAGGCGCACCGTCTGACCCGGTGCCAGTGAGTCCGCCTCGATGTTGGGTGAACACGTCAGCCTCATCTTGCGTCCGGAGGTGAACACGTCCACCGTGCCGTCGTCGAAGACGCTCAGCAGAACGCCGTAGCCGCTCGGCGGTTGGCCGAGGCGGTCCACTTCCTCGCGAAGTGCGATGAGCTGTTGCCTGGCCTCTTTCAGGGTGTCCATCAGCTTCGCGTTGCGCAGCGACAGAGAATCGACGCGTCCTTCGAGTTCGCGTACCTGTTCGGGGGACTCCCCCAGTTGACGGCGCAGTGAAGCAGCTTCGGCTCGCACGGCGTCCAGTTCGGCTCTGGCCGCGGCCACATCCGGATTGTCTGTTGAGCTCATGAGCGACTCCTCCCAGTGACGATCTATCAACGCTACCGGCACCGGCCCGAATGTGCGGACCGACACCACGATCGGGACGGAGAAGCAGTGTGTCTCGACCGCACCCGAGCGTCGGTCGAGTTCATGTTAGCCTCACCTGACCAAGCAGCGGACCGACCATGGAATCAGGGGCTTCACCAGTGAAGATGCGCATTTTCTCGGCAGGTGTCGCGCTCGCGGCAGCGATGATTTCGGTGGCCGGCTGCAGTTCGGCCGACGATTCCGATCACACCGATCACAATTCGACGGCGGCCGCCGAAATCAGCGATCCCGCAACCGATGCACCCACTGTCGCAGCACCTACCTCGGCTGAGCTCGAAGCATCTCTGCTGCAACTGGTGGCACCGGATGTCGACGCGGCGACGAAGGCGGCTTCGGTCGAGAACGGGCAGGCACGCCTGACCAACCTCGAAGCGATGACCGCGGCTCTGGCGAACTACGGCGCCATCACGTTCGAGGTTGCCGAACCGACGGTCGAGGGCGAGACGTCCACCGCCGACGTCGCGATCGCCACTCCGCGGGGAACGGCAGCACCGTCCCCGCAGACCTGGGTGCTGATCGACGGCGACTGGAAGCTCTCCGATGCCAGTACGTGCCAGATTCTCGCCATGGGGCAGGCACCCTGCGCCTAGAGGCCGGGAATCCTCGGCGACGCCGCTGGGATCGTCAGCCCTTGCCGGACCGACGCTGCGGCTTCGGCGTGACGGTGCCCTCGGCGAGGCGTCGGACACTGACGAGAAATGCCGTGTGTCCCTGCATCCGATGCTCGGGGCGAACGGCCAGTCCGACGACGTGCCACCCGCGCACCATCGACTCCCAGGAACGAGGTTCGGTCCAGCACTCCTGCGCGCGAAGGGCTTCGACGACCTTCGACAACTGTGTCACCGTTGCGACGTAGACCAGCAGCACGCCGCCGGGAACGAGAGCCTTCGATACGGCAGGCAGTGCGTCCCAGGGCGCGAGCATGTCGAGGACGACCCGATCGACCTGCTCACCGGGACGATCGACACCGAACCGGTCCACGTCGGCCACCGTCAGGTGCCAGTTGGCCGGCCGCTCGCCGAAGAACGTCTCGACGTTCTTGATCGCGTAGTCGGCGTGGTCCTGGCGAATCTCGTAGGAGATGACCGTCCCTGCGGTACCGACGGCACGCAGCAGCGAGCACGTCAGAGCGCCCGATCCGGCACCGGCCTCGAGTACACGCGCACCGGGGAACATGTCGCCCTCGTGCACGATCTGGGCTGCGTCCTTGGGGTAGATGACCTGCGCGCCGCGCGGCATCGACAGCACGTAGTCGGTCAGCAGCGGCCGAAGCGCGAGGTAGGGGGTGCCGTTGACGGAGGTGACGACGCTGCCCTCGTCGGCACCGAGCAGTTTGTCGTGCGTGATTCCGCCCCGGTGGGTGTGGAACTCCTTGCCCGCCTCGAGCACCACCGTGTAGTGGCGGCCCTTCCCGTCGGTGAGCTGGACTCGATCTCCGACGCGGAACGGTCCGCTGCGGGCGGGTCCGGTCGGTACCGACTCGACCGGCACGTCGTCATCGGTCGCGAGAGCTTCGTCGAGTTCGATTTCGTCGACAGTTGCGGTGACCACTTCGTCCGCACCGATGACCGGGGCATCGACGATCGCGTCGACCTCGGGCCCGTCGGTCGACGCGGACGCGGAATCACCGAAGGACACAGCATCACCGGACGGCACAGCGGAACCTGCTTTCGTAGCTCTGTTCGGTGCCCGACCTGTTGCGGTCCGGCACCTGGGACGACTCGACGTGCCAGACTACGGCCTTGACCGAAGATGTCGGACCAACGGCATAGGGTCGCAGTCGTGAGTATTTCCGCGTCGACGCCCGTCGACTTGCCTCTACTCGATCTCGGCGACAGCGAGCAGACGTCGCCGGCGACGTCCGGCTCCCGCAGTACACCGGCGTTGTCGCCTTCGCGCGCAGGTGATTTCAAGCAGTGCCCACTCCTCTATCGCCTGCGTGCCGTCGACCGGATTCCCGAGGTCTCCACCGAAGCTCAGGTGAAGGGAACTGTGGTGCATGCCGCATTGGAGGCCCTGTACGCGTTGCCCGCACAGGATCGTGTTCCGGCCACTGCGCGAGAACTCGTCGATCCTGCGTGGGAGCGAGTGGTCGCTCGGTCACCCGACATCGAGAGTCTGGTTCCGGCGGACGAAAGACCGGCGTTTCTCGACCGGGCTCGCGCGCTGGTCGCCGGGTACTACGAGCTCGAAGACCCCACTCGATTCGAGCCCGAGTCCTGCGAACAGCGCGTGGAGGTAGTGCTGGACGACGGTACGCCGCTGCGCGGATTCATCGATCGGATCGACGTGGCACCGAACGGGATGATCCGCGTCGTCGATTACAAGACCGGCCGGGCACCGCGAGAGTTCACCGAGTCCAAGGCGCTGTTCCAGATGAAGTTCTACGCGTTGATGATCATGCGGATGCGCGGAGTCGTTCCGGCACAACTGAAGTTGATGTACCTCTCCGACAAGCAGGAGCTGACCTACACCCCTGACGAGGGCGAGTTGCGGAGGTTCGAGCGCATGCTCTCGGCCATCTGGAAAGCGATTCTGGCTGCGGGCGAGACCGGCGATTTCCGCGCCAAACGGGGCGCGTTGTGCAAGTGGTGCGACCACCAGGCGCTGTGTCCGGAATTCGGTGGTACTCCCCCGGCGTATCCGGGTTGGCCCACGGCCGCTGCCGAATCGGCGGGCGCCGAGCTGTGACGGTTCCGAACGCCTTCTTCGTTCCCGCCGGTGTCGGCAGCGAAGGCCACGAGCGGGTCACCGCTACCGAGCACACCGTCAGCCTGTGGGCACCGACGATGCAACACGGCGCTCCGCCGTCGGCCCTGTTGGTCCGGGCGCTCGAGCGAGTGGACGCCAGGGAGGACACCCGTATCAGTCGCGTGGCCGTCGACATCCTCGGACCGGTTCCGGTCGGGGACATCGAGATCCGGTCATGGACGGAGCGTCCCGGTGCCAATATCGAGCTCGTCGTCGCGGAACTCTGGGCGGACGGCACGTCGGGAACTGCGCGGGCGGTGGCCCGCGGCAGCGCATGGCGTATGCGCACCACGCCGACCGACGACGTTGCACACTCCGGGGATCCGGTGATGCGACCGGTGAGCGACGGTGTCGAGTACACCTTCGGTGGCACCTGGTCGTCGGGTTATCTCGACGCCGTCGAGTTCAGGACTCTCACCGGACTCGGCGAGCCGGGGCCGGGCCAGGTGTGGGCAAGGCCCAGACCCGTTCTGGTGCAGGGTGAATCGATGACTCCGTTGGAGAGACTGTTCTCGATCGCCGACATCGCCAACGGAATCGGAGCCAAGCTCCCGATCGACGAATGGACGTTCCTGAACACCGATCTGACCGTGCACGTGTTCCGCGTGCCGCAGGGAGATTGGATCGGGGTGTCCGCCGAGACCTCCACCGGGCCGGACGGAATCGCAATGTGCGCGGGCACCCTCAGCGACGAACGAGGACCTGTCGGTCGCATCGCTCAGACGGTGTTGGTTCGACGTCGCAGCTGACGTCTCGTCCGATCGAGACGTCAGCGCTGTGACGACGTGAATTCGGATTCAGAACGCGCGGCAGGACCTGATGTCGGAGGCGAGGATCGCCTTGGCACCGAGCTCGGCGAGCTGGTCCATGACGTTGTTGTGGACCTTACGAGAGACCATGGCGCGCACGGCAACCCAGTTGTCGTCGACCATCGGCGCCAGGGTGGGCGATTCGATTCCAGGAGTGATCTTGACGGCCTCGTCGAGGATCGACTTGGGGCAGTCGTAATCGAGCATCAGGTACTGCTGCGCGAAGACGACGCCCTGTACGCGGGCGATGAGTTGCTTGCGTGCGGAGTCGGTGCCCGGGGTGCCTGCTCGTTCGATCAAGACGCCCTCGGAATCGCAGAGAGATTCGCCGAATGCCACGAGGTTGTTCTGACGCAGCGAGCGACCCGACTCCACGACGTCGGCGATCGCGTCGGCGACCCCGAGCTGGATGGAGATCTCCACTGCACCGTCGAGGCGGATGACCGTTGCTTCGAGTCCTCTGGCGGCCAGATCCTTGCGCACCAGGTTGGGATAGGACGTCGCGATGCGCAATCCGCCCAGATCCTCGGGTGCCCACTCCTTGCCCGCGGGTGCGGCGTAGCGGAAGGTCGATCGGCCGAATCCGAGTGCCAGTCGCTCTTCGACAGCAGCACCCGAATCGAGAGCCAGGTCGCGTCCGGTGATGCCCAGATCCAGCTGCCCGGATCCGACGTAGATCGCGATGTCCTTGGGGCGCAGAAAGAAGAATTCGACGCCGTTCGCCGGATCGAGAACCGTCAGGTCCTTGGAATCGCTTCGGCGTCGGTAGCCGGCTTCACTGAGAATTTCGGCGGCGGACTCGGAGAGAGCGCCCTTGTTGGGTACGGCTACGCGCAGCATGGAGTTTTCCTTGTTCGACGAGTTCGTGAGCGACATGCGGATCGAACTCACAGATGTTTGTAGACGTCCTCGAGTTCGAGGCCTCTACCCACCATCATCACCTGGACCCAGTAGAGCAGCTGCGAGATCTCCTCGGCGAGTGCCTCGTCGCTCTCGTGCTCGGCGGCGATCCACACTTCACCGGCTTCTTCGAGGACCTTCTTGCCCTGGAAATGAACTCCCGCGTCCAACGCTGCTACGGTGCCCGAACCCTCGGGGCGGGTCTTCGAGCGGTCGGTGAGCTCGGCGAACAGCGAATCGAAAGTCTTCACGGATGGATATTCTTTCACGTCGTCGCTCGGGGGTACGAATCGGTCGAGATCAGGATGCCCAGGCTCGCCGCACCTCGTCGGCGGTCAATCCGACGAGACCATCGCGGATGGTGTACCCCGGTGCGGCCGGCACCGCGATTTCGGACGGAACCACCAGCACCGGACAACCGGCGGTGTGCGCCGACAGCGAACCGGTGGGCGAGTCCTCGACCGCAAGGCACGAGGCTGCGTCGAGTCCGAGCAACGCTGCACCGCGCAGGTACGGGGCCGGGTGCGGTTTGCCTGCCTCGACCTCGTCGCCGGTGACCGTGATGTCGAAGTACTCGCGCCCCAGGGTGTCCAGAGCCCGCTCGACCAGACCCCGCTCGGTGTTGGTGACCAACCCGGTCGACAGACCCATCTCGCGCACGAGCGCAAGAGCATCCTTGGCACCGGGTCGCCACGGGATCCCCTCGGCGAACAGGTCTCCGACTCGCGTGGTCAGCCACTCGCGGCCCTCGACCAGGCGCTCGTCGGTGACCTCGACCCCGGCATTCGCCAAGACCTTCCGCAGTGCATCCCACATCGAGTTGCCGAGGGTGCTTTCACGCACCTCCGCGCTGAGTTCCGTTCCCAGTGAGCGGGAGTACTCACCGATGGCGACGTCCCAGATCTTCTCCGAGTCGAGCAGTGTGCCGTCCATGTCCCACAGGACACCCTGCAGGTGGGTTCTAGACATTGAAGTACTTGGCCTCCGGGTGATGAAGTACGAACGCATCGGTCGACTGTTCGGGGTGTAGCTGCAGTTCCTCGGAGAGCTTCACGCCGATTCGCTCGGGTTCCAGAAGTGCGGCGAGCTTGATGCGGTCCTCGAGATCGGGGCATGCGCCGTAGCCGAACGAGTAACGCGCACCGCGATATTCGAGTTTGAAGAAGCCCTCGGCCTCGGTGGGATCCTCCGAGGCGACGGAATTGCCGTCGGAGAGCTTCAGTTCCTCGCGTACCCGGCGGTGCCAGTACTCGGCCAGGGCTTCGGTGAGCTGAACGCCGATTCCGTGGACCTCGAGGTAGTCACGGTACGAGTCGGCGGCGAACAGCTCGTTGGCGAAGTCCGCGATGGGCTGGCCCATCGTCACCAGGTTCATCGGCAGAACATCGACCTTGCCCGATTCCCGTGCAGCCGAACGCGACCGAACGAAGTCCGATATGCAGAGGAAGCGGTCGCGGTGCTGCCGTGGGAAAGTGAACCGAAAACGTTCGGGCGCATCGGGTTCGGGTTCGGTGAGCACGACGACGTCGTCGCCCTCCGAGACCGCCGGGAAGTACCCGTACACCAATGCCGCGTGTGCGAGGATGCCGTCGGTGCTCAGTCGATCGAGCCAATACCGCAGGCGCGGTTTGCCTTCCGATTCCACCAGGTCCTCGTACGTGGCACCTTCGCCCTTGCGGGCACCGCGCAGACCCCATTGCCCCAGGAACAGGGCCCGCTCGTCGAGCAGCCCCGAGTACTCCGACAGTGACACGCCCTTGACGATGCGCGTGCCCCAGAACGGCGGCACCGGGATGTCGATGTCGGCAGCAACATCGGAACGTTCGGGCACGACCACCGGCGCTTCGGCGGCCTTGCGCTTCTCGGCGATGCGCTTGGACCGCTCGTGGCGTTCCTTGCGCTCGGCCGTCTTGGCCTTCGCAGCGAGTGCCTCGGGGCTGTCCGGGGCCGGTCCGCCACCACGCTTGGTGGTCATGATGGTGTCCATCAGGCGAAGGCCCTCGAATGCATCACGCGCATAGTGCACGTCGCCCTCGTAGACGTCCTGCAAGTCGTTCTCGACATACGACCGGGTCAGCGCCGCTCCGCCCAACAGAACCGGGAATTGCTCGGCGACACCCTTCGAGTTGAGTTCGATGAGGTTGTCCTTCATGACAACGGTGGACTTGACCAGTAGCCCGGACATGCCGATCACGTCGGCGCGCTTGTCGATCGCGGCTTCCAGAATGGTCGAAATCGGTTGCTTGATACCGAGATTGACCACCTCGTACCCGTTGTTGCTCAGGATGATGTCGACGAGGTTCTTACCGATGTCGTGCACATCGCCCTTGACGGTACCGAGCACGATGCGACCCTTGCCGTCGTCGTCGGTCGCTTCCATGTGCGGTTCGAGATACGCCACAGCAGCCTTCATCACCTCGGCGGAGGCGAGCACGAACGGCAGCTGCATCTGACCGGAGCCGAACAGCTCGCCCACGGTCTTCATCCCCGAGAGCAACGTCTCGTTGATGATTTCCAGCGGCGGCTTCTCGGCCATCGCGGCGTCGAGATCGACGTCGAGGCCGTTGCGTTCGCCGTCGACGATGCGTCGTTCGAGGCGCTCGAACAGCGGCAAACGGCCGAGTTCCTCGGCGCGAGATTCACGCGCCGACGCCGCGGAGACCCCCTCGAAGAGCTGCATGAGCTTCTGCAGCGGGTCGTAGCCCTCGCTGCGGCGGTCGTACACCAGATCGAGGGCCGTCTCGCGCTGCTCGTCGGGAATCTTGTTCATCGGCAGGATCTTCGACGCGTGCACGATGGCGGTGTCGAGGCCGGCCTGTGTGCACTCGTGCAGGAACACCGAGTTCAGCACCTGGCGTGCAGCGGGATTGAGGCCGAACGAGATGTTCGACAGCCCGAGGGTGGTGTGCACCTTCGGGTACTTCTCCTTGAGCTGCCGGATCGCCTCGATGGTCTCGATGCCGTCGCGTCGCACCTCTTCCTGGCCCGTGGAGATCGGGAAGGTGAGGGTGTCGACGATGATGTCCTCGTGGCGCAGGCCCCAGTTCTCGGTGATGTCGGTGATCAACCGGTCTGCGACGCGCACCTTCCACTCGGCCGTCCGCGCCTGTCCCTCTTCGTCGATGGTCAACGCAACGACGGCGGCGCCGTGCTCCTTGACCAGACGCATGATCTTCTGGAATCGCGAGTCGGGTCCGTCGCCGTCCTCGTAGTTGACCGAGTTGACCGCGCTGCGGCCACCGAGGTGCTCCAAACCTGCTTCGAGAACGGCAGGTTCGGTGGAGTCGAGCATGATCGGCAGGGTCGACGCCGTCGCCAGTCGGCTGGCCAGCGCGGCCATGTCCGCGGCGCCGTCGCGGCCGACGTAGTCGACGTTGAGGTCGAGCATGTGCGCGCCGTCGCGGGTCTGGTCCTTGGCGATGTCGAGGCACTTCTCGTAATCCTCGGCGAGCATCGCGTCGCGAAATGCTTTGGACCCGTTGGAGTTGGTGCGCTCACCGATCATCAGGATGCTGGCATCCTGCTCGAACGGAACGGCGGTGTAGAGCGAGGAGACGCCCGGCTCGGGCGCGGGCTGCCGTTCGAGTTTCGTTGCCCCGTGCACCATGTCGGCAACCTGGCGGATGTGCTCGGGCGTGGTGCCACAGCAACCGCCCACCAGAGCCAACCCGTACTCGCTGACGAAACCGCTCAGGGCCTCGGCCAATTCGGGAGCGGTCAGTGGGTACTCGGCCCCTTTCGCGCCCAGGGTGGGCAGGCCGGCATTGGGCATCACCGACACCGGAAGACGCGAATGCTTGGACAGATGGCGCAGGTGCTCGCTCATCTCGGCCGGGCCGGTCGCACAGTTGAGCCCGATCATGTCGATACCGAGGGGTTCGAGTGCCGTCAGTGCGGCACCGATCTCGCTGCCGACGAGCATCGCGCCCGTCGTCTCGACGGTGACGTGGGTGATGATCGGGATGCGGACGCCCAGCTTGTCCATCGCGTGTTGGCTGCCGATGATCGCGGCCTTGACCTGTAGCAAGTCCTGGCAGGTCTCGACCAGGATGGCGTCGGCACCGCCGTCGATCATGCCGAGGGCGGCTTCGGTGTACGCGTCGCGCAGTCGGGCGAAGGGAGCGTGGCCGAGCGTGGGGAGCTTGGTACCGGGGCCCATGGAACCCAACACGAAGCGGCCCATCCCGTCGCGGCCCGGGCCCATCTCGTCGGCGGTCTCACGCGCGAGCCGGGTGCCTTTCTCGGCCAACTCGCGGATGCGGTCCTCGATGTCGTAATCGGCCAGGTTGGGCAGATTGCAGCCGAAGGTGTTGGTCTCGACGGCGTCCGCACCGGCCGCGAAGTACTCGCGGTGAATCTCACGCAGCACGTCCGGCCTGGTGGCATTCAGGATTTCGTTGCATCCCTCCAGACCGAGAAAGTCGTCGAGAGTGAGGTCGGCGTCCTGGAGCATCGTGCCCATCGCTCCGTCGCCGATGACAACACGACGTGAAATCGCATCGAGCAGACTGGGCTTGTGTTGAGCGGGCATCACTACAGAGTAGTGGGCACCGAAGTTACGTCGGGTCGTAGGCTGTCGTGGTGAGTCCCCGAAACCTCGATGGCCAGTCCCCGATCGACGACGGAAACGAAAATACGGACATTTCAGGTGCCGGATCGGATGTGCCTCTGGATGCTGCATTGATCGAGGCCGTCCACGATGCTGTGGCCAATGCCACAGACCTCGACGACCTCGACGATCTCGACGACGTCATTCCCGAGTTGCGCTCCCCGATCCTGGTCGCTGCCTTCGAGGGCTGGAACGACGCGGGAGATGCAGCCAGCGGCGCGATCGAGCATCTGGAGCTGATCTGGGACGCCAGTCCGCTGGCCGAACTGGACTCGGAGGACTACTACGACTACCAGGTCAACCGCCCGACAGTCCGGCAGGTGGACGGTGTCACGCGCGAGATCGAGTGGCCGTCGACTCGGCTGTCGGTGTGTTCGCCTCCCGGCAGCTCGCGCGATGTGGTGCTGCTACGCGGCATCGAGCCGAACATGCGCTGGCGCAGTTTCTGCGACGACCTCCTCGAATTCGTCGAACAGCTCGGCGTCGAGACCGTGGTGATCCTGGGCGCACTGCTGGCGGACACTCCCCACACCAGACCCGTTCCGGTGACCGGCACCGCCTACAGCACCGAATCGGCCGAACAGTTCAACCTGGAACAGACTCGCTACGAGGGACCGACCGGGATCACCGGTGTGCTGCAGGACGAGTGCGTCAAGGCCGGGGTGCCTGCGGTCTCCTTCTGGGCTGCGGTCCCGCACTACGTCTCCCAGCCGCCCAACCCCAAGGCCACCGTGGCGCTGCTGCAGCGGGTCGAGGACGTGCTCGACATCGAGGTACCGCTCGGCGAACTGCCCACCCAGGCCGAGGAATGGGAAGAGGCGGTGACCGAGATGACGAAGGAAGACGAGGAGATCAGCGAATACGTTCGCAGCCTCGAGGAACGCGGCGACGCCGAGGTGGACATGTCCGATGCGATCGCCAAGATCGACGGCGACGCCATCGCGGCCGAATTCGAGAAGTACCTGAGGCGACGCGGTCCGGGCAACTTCGGGCTCTGACCGACCGCACAGGAAGAGCCGCGGGCCGGTGAGGTCTTTCTGATCCCGACGTAACGTCACCGCAGCGGTGACGTCACCCCGACCCCGCAACCTCGTGGGTATGGCCAGCACACCGCGATTCCTGCAAGGCGTCTTCTCGTTCACCGGACACGGTCTGGACAAGCCCGAGCTGATCGATCCCAGCCTCAGCTTCGTTGTCCCCGAGGGTACGACGGCTCAGCCACTGTACTTTCGCGGCGGGAATTCGAGCGACGAGCTGGTGGTCGTCACCTTGCTGCGCGACGGCAGCCCGATGCGCATGTTCCCGATGGGTGCCAAGAGCGGGGTGAACATTCCGCTGCGGGTGGTCGAGGACGTCGATCCGGACACGGTGCTCGAATTGGTCGTCGCCGCCCCTGCCGGAACCAGCGGAGAGGTCGTCGTCGATTTCGGTCTGGTGCTGATCTGATGACCGCGGGCAAGCAGCGGCTGCTGGTGGTCGGCAACGGGATGGCCGGTGCCAGGGCGGTCGAGGAGATCATCAAGCGCGGCGGCAGTTCGTCGGTCGAGATCACCATGATCGGCGACGAGCCGTACGGCAACTACAACCGAATCATGCTCTCGCACGTGTTGTCCGGCGAGGCCACCGTCGACGACGAGGACCTGATCCTCAACCCGATGAGCTGGTACAGCGAGAACGGCGTCACGCTGCACGCCGGAGACCGCGCGATCTCACTCGACCGGTTCTCCAAGACCGTCGTCTGCGAGAGCGGTCGGTCCGTCGACTACGACGTGCTGATCATCGCCACCGGCAGCAACACGTTCTTCCCCAACATGGACGGTCTCCGCGAGTCCGACGGCAGGCTGGCGCGCGGCGTGTTCGGCTTCCGCACCATCGCCGACACCAACGGCATGCTGCAGATGGCGCAGTCGCGCGACGACGTCTGCGCCGTCGTCATCGGCGGCGGTCTGCTCGGACTCGAAGCCGCATACGGCTTGCGCACGCAGGGCCTGGAAGTGAACGTGGTGCACTCCCCCGGTCACCTGATGAATCAGCAGCTCGACGAGCGTGGCGGCCGCGTACTGCGGAACAAGATCGAGTCACTCGGCGTCGGCGTGCACACCTCCAAGCGAACCACCTCGGTGTTGCGCTCCGAGGACGGCGTCGTCACCGGCGTGGGGTTCAACGACGGCACCTCGCTCGCCGCTGACATGGTGGTGGTCACCGCGGGCATTCGTCCCAGCGTCGATTTCGCTCGCGCCGGCGGACTGGTGATCGAACGCGGAATCGTCGTCGACGACCAATTACGTTGCGAGGACGAGGGTTCCATCTATGCCGTCGGTGAATGCTGCCAACACCGCGGCGAGGTCTACGGCCTCGTCGCTCCGCTGTGGGAGCAGGCCGTCGTGTTGGCAGACGTGCTCACCGGAGCCGATCCCACTGCGGCGTACCACGGTTCGCGTCTGACCACCAAGCTCAAGGTCGCCGGTGTCGACGTGGCCTCGATGGGGATCACCGCCCCCGAACGCGACGACGACGAGTTCGTCCAGTTCTACGAGCCGCGCAGCGGTACGTACAAGTCGGTGATCGTGCGGAACAACAAACTCGTCGGTGCCACCCTGCTGGGCGACATCTCCAAGGCCAACTTCCTCACCCAGGCGTTCGACGAGAAAGTGCCGTTGCCCGACGAGCGCATCAGCATGCTCTTCGACATGGGAACCCCCTCTGCGGCAACAGGAGCCGCCGAGCTGGCCGACGACGTCCAGGTGTGCAACTGCAACGGCGTCACCAAGGGAGCCATCGTGGCCTGCGTACACGCAGGCGCGAAGAACCTCGGCGACGTGACCGCGAAGACCCGGGCGGGCAAGGGGTGCGGATCGTGCAAGGGACTGGTGAAAGACATCATCGCGTGCGCAGCAGGCGGTGCCGTCGAGGCCGACCCGACCGCAGACTGGTACGTGCCGTGTATCCCGATGACCAAGCCGGAGCTGATCGACGCGATTCGCGCGCAGGATCTCCGGGCGGTGTCTGCGGTCTTCGCCGCGTTGGCGACCGGTGGAGCGGAGGATGCCGCGGCCAAGATGCCGTTGGCGTCGTTGCTGCGGACGGTGTGGGGCCCGGACTGGGTGGACGAGCGGGGCGCGCTGTTCATCAACGACCGAGTCCACGCCAACATCCAGCGGGACGGCACATTCTCGGTGGTGCCCCAGATGAAGGGTGGCGTCACCACCCCGGATCAGTTGCGCAAGATCGCCGACGTCGCGGACAAGTACCACGTTCCGCTGGTCAAGGTCACCGGCGGTCAGCGTATCGACCTCCTCGGCATCAAGAAGGAAGACCTGCCGAAGGTGTGGGGCGATCTGGACATGCCCTCCGGGTTCGCGTACGGCAAGAGCATGCGCACGGTGAAGACCTGCGTCGGCAGCGACTTCTGTCGCTTCGGCCTCGGCGACTCGACAGCACTGGGCATCGCCCTCGAAGAACGGTTCCAGGGCTTGGAGACTCCGGCGAAGTTAAAGCTCGCGGTCGCGGGCTGCCCGCGCAACTGCTCGGAGGCACTGTGCAAGGACTTCGGCGTCGTCTCGGTGGGTGAGGACAAATGGGAGATCTACGTCGGGGGTGCGGCCGGTGCACACATCCGCAAGGGCGATCTACTGGCCACCGTGACGGGGGCCGAGGAGGTTCTGACCGTGGCAGGCAGGTTCATTCAGCATTACCGTGAGAACGCCCAGTGGCTCGAGCGAACGTACGCGTGGGTTCCGCGTGTCGGTCTCGAAGAACTGCAGAGCGTGCTGATCGACGACCGCGACGGCATCGTCGCCGGACTCGACGAACGAATGCAGGCATCGGTGGACGGGTACATCGACCCGTGGCAGGACCGCGCCGCACCGAAGTCACCTGCCCAGTTCACCCCATCGCTGCCCCTGCTTCCGCTGCCACAGGTGCCGGTCCGATGAGCGTGCCTGTCGGGGCCGTGGAGGACCTGACGCCCGGCGAGGGGCGGGCCTACGTGGTGGACGGCAAACAGGTGGCGGTGTTCCTGCTCCGCGACGGCTCGGTCCGGGCGATGGATGCCGTGTGCCCGCACAAGGGCGGACCGCTGGCAGACGGTCAGATCGACGGATCCATCGTCGTGTGTCCGCTGCACCAGTACACCTTCTCGCTCGACGACGGCACCTGCCCCAGCGGCATCGACTCGGTGCGCACCTACCCCGCCGCAGTGGTGGACGGAAAAGTCACCGTGGAGCTGTAACCGGCACGGTTGAACGACCGAGAGCCTGACCCCCTACCCTGTTCCAGTGAGCGAATCAGGCGAGGACGCACGGCAGGGTGTCGTGAATGCGTTCGTGGAGGAAGATCGCCTCGGTCTCTTCTCGTTCGCCGTTGCCGAGAAGCGCTCCGAGTACCTGGCTGTTCTCCGGGCATTCGACACTGCACGAGCCAACTACGTCGTCCTGCTGCACTCCGGAGACGTCGCCGACCTCATCGCACGCAGCTCCGGGCGCCACGAAGCACTGAGCACCCTCGACATCGCGCCTCTGCTCGATCAGCTCCACGCCTGGGGCCTGCTCGAACGCAGCTACGACGGCACCCGCGCCGCCACCCTCGCCGAGTACCGCAACCGTCACTTCGTCTACCAGTTCGGCCAAGCCGGCTACAAGGCCTACCGAGCGGTCGAGGACGTGCTCGGGGCCCGCCTGGACGACGCCGCGCTGTCGCGGCTGGTGCTGCCCGAGCTACTGGCCGACATGCACGAGTTGGCCGAGGCGAACCGTCAGGCCGACGGCGATCGCATCTACCGCAAGCTCAGTCGACTCGATTCGACGTTGTCGGAGATGGCGACCCGCGCCGCCCACTTCTACCTGGTGCTCGGTGACCTCGTGCGCACCACCGAGATCACGCCGGAGTCGTTCCTGGTCCACAAGGACGCCCTGCTGACGCACATGCGTGAATTCAGCTCCGATCTGACCCGCTACGCACCGAAGCTCGCCGAGGCGATAGCACTCGTCGAGAGCACCGGAATCGAGGAACTCGTCGAGCGAGCCGCGATCAGCGACGAACGAGTCTTTCTCACCGTCGCCGAACGCCGCGCCGACTGGACCGATCGCTGGGCCGGCCTCTCGCACTGGTTCGTCTCGGCCGAGTCCGAACTCAGCGAGTCCGAGCGACTCCGCGAGGGCACGATGAGCGCGATCGCCGCCGTGCTGTCGCTGCTGCGCCGGGTCACCGAGACCCGCAAGGGCGGCGTCAGTCGCGAGAGCCAATTGCGCCACCTGGCCGGTTGGTTCGCTGCCGCACCGACCGAAGACAGCGCGCACGCTCTGTTCCATGCCGTGTTCGGCCTCGGCAGACCGCGGCATCTGTCGATGGTGCATCCCGACGCAGACATCATCCCGACATCCCGATCGTGGTGGGAGGCACCTCCGGTCGAGATCTCGCGCACCCTGGCCGAGACCGGACGCACCCCGACCCCCGGTGTTCCGGGACGGGTACAGCGCAACGACGGCGGCATCAGACGGCTTCGCGAGCAGCAACTCGAGTCGCAGCGATCACGCAGTGCCGCAGCGCAGTCGCTTGCCTCCGCCGGAATCCACGACCGGATTCTCGACGAGCAGGAAACCGAGGTGCTGTTGAGTCTGTTGAATGCTGCGTTGACCGCCCGGGTACGCGTGAGCGGACGCACCACCGACTCGTCCGGATCGGACAGCGGCGTACGCCTGACGCTCAGCGACAGCGACCGTTCGACGATCGTGCGGACCAGCAGAGGCCGGCTGCATCTGGACCGCCTCGCGCTCGAGGTCAGCGAGGTGGCACGCCGATGAGAGCTCGCGAGATCTCCACCCTCGCACTGGATTCCTACCAGCGGGCCGCCCGGGTTGCGCTGTCGAATCACCTGGTGACCACGACGTACCCCGATCGGATCGCGCTGCCACTGCTGCGCAGATGGGCCACCGAGTTGCGCGAGGATCTGCTCGAGCTGTTCGGGTATCGCCTCGAGGTCACCGAGACCACGGCTCGCCTGTTCCCGGTGATCGACGCACTCGACGACAGTCAACCCGCGCGAACGCCCACCGACCGAATCTTCGACCGCCGCAGGTACGCGTACCTGGCGTTGGCGCTGGCGGCACTCGGCCGGGCGGGCAACCAGATCACCCTGTCCGAACTCGCCGATCATGTTGCAGCAGAGGCGAGTCAGGTCGACGGTGTCGAGCTGACAACCGACCGGGCAAGCGACCGAGACGCGTTCGTCGACGCGATCGGGTGGCTCGCGACACGCGGGGCCATCGCGTTGGCCGACGGTGACGCGAGCGGCTGGGCGAACAACCCGTCCGCGGGCGAGGCGCTCTACGACATCGACCGTCCCGTCGTCGTTGCCATGTTCAGGCCGCCCCGCGCCGTGCAGCATCTGCGATCGATTCGCGGTTTGCTGGCCGGCTCGGACGCCGCGATCGACCCCGAGGAATCCGATGCGGGACAGACCGATTCCGGGCGTGAGGCAGATCCGAAGGAAACGCTGCGTGCGGTACGCCGTGCGTTGGTGGAGCAACCGGTGGTCTATTTCGACGATGTCGACCCGGACGGCCGCACGGCCCTCGCCGCGTCGCGCACCGTTGCCGACGTCGAGTTGCTGACCGGCCTCGTCGCCGAGCGTCGCGCCGAGGGAGTGGCCCTCATCGACACCTCGGGACGACTCTCGGACTACCGATTCCCCAGCACCGGAACCATTGCCCAGGTCGCATTGCTGATCGCGGGCGAGATCTCGGACCGGGTGATCGATCCGGATGCACCCGCGCTGGCGACCTACCCCCTTCCCGACGGTGACGCCCTGATCGAGCAGTTGGACGGTGCAATTCCCGACGGTGGAGTCTTCGGTGATCTCGCAGAATTCGGGTTCGGTTCCGATGCAGGGACATTAGACGATGCGGTGGGCAAGAAGCAGTATCCGCTGATCGAGGACAGTTGGTTGGTCTCGGTGGTCGACGATCTCGTCGAACGGTTCGGTCGTACGTTCGCCGCGCAGTGGCAGACCGATCGCGACGGCCTGCGGCTCCGAGCGATCGCGATGCTGCATCGACTTCGATTGATACACAGCGTGTCCGGCGGCGTGCTGGTGCTGCCGGTGATCGCGCGCTACCGCGACGTGATGGTCAGCGTGCGCGATCGGACCCCGCAGGATTCGCTGTTCGGTACCGAACAGTCCCCCAGTACCGACCAGTCAAGCAGCACCGATCCGTCCGAAGTAGAGGCTTGAGTAGATGACCGCACACTCGTCACGTTTCCGGCCGACGCGAGCAGGGATCGTCAACCTGTGGGACTACCGTGATCAGGAGTTCTCCTTCGCCGACGGTCGTCTGGTGTTGCGTGGGCCCAACGGTTCCGGCAAGACCAAGGCTCTCGAAGTGCTGTTCCCGTTCGTCCTCGACGGTCGTATCGAACCGCGCCGGCTCAATCCGTTCGCCGGAGAAGAGCGGACGATGAAGTCCAATCTTCTCTACCGCGGGCAGGAAAGCGCACACTCGTATGTGTGGATGGAGTTCGGCCGCGGGTCACGCGAGGATCCCGAATCGGTGACGGTCGGAATCGGTATGCGGGCGAGCCGCCACAACGACAAGGTGACCCGCTGGTACTTCGTGGCCGACGGCCGAGTGGGCGTCGACTTCTCGCTGTTGGGTTCCGACGACCGTCCGTTGACGAAGAAGCAACTCGGTGAACAGCTGGGCACCGACGCATTGACCGATCGCCCGGTGGACTATCGCGCCGCGATCGACGCACGCATGTTCGGGCTCGGGGCGCAGCGCTACGACCAGTTGATCAATCTCATTCTGACACTTCGCCGTCCGCAGTTGGCCAAGAACCTCGATCCGAAGGGGCTCTCGCAGGCGTTGACCGACGGCCTGCGTCCGTTGGACGAGCAGCTGGTGCTCGAAGCAGCGCGCTCCTTCAGCGACATGGAAGAGGTTGGCCGGGCGCTCGAAGGACTGGCGCAGGCCGATCACGCCGCCAAGAACTTCGTCTCGGTGTACTCCAAATACCTTCGGGTGCAGACCCGTTCGGATGTCGAGCAGGTCTCGCGCCGGCTCGAGGCGGTCACGCATGCGACCACCGCACACTTCGCCGCTGCCGCTCTGAAGGACCGCCGTCTGCTCGAACGTGCCGCAGCGGAAACTCGATTCGACGAGGCCGAACGCGCACTGGATCAGGCCGTCGCAGACCGCGAGACCCTACAGCGCTCGAGCGCCTACGAGGGCAAGCAGCAACTCGACGACCTTGTCGAATCCGCTGCGAAGCTGGAGATCTCGACCGCCCAGCAGGCCGACCGCGCCCGCAAGGCTCGAGTAGAACTGGAACAGCGCACCACCGAAGCGGCTCGGGCCGATTCCGCACTCCGGGATTCCGTTGCCGGGGTCACCCGCGCCGAGGAGGAACTGCAAACTGCAGCCGAGGACGCGGGCATCGTCTGGACACCACTGCCCGGAACAGTCCGCAGCGACCAGATCGGCACCGCGCTGCGTGGCCACGCCGAGGAACGCGACGGCGACGTGCGGGCGGTTCGCGAGGCGCTGGGAACCGTCGAGAAAGCGTCGACGGAACGCACTCGTGCGGAGAAGTCCGCGTCGAAGGCCAGAGAGATGCTCGAGGCCGCGTCGGCCGCGGTCACCGAGGCCGAAGCGGCCGTGGACCTGGAGAAGGCGCAGTTCGCTTCGGGACTACGAGCCTGGTGGTCGAACAATTCGGCGCTCTACTCCGCTGCGGGCATCACCTCCGCCGCGTTCGAGGCCCTCGACGCGGCGTTGGCACACGTCGGCGACGACGACACCCCGAGCCTGGAATCGGTGCTGGCCGAACAGACCGCGGACGGTATCGACGCGCTTCGTGCCCGGCAGGCACAGGCCCGCGTGGACGTATCGACCCGCACGGCCGAGCTGAACGCGCTACGCGACGAACTGTCCCTGGTGCGGGCCGAACACGATGACGCGCCGCCGCCGTTCGCCGCGCGGACCGACTCGCGTGCGGATCTGTCGGGAGCGCCACTGTGGCAGCTGGTTCGGTTCGCGGATTCGGTCTCCCCTGCCGACGCCGCCGGAATCGAATCCGCGCTGCAGGCGGCGAATCTGTTCGACGGCTGGATCCACCCGATCGCGGATTTCCCCGTCGACTCGAACTCGGAGCAGTATCTGTCGCCGCTGCCCGAGGCCTCGCGGCCGACCGGAACCACGTTGGCGTCCGTCCTCGAACCCGAGCCCGGCACTGCCGTATCGGAATCGCGCATACTCGACGTGCTGAATTCGGTTGCACTGCAACAGGACCAGGGCGCAGTCTCGGGCAGTTCCGTCGCGGTGGGCGTCGACGGCCGGTACTGGCAGGGTGTGCAGCAGGGTCGCCACACCAAGGCCGATGCCGAGTACATCGGTGCGACGGCGCGGGCTCGTCGGCGTGAGCAACGCATCGCCGAGCTCGGTGCCGCGATCGATACCGCAACGGCCGCGCTGGAGACCGCCACGGCCGACGAACGATCTGCGCGCGAATCGGTGCAGGCACTGGGTGCGGCCGCCAAGCAGCTCCCCCGGGTCTCGGCCATCGTGAGAGCGCAACGCGCCGTCACCGCTGCCGCTGGAGCGCTACGCACCTCCACGGAGGGTGCTGCCGCGGCGGACCGTGAGTTCGACCAAGCGATCGCAGACCTGTCGGCGAAGGAGAAGCAGCTGCGCACCGTCGCCGTGGCTCACCGCACCCCCCACATCGGTCGCGACATCGATGCCCTCGCCGCTGCGATTCGGCATTTCGAGCATCAGGGCTCGGTGGTCATCCGCAAGCGTGGCGATCACACGCGCGAAGCAGAACGCGCCCGCGAAGCAACCAACCGGCTCGAAGAGGCGACCGGCCTGGCCGAGGAGCTCGCCGAGGAAGCGGCGCTAGCCGAAGAGAACTACCGACAGCAGGTGCAACGCCTCGAGCTCCTGAGCGAGAAGCTCGGTGCCACCGCCGAACAGATCGACACCGATCTCGAGAACGCACGCGAACGCATCGAGAAATGCCGCGCCGAGCAGCGGGCCGCGCGCAAAGCGGACAAGGAAGCCGGCGAAGCGATCGGCAAGGCCGAGGGTGCCTGCAACACCGCGCTGGAAAGCCTGCGCGGTGCCGTCACCGAAACCCTGGGTGACGCCGTGCGGCTGGCGCCCTACGCTCGCAAGGACCTGCTCGGCATCCTCGGTGTCCACGAGGCGTACGCCTGGCCGGCCAGCGATTCTGCCTGGTTGACCGTGGAGCAGATTCTGTATCGAGTTCAGCAGGCCGACGGTCCCGACGACGAGGTTCCGGTACTACCGCCGGTCGTGCACGCACTGCATTCGGCACTCGACGCAGCGACGGCGTCGGTGAAAGTCAGTGACTCGAGCCGGAAGTCGACCCGGACGGCGCTGACGAGTGCGCTGCAGGAGTTCGACTCGCAACTCGCCGCATCGGGTCAGGACTACCGTTTGCAGTGGGATGCGCCGGACGGTTTGACCGTCGTACGAGTTCAGGACGAGCAGGGCTATTCGTCGGTCGGAGATTTCGCCGACCGCATCGGTGCGGCGAGGGCCGATCAGGAGTTGCTGCTGACCGAGCAGGAGCGCCGAATACTCGAAGATGCACTGCTGACCGGCCTGGCGCAGCAGATTCACGAGCGCACCGTCGACGCACGCGAGCTGATCGCCCAGATGTCTGCGGAGATGAAGCAGCGCCGCATGTCGTCGGGCAACACGATCGGTGTGCACTGGGTGCTCGCGGACAACCTCGACGACGGGGCCCGGGCGGTGTCCAAACTGCTCGACCGCGACGCCTCGGCGTTGAACCAGGACGATCTGGCCGCAATGCGCGCCCACTTCGCATCGGAGATCAGAATCGCTCGCGCGGCGCATCCGGAACGGTCCTACCCCGAGATCCTGTCCACGACGCTGGACTATCGCCGCTGGCGCGTGTTCGCCTTCACGCTCATCAGCGGTGACGGCAACGAGGATCGTCTCACCGTCGCACGCCACAGTGCGCTCTCGGGCGGTGAGCAGTCGGTGTCGCTGCACCTGCCATTGTTCGCCGCCGCGCACGTGATGCTGTCCTCCGCCGATCCACATTCACCTCGGCTGCTGGCGCTGGACGAGGCGTTCGCCGGTGTCGACGACAACGGCCGCAGCGAATTGCTCGGCTTGAGTGTGCAATTCGATCTCGACCTGTTCATGACCGGATACGACCTGTGGATCACCTACGGGGACGTCCCCGGCTGCGCGCACTACGACCTGGCGCATTCGACAGCCGAGAACACCGTCAGCGCAGCACTTCTGGTGTGGGAGAACGGCGAACTGTTCGCCGAGCACGACGGTACGGACCTCGCCGCGGCACTCGGGTCACCGCTGACGCGCCGGGTGCCGACCCGAACCGAAGGTGGGCTGGAGTTTGAGCGGTAACAGCGAATGGCGCGGCAGCGTGGAATTGGGTGCGCTGCTCGATGCGGCACGAAAGAAGTTGGAGTCCAACTGGCTTCGGGTCGGCGGCAACATCACCGTCGATCTGAGCGATGCTCCGGAGCTGTGGCGTCTGTGCAGCGCGATCTCTCGGTCCAACTCCAGTCTGCATTCTCGGGCGCGCAGCACCAGACTCGACCTCGAGCGGTTCGACGCGTGGCTGAGCCATCCGCTCAACGGTGGCCTCGGACTGATCGACACCCTCACGTCGCAGGCCCCGTTGCAGGACAAGAAGCGGATCGCCGCCGACAAGGCTCAGGTGCGCGCCGATGCACTCGATCGGGCCAGGGAGGTTCTCGGCGGCGGCACCGACCGAGAATGGATCGAGCACTGGATCGCATCGTTGCTCAACCAGGACGGCACCCTCGGCGGCCGGGTCGCCGTCGACGCGCTCGAGGTGGCCACGAAGGTCCTCGCAAAGCTGCCGGTGGACGGGATGTCGCTCACCGAGCTGGCCGAACTTGCCTGCGGGGACATCAAGGCACTCTCGGCCGGCGGTGCCCCGAAACTTGTTCTGGATGCATTGTCGTTGCGCGAGAACGTCCCTCGGCCCGTCGATCCGGTCGGTATCAGGGCGTTGTGGGAGACCGCGGGTGTGTCGGTCGACGCGGTGTCCAGCCGGGTGCTGGTGCTCGGCTACCGCGTCGACGAGACCCATACCGTGGCGGGGTGGCTGAACCAGGCTGCCGACGAGGGCATCCCCTTCCCCGTCACCGTGGACATGCTCATGCGCGGGACGCTCACCAACAGTTCGGCCACGGTGTTCGTCTGCGAGAACGTGGCGGTTCTCGCCGCGGCAGCCCGCACTCTCGGGTCGAACTGCGCGAGCCTGATCTGCACGGACGGCCAACCCTCCGCAGCGGTACACCGACTGCTGGCCTCCCGCGCACCCGGCACCACGATTCGCTGGCGTGCCGACTTCGACTGGGCCGGACTGCACATGGTGAAACGAGCACTCTCCCGGTACGACGCGGCGCCGTGGCGTATGGACGTCGACTCCTATCGACATGCGCTCGACGCACGAAATTCCGAACCGCTGAAGGGCCATCCGACGGACAGTTCGTGGGACCCGGAACTGGCTGCAGCCCTGCGTGACTCGGGCCGGGCAGTCATGGAAGAACGACTGATCCCGGATCTGTTGACGGATCTGCGGCCGTCGCTCTAACGCAGCGGAACTCCGAGCAACGCGTCGACGGCGTCGGCGAAGGCACCGGGTGCGCCGGCATCGGATCCACCGCGTTCGACTGCGAAGCTCGCCCACGCGTCGAGAGCGTCGAGTGCCTTCGGCGTATCCAGATCGTCGGCCAGGTGCTGTCGGAGCCGGTTGATCACGTCGTCCGCCGATGCTGCGCTCTCGAGCGCCGCTGCCCGACGCCACAGTGCGAGCCGCGTGTGGGCCCGTTCGAGGACCTCGTCGGACCACGGTCGATCCTGCCGGTAATGGCCGGCGAGCAGGCCGAGTCGTACGGCGGCCGGATCGACGTTCTCGGCGCGGAGCTTGGAGACGAACACCAGATTGCCCCGGCTCTTGGACATCTTCTCGCCGTCGAGGCCGATCATTCCCGTGTGCACGTAGTGGCGTGCGAAGCGGGAATCACCGGTGGCCGCCTCGGCGTGTGCCGCGGAGAATTCGTGGTGCGGGAAGATGAGATCGCTTCCGCCGCCCTGGATGTCGAAGCCGGTACCGATGCGGTTGAGGGCGATGGCCGCGCATTCGATGTGCCACCCGGGCCTGCCGGGACCCCACGGCGACGGCCACGACGGCTCGCCCGGCCGCACCGCGCGCCAGAGCAACGCATCGAGCGGATCCCCCTTACCGACCCGATCGGGGTCACCGCCGCGTTCGGCGAAGAACGTGTCCATCGTGGCGCGGTCGTAGCCGGACTCGTAACCGAACTGCTCGGTGGCATCGGCACGGAAGTACACATCCGGGTACTCGGCATCGTCGACGACGTACGCGGCACCGGACGCGACGAGCTTGCCCACCAGTTCGACGACCTCGTCGACGGACTCGACGGCGCCGATGTAGTCGCGCGGAGGGAGCACGCGCAGCGCTTCCATGTCGGCACGGAAGAGCTCGATCTCACGCGCTCCCAGATCGCGCCAGTCCTCACCGTCGCGGTCGGCGCGCTCGAACAGTGGGTCGTCGACATCGGTGACGTTCTGGACGTAATGCACGTCCATGCCCGCGTCTCGCCACAGTCGGTTGATCAGGTCGAACGTCAGATACGTCGCTGCGTGTCCGAGGTGGGTGGCGTCGTACGGGGTAATTCCACAGACGTACATCCGAGCCGTCGAACCCGGGGTGACGGGTCGAACCTGACGGTCTGCGGTATCGAACAATCGAAGCGCTGGACCCTGTCCTGGAATTGTCGGGATCTCCGGGCTCGACCAAGAATGCATGCAACCGAGCCTATCCGAGCCCGATCAGAAGGCGGGCCAGGGTATGGGTCTGCTCGAGCGCGGCTCCGGCATGACCGGCCGCGCGATCAGCGCCTGCGCCCGATCGAGAACCGCGACCGTTTCGGTCAGGGTGATCTTGTCGACCAATCGTGGTGCGATGACCGCGTCGAACGTCTCGACGAACCGCACGACGTCGGTCATCAACGCGTCGTCCACCGCCTGGCCTGCCCACCCCCACAGCACAGTGCGCAGCTTGTTCTCGGCGTGCAGGCAGATACCGTGATCGACTCCGTACACGTAGCCGTCCAGACCTTCGAGGGCGTGCCCGCCCTTGCGATCGGCGTTGTTGAGGATCACGTCGAGGACCGCCATCCGCTGCAGTCGCGGATCGTCGGCGTGGATCAGCGCGATTTCCTCGCCCTCGCCGTCGTACGCCTGCAGTACCGGAATCCATCCCGCCGGTACGAGATCGGGACGGCAGATATCGACGAGGTCGACGCGTCCCTCGGCGTGATCGTCGGGCGTGTCGATCCACTTCTGCACCATGCCGGGACCGAACGGCCCGTCGCGCAGAACCGTCGGCGGGATGACTCCCCAACCCAGGGCCTCGGAGATTTCGTAGGACGCCACTTCGCGGCCCGCGAGAGTGCCGTCCGGAAAATCCCACAGCGGAACCTCCCCGCGAACGGGTTTGTACACGCACCGCACGGCCGAGTCGCCCTCGCCCGCCTCGCACACCAGCGTGGCGTTGCTGGCCGACACCACTCGACCGACGATCGTCAGGTCGCCGGTCTCCATGGTTTCGCGGCCCTCGAACGGCGGCAGTTCGACGGTCAAGACTCGTCGACCTCGGTCACCGGTCCGAACGTCGCACCGCGGCGGTAGCCGTTGGTTCTGATGCAGACGTGTCCCTCGGGGGCCAAAGGCTGTCCGCACAGCGGGCACGGCGCACGGCCGGCCGCGATGACGCGCTCGGACCGCACCGCGAACTCGCGGGCCTGCACCGGAGTGAGGAACACCCGGACGGCATCCGGGCCCTCGTCGGTGTCGTCGAGAACGACCGATTCGTCCACCTCGACTTCGCTGACGGCGAGAAGTTCCACCACGACGGCGTTGGCGTCGGCATCCCAGCCGAGTCCCATCGTTCCGACGCGGAACTCGGTGTCGATCGGGGTCAGCAACGGACTGGTGTCGACCGAATCGGCCTCCTCGGCGGGAACGTCCGCTCCGAACCGGCGGTGCACTTCTTCGAGTAGCAGCCCCATCCTGTCTGCGAGTACCTGGACCTGCTGCTTCTCCAGCGCAACGGACACCACGCGGGCGTCGTGCACCGCCTGGAGGAAGAACGTTCGGTCGCCCGGTTCCCCAACGGTCCCGGCAACGAAACGATCAGGGGTGCGAAAAACGTGTATGGCGCGCGGCATTGCACCTCCTAACGACTCGAACAGCTCCGCGAAGTGATTCTCGGAACTTTCATTATCGGCCACGGATCGACCGTGGACGGTATTGCTTGCCCTCCAGCCTGCCACCGATAGGGGTGTCAGCGCCGAAAGGGCGCTCTAGCTGCCTGCCCCACCACCGACGACCGCGTCGGAAGAGTCCGCATCGACCGATTCCGGCGTGGCGGGCTCCTCGGCCTTCGGCACGAACGCACTCAGATCGGACCCGGTGTCGTTGGTCCGTAGTACGAACGGCCGCGTCGAGGTGTAGCGGACGACGCTGATCGAGGCCGGGTCGGCGACTATCCGCTGGAAGGAATCGAGGTGGGCCCCCATGGCGTCCGAGAGCACCGACTTGATGACGTCACCGTGCGAGCACGCCACCCACAGCACGTCGCGGCCGTGCTGCGCGGCCAACCGGGCGTCATGTTCGCGCACGGCTTGCACCGCGCGTTGCTGCACCGTCGCCAAGCCCTCGCCCTCCGGGAACACCGCAGCCGACGGGTGCTGCTGCACCACCTTCCACAGCGGTTCGGCCAGCAACTCCTTGATCGTCCGGCCGGTCCACTGTCCGTAATCGACCTCGACCAACCGATCCTCGACCACCGGCGAGAGCCCGAGCTTGGCGGCCAACGGCTCCACTGTCTGCTCGCACCGCAGCAGCGGCGAGCGCACGATCTCGGCCACGGGAAGCTCGCCGAGACGATCCGCCACCGCCTGCGCCTGCTCACGCCCCCGATCATCGAGCTCGACTCCCGCGCTTCGACCCGCGAGCGTGCCTGCGGTGTTCGAAGTCGAGCGGCCGTGCCGAAGCAAGATGACTGTCATTGCATCGAGCCTAATGAGGGTGAACCTACGTTGCCGACACGACCCCGCCGGCCAGCAGCCCGAGCACGACGACACCCAGCACGATGCGGTATCCGACGAACCAGTACAGCGAGTGGTTCGCGACGAACTTCAACAACCAGGCGATCGAGGCGTAGCCGAGACCGAAGGCGACGATCGTGGCGACCAGCAGCTGCGGGCCCGACGCGGCCAGCCCCGTGCCGACCGGCTCGAAGGCGTCCGGCAGCGAGAAGAGACCGGAGGCGGTGACCGCCGGGATGGCGAGCAGGAACGAGAAACGCACAGCCGCTTCTCGTTCGAGTCCGAGAAACAGGCCTGCGCTGGTCGTCGCCCCGGAACGGGACACTCCGGGGATCAACGCGAGGCACTGCGCCAGACCCATGACGATGCCGTCGCGGGTGGTCAGCTTCTCGATGGGACGTTCCTTGCGGCCGACCTTCTCCGCGATCGCGATGACGACGGCGAACGCGATCAACATGAACGCGATGAGGTAGAGGTTCCGGGCACCGGTTCGGATCTGATCCTTGAACAGCAGGCCGAGAACGCCGATGGGGATGGTGGCGATGATCACGTACCACCCCATTCGGTAGTCGAGTCCGCGTTCGTTCTTGTGCTTCAGTCCGACGAACCAGGCCTTGACGATTCTGACGATGTCGCGCCAGAAGAACAGCAGCACAGCGGCTTCGGTGCCGAGCTGGGTCACCGCGGTGAAGGACGCGCCCGCGTCCTCGTTCCAGAACACGCTGGACACGATGCGCAGGTGCCCGGACGAGGAGATCGGCAGGAATTCGGTGAGGCCCTGCACTGCGCCGAGGATGATCGCCTGCAGCCACGTCATGTCGATCATGCGGGGCCACCCTCCGAGACGAGCGTCGATGGACTGTCCACTGTCGATGCGCGGCCGCCGGCCTGCCCCCTGAATTCGCGATTCACGGGCACGACCGTACCCGGCGCGGCACGTACGCACCGAGCGGCGCGGCGCACTACTGTGCACTGGCGGCAGTGCAGTTCGACACCGACGATCACACGTAAAAGGACATTCGGCACATATGAAGCAGAGATCGGTCGGCACCAGCGGACTTCGAGTCTCGAGACTCGGCCTCGGCACCCTCGGATGGGGTAGCGGAACCGACGGTGACGACGCCGCAGCACAGTTGTCGGCGTTCGCCGAGGCCGGCGGCACGCTCGTCGACACGTCTCCGGCGTACGGCGACGGACGGGCACAACGAGTACTCGCCGAGTTGCTCGACGACGTCGTCCCGCGGCACGAATTGGTGATCAGCAGCGCAGCGGGCCTCAGCTCACGCTACGGCCGCTATCACGTGGATTGCTCGCGGCGCGGACTGCTCGGCCAACTCGACGCCACGCTGCGCGAACTGGGAACCGACTACCTGGACCTGTGGCAGGTCGCGACCTGGGACCCGATGACTCCGGTCGACGAGGTCGCCGCAACGCTCGACTACGCCGTGACCAGCGGACGGGTTCGCTATACCGGAGCCCGCGGATACCTCGGTTGGCAACTGGCGACGGCAGCGGGCGCAGCCGGTACCGGGCGCATCGTGGCCACTCAGGCCGAGTACTCACTGCTCGCGCGCGGAATCGAGGACGAACTGGTTCCCGCCGCGCACCACCACGGCATCGGCATCCTCGCGGCGGTACCCCTGGCAGGCGGCGTCCTGACGGGCAAGTACCGCAGCGGAGTACCCGCGGACTCCCGCGGGGCCGACGAGCTGCACGCCGAGGCCGTGCACGCGTACCTGACCGATTCCGCCGTGGGCGTCGTCGACGCGGCCGTCACCGCTGCCGACGGTTTGGCCACCTCTCCCCTGGTGGTCGCACTCGCGTGGGCGCGGGACCGACCGGGAGTGAGCAGTGCGATCGTGGGAGCGCGGGACCTCGCGCAGTTGATGGGCGCACTGATGGCCGAGGAACTCGAGCTGCCGCCAGCGATCGCGTCGGCCCTGGACGACGTCAGCGCCTGATCACGCACCAACATCGGACAGGCTAACCTTCCGTGGTGACCGTCAACCGTCTCGCCGCCGTGCTCCTCGTCGCCGGAGTCCTGGTCGCCTGCTCGGCGAACACCCCCGGCACCGCATCCTCGGACTCCATCGGCCCCCGCACTGCCGTCGTCGACGATCCGAATCCGGAACCCGTCGTCGACGATCCGGCGGAGGTACTACCCGTGACCGTGACCGGATTCGACGGCGTCCCCGTCACGGTGACGGACAACAGCCGCATCGTCGCTGCGGACCAGTACGGCACGCTGGCCGAGACCGTCTTCGCGCTCGGACTCGGCGACAACCTCGTCGGTCGTGACACCTCGGCTGCATTTCCCGCGGCCGAGAACGTGCCCGACGTCACCCCGACCGGCCATTCGCTGAGCGCCGAGGGAATTCTGGCGCTGTCGCCGACCGTCGTACTGACCGATACCAGCATCGGTCCACGTGCCGTGCAGGATCAGATCCGAGCCGCGGGCATTCCGCTCGTGTACTTCGATCCCACGCGCACTCTGGCCGGCGTCGCCCCTCAGATCGAGGCCGTCGCAGCTGCCCTGGGTGTGCCCGACGCCGGTGCCGCACTCGCCGAACGAACGCACACCGAGATCTCGGCAGCGGAGAACGCCGCACCCGAGTCCTCGGAACCGCCGAAGATCGCGTTCCTGTACATGCGCGGTCCGGCGATCAAGATGCTCGCCGGACCCGGCTCGGGAGCGGATGCACTGATCGAGGCTCTCGGTGCAAGGGACGCCGGTGTCGAATCGGGTCTGACCGAACAATTCGTGCCGGTCACCAGCGAGGCGTTGATCGCCGCGGCACCCGACGTCATTCTGATGATGACCAAGGGCCTGGAATCGATCGGCGGAATCGAGGGGCTCGAGCAGATCCCCGGAATCGCGCAGACCCCGGCAGGCCGAGAGCGCCGGGTGGTGGACATGGACGACGGCACCATCCTGAGTTTCGGCCCGAACACGGGAAAGGTGTTGGGCGCACTGTCGAAGGCCGTGTACGACCCGGCGTCATGACCGACCGCGCACTCGCCGAAACGCGCACGGGCCGAGGGCGGGTCCTTGCAACATTCGGAGCCCTGGTCGCGGCACTGGTGTGTCTGGCCCTGATCTCGGCCGTCGTGGGGCAGGTGCCGACGACACCGCTGGAAGTGTTGGGCAGCCTCGCGCATCGGGTGGGACTCGACATCGGCCCAATGCCCGCACACCCCAGCGGCGAGGTGACGTTGTGGCAGGTCCGATTCCCGCGCCTGACTCTGGCAATCGTCGTCGGCGCGTGTCTGGGGTGCGCGGGTGCGCTGCTCCAGGGGGTGTTCGCCAATCCGTTGGCCGAGCCGGGTGTCGTCGGGGTCTCCTCGGGCGCTGCCGTCGGTGCCAGCTCGGTCATCGTGCTCGGCGGCAGCTTCGCCGGAGTCTGGAGTGTGGCGTTCGCAGCATTCGTCGGCGGGCTCGTCACCACGATCGCCGTGTATTTCCTGGCCCGCAACGCAGGACGCACCGAGGTGGTGACGCTCATCCTCACCGGCGTTGCAGTCAATGCATTCGCCGGCGGTGCCATCGCGTTCTTCACGTTCGTCGCCAGTCCCGCAGCCCGCGATCAGATCGTGTTCTGGCAACTGGGGTCACTCGCGGGCGCGACCTGGCAGTCGGTGGCCGTCGTCGGCCCGCTCGCACTGCTCGGAATCGGAGCATCCCTGGCGATCGCGCGCCGACTCGACCTGCTTGCGCTCGGAGAGAACGTCGCACGCCATCTGGGAGTGAACGTCGAACGCCTCAGACAGTTCGCCATCGTCGTCGTCGCCCTGCTCGTCGCGTCCGGCGTCGCCTTCACCGGAATCATTCTGTTCGTGGGGCTGGTGGTTCCGCACGCCATGCGGATGGTGCTCGGTCCCGCCCATCGACTCCTGATCCCGGCCAGCGCCCTCGCCGGCTCCGTCGTGCTGCTCGCTGCCGATCTCGTCACCCGCACCCTCGTCGCGAACGTCGACCTGCCGCTCGGCATGGTGACCTCACTGGCGGGTGCCCCGTTCTTCTTCTGGCTGCTCCGCCGTACCCGTGCTCGCCAGGGCGGCTGGGCGTGACGAAGCGAATCGGAACGGCACGCAACGACATCCCGGTCATCCCGAAACCGGGTTCGAAGACCCTCGTCGCCCGCGGAGTCTCCGCACGGCGCGGGAACGCGACGGTGTTGTCCGACGTCCACCTCGAGGTGGTCGCCGGCGAGATACTGGCGCTGGTGGGCCCCAACGGCGCGGGCAAATCGACGCTGCTGTCGGTCATGGCGGGAGACACCGAGCCCAGCGCCGGGTCGGTTCTACTGGACGAGAAACCGCTGAACCGCCTCCGCACGGTCGACGTGGCCAGGCGGCGAGCGGTGCTTCCTCAACAACACAGCGTCGGGTTCGCGTTCACGGCCGGACAGATCGTTCGAATGGGTCGAGCCCCCTGGGTCGCTACGTCGGCGGCGCGCAACGACGACGACCGCGTCGCCGCAGCCATGTCCGCATGCGACGTAGCGGACTTCTCTCATCGACCGTTCGCGTCGCTCTCCGGTGGCGAGCAGGCCAGAGTTGCGCTGGCGCGCGTCATAGCCCAGGACACCGCGACGATCATGCTGGACGAGCCCACTGCCGCACTCGACCTGGGACATCAGGAGTCGGTCATGGCCGTGGTGCGCTCACTCGCTGCCGCCGGCCGCGCCGTAGTCGTCGTGCTGCACGATCTCGGCCTCGCGGCGGCCTACGCCGACCGCGTCGCGATCCTGGACTCGGGTGAGCTGGTCGCAACCGGTCCGCCGCGGGAGGTGCTCACCGCCGAGCGACTGGCCCGGGTCTACCGACATCCCGTCGACGTGTTCGACCATCCCGTGACGGGCGAACAACTGGTGGTTCCGCACCGTGTCAGAAACCCTCCAGCACGGAATTGACCCGGTTGAAGAAGGCTCGAACTGCGGTGGTGTCTCGCTGTGACGCATCGGACAGCTGCTGCGCATGGGCGACCGCGTCACGCACCACACCGACGATGCTGCGCTCGTCCGTCAGATCGACCTCGGTGACCGAATGCTCGGCAACCGCTTCGACCTCGGACCGATCCGGTACCGGAGATTGCACATCTTTGCGGTATATCTCCACGTACAGGGTGCTTCGATGCACACGAAACGCGAACGCCCGACCGTCGTCGGTGCGTCCGAAGCCGTTCGGGTGCGTTCCCGCGTTCACTTCCTCGACGACGAAGTGTGTTTCCTCGGTTCCCACGTCCACTCCCATGTCGTGTACTCACCTCGCCCGATCACGCTACCGCCTGTTCGGGCGGGACCGAACGACAACCGATCCGGCGCGGTCGATTTCGCCGAGGTCGCTGCACGCTGGTACAGATGTGGCAACGCCTCCACAGGCAGCGTCTTCTCGAGGAAGTAGGTTCGGCCTCATGCGAACACCGTCGGCTCGGTCCGTTCGAGCGGCAGTCGCGTCCGCGCTCGCCGTCGTCACAGTCCTGTCGGTCGGCGGGTGTTCCAGCGACGACGAGAACGCCGACGACATCTCCGTCGACCCCCGACCGCCGGCCGAGTCCCCCGAAGCCACTGTCACCCCCGCCGGAACCGTCAGCGCGTTCGCGCCCGTGGACGCCCTCACGTTCGACCCCGTCACCCGCACCCTCGTGGCGCTGACCGACGCATCGACAACCGTGACCCTGGCCCGCGACGGTGCCGCAGCGCAGACCCAGGTGGTCGATCTGGGCGCCACGGGAGCAGCACTCGTCGCCGGACGGGACTCGACAGTGTTGGTGCCCATGGACGGTTCCGTCGCAAGGATCTCCGTGGTGGACGGACAGCGGACTGCCCTGCCTGTCGACGGCGACGCGCTGTCCGCAGCAGACCTACCCGACGGCACGACAGCTGTCGGAGACGACACCGGAGCGGTCCGCGTGCTCGACACGAACGGTGACGTCACCACCACGGTCTCCGGCGGCAGCGTGACCTCTGCCGATGCTCTGGCCAGTACACCGAACGGGGTCTCGGTTCTCGATCGTCGCCAGACGTCGGTGACCGACCTGAATCTGGACGACGGCACCCTCGGAGTGGCCTTGCGCGCAGGCGAAGGTGCCGCGGAGATGACCAGCGACGAGTTCGGCCGCTTGCTGGTCACCGATTCGACGGGGACCGAGTTGCTCGTCTTCACCTCGCACGATCTGCTGATGCGGCAACGCTTTCCGGTCGGGTCGCAGCCGTGGGCGATCGCCTACGATGAGCAGTCCGGTGTCGTGTGGGTGACGCTTCCCGCTTCCAACGAGGTGGTCGGGTACACACTCGATACCGGAATTCCGGTCGAGGCCGGGCGGTTGGCCACTGTGCGGCAGCCGAATTCGGTTGCTGTCGACGCCGACACCGGCGACCTGTACGTGGGATCGGCCACCGGCGACGGACTGCAGCGCATTCCCGCTGCCGGTCGTTGAACCGTATAGACGGAGGAGGCATATGAACGCGCATGACAGTTCGGTACCCGGTCGCGCGAAGATGCCCGTCGGATGGGAAGTGTCTGCGTCCGACGATTGGGAGTACGTGCCGTTGCGGCTGCCGCCGGACGTGACCCGGGTGACGGCCTCGATGCGGCTGGCGATTCAGGCGGAGTTCGGCGGCTGGGAACTGTCGCGGGTTCGGCTGTACACCGATGGCAGCAGGCGTGTGTTGCTCAAACGCAAGAAGACCGCGCATCACATCCCCGAGCCCGGAATCTGAGCCCGTCGCAGTACTGTTCGACCGCACGATCGTTGACACCACCGCATGAGTTCGACCGAGCCAGATCGACCGGAGAGAAGACCGTGGGAGACCGCCTGTACCGAGTTCTGTTGCGCCTGATGTTCCTCGTGCCACCGGAGAGGATCCATCACCTGG
Organism: Rhodococcus sp. IEGM 1370; assembly: GCF_033142325.1. Taxonomy (NCBI): domain Bacteria; kingdom Bacillati; phylum Actinomycetota; class Actinomycetes; order Mycobacteriales; family Nocardiaceae; genus Rhodococcus; species Rhodococcus sp. IEGM 1370. The sequence goes on along the minus strand of NZ_JAWLRY010000005.1, from coordinate 121,193 downwards.
CGTTTCGGGTGCTCCGCGTCGTCGCCGTCGTGCCGCCGCTCCGCTACCTGGCCGAGAAGGCGTTCGTGGTCGACGATCCACGACTGCGCTCGACGGTGTTCGGCGTCGACTTCCCGGCTCCGCTCGGCCTCGCGGCCGGCTTCGACAAGAATGCCGACGGAATCGACGCGTGGGGGCCGATCGGATTCGGTTTCGCCGAGATCGGCACCGTGACAGCGCAGAGCCAGCCGGGCAATCCGACGCCGCGCCTGTTCCGATTGCCTCAGGACCGCGCCATCGTCAACCGCATGGGCTTCAACAACCACGGTGCCGAGCACGCCGCCCAGCGTGTCCGCGCCAGGCGCACGGGTATCCCGATCGGTGCCAACATCGGCAAGACCAAGATCGTGGAGCCGGTGGATGCCGCCGCGGACTACACGGCCAGCGCCCGGCTTCTGGGCCCGTTGGCGGACTTCGTGGTCGTCAACGTCAGCTCCCCCAACACCCCTGGGCTACGTGACCTTCAGGCCGTCGAATCGCTGCGGCCGATCCTCGAGGCGGTTCAGTCCGTGGTGACGGTGCCGGTATTGGTCAAGATCGCCCCGGACCTGTCCGACGAGGACATCGACGCCGTGGCCGATCTGGCCGTCGAACTCGGTCTCGACGGAATCGTGGCCACCAACACGACGATCTCCCGCGCCGGGCTGCGCACCGACGCCGACGTGGTCGCCACAGCAGGAGCAGGTGGCCTGTCCGGTGCTCCGCTGGCAGACCGCTCGCTCGAGGTGCTGCGACGTCTCTACCGCCGAGTGGGCACCCGGCTGACGCTGATTTCCGTCGGCGGAATCGAGACCGAGGCGCAGGCGTGGGAACGCATCACCGCGGGCGCGTCACTGGTGCAGGGTTACACCGGGTTCATCTACGGTGGCCCGCTGTGGATCAAGAACATTCACCGGGGACTGGCCACTCGGCTCGAGGAACACGGCTTCGCCACGATCACCGATGCGGTGGGCTCGGCGAACAAGCCCTGAACCGTCGGGTGTCGGAACCGGTGTTCCGACACCCGACGTTCGAGCTCAGGCCTCGTAGATGCCGGTGAGGACCGCACGACCGATGGCGTGCGAGAACAGATTGAAGCCGAGGTACGCCGGGGTGGCCGTCTCGTCCACTTCGAGCCGTTCGACGTCCACCGCGTGAACCACGATGAAGTAGCGGTGCGGGCCGTGGCCTGCGGGTGGAGCAGCACCGATGTAGCGGAACAGGCCGGCGTCGTTCTTCAGCGTCACCGCGGTGCTCGGTACCCCGGTCCCGCCGTCGTCGCCCGCGCCCGAGACAAGCGATGTCGTCTCGACGGGGATGTTCGCCACTGCCCAGTGCCAGAAGCCGGATGCCGTCGGCGCGTCGGGGTCGTAGACGGTGACGGCGAAGCTCTTGGTGCCCTCGGGGAATCCGGACCAGGACAGCTGCGGAGAGTTGTCGTGCCCACCGGCTCCCATGATTCCACTGACCTGCTGAGCGGCCAATGTCTGGCCGTCCTCGACGTCCTCGGACGTCAACTCGAAGGATGGTAGGTCCGGAAGCGAGTCGTATGGGTTGTACGCCACGATGGTTCCTTTCGTATCAGCTGTGCAACAAGAAGTGTTCGAGTACCTGTGTACCGAACTCCAACGATTCCACGGGTACTCGTTCGTCGATGCCGTGAAACAACGCCGCGAAATCCAGTTCCGGTGGCAACTTCAGCGGAGCGAAGCCGAAGCAGCGAATTCCGATGCGCGCGAACGCTTTTGCGTCGGTTCCGCCGGACAGCATGTAGGGAACGGTTCGACCGTTCGGGTCGTGTGCCAGGACTGCGTCGTTCATCGCGTCGACGAGATCGCCGTCGAACGTGGTCTCGTACGGTTCGAGTTTCGTGATCCATTCGCGTTCGACGTTCGGGCCGATCAACTCGTCGACCTCCTTCTCGAAGGCCGCCTGCCGCCCCGGCAGCACTCGGCAGTCCACCACTGCCGTCGCCGTCTGCGGAATCACGTTCGCCTTGTAGCCGGCCGAGAGCATCGTCGGGTTCGCGGTGTCGCGAAGGGTCGCTCCGACGATGCGGGCGATGCTGCCGAGTTTGAGCAGGGTGCCGTCGATGTCCGGTGACGTCGGGTCGAAATCGAGACCCGATTCCTCCGAGACAGCCTGCAGAAATTGCGAGACCGATTCGGTGAGCACCAGCGGAAACGTGTGATTGCCCAGTTTGGCCACTGCCTCGGCGAGGTACGTCACGGCGTTGTCGTCGTGCAGGAAGGATCCGTGTCCGGCGCGGGCCTTGGCCGTCAGCCGCATCCACGCCAGGCTCTTCTCCGCCGTCTCGACCATGTAGAGCCGCTTCTCGGTGCCGTCCGGACGAGCGACGGTGAGCGAGAACCCGCCGACCTCGCCGACCGCCTCGGTGACGCCCTCGAACAGATCGGGTCGGTTGTCGACCAACCAGTGCGATCCGTACTTACCGCCCGCCTCCTCGTCCGCCAGGAACGCGAACAGGATGTCGCGGGGTGGGACGGTTCCGTTGGACTTGAACTGGCGGGCCAGCGCGAGAGCCATGCCGACCATGTCCTTCATGTCCACCGCGCCTCGGCCCCACACGTAACCGTCCTCGACGGCCCCGGAGAACGGATGCACGCTCCAGTCGGCGGGTTCGGCCGGTACGACATCCAGGTGTCCGTGGACCAGCAGCGCGCCGCGAGAGGAGTCCGCTCCGCGCAGCCACGCGAACACGTTGCCTCGACCTGGGGCACCGGACTCGACGTACTCCGTCTCGTAGCCCACCTCTTCGAGCTTGCTCGCCACCCACTCGGCGCATTCCTTCTCGCCGACGGTCGTGTCGAGCTCCCCCGTGTTCGAGGTATCGAACCGGATGAGGGAACTGACGAGATCCACGACTTCGTCGAGGGCAACGGTGGCGTCGATATCGGTTGTGTTTCCGGGATTGCTCACATCGTTGGGCACACGTCGTTCCTACCACCAGAATCCGCTCCGGGCACCATGAGAAACGGCCTCGAGCATGAACTGACGTGGGGATTTGGGTTATCGGGAACCCGTCGGATAATCTTACGCAGCACACAGCGGCCGGCTGTGAAAGCAACAAAAGAATATGCGGCAGAGGTCGCACTTGTCCGAGTGGCGGAATGGCAGACGCGCTAGCTTGAGGTGCTAGTGTCCTATTAACGGACGTGGGGGTTCAAGTCCCCCCTCGGACACCGTCTGAAAGATGTAGTCAGACAAAGATTTTCACAGATCTGAGTTGAGACAGACGAAACTGACCCTGATTCTTCGGAATCGGGGTCTTTTTCGTTCTGCACTCGCTTTCGTTCGGCTCGAAGGGGCCGATGCTAGGAGACCGACGATGGACGCGATCGACCCGACCGATCTCGAGACGTGCCTGCGCGTGCTGAAGCAGGCCGCAGAGCTGGACAAGAACCATCCGGATTCGATCGCTGTGCAGCGCGCATCCGGTGCCATGTTCAAAGATCTCAAGCGTGCTCGACGCGTCGCGGCGCGCAACGCCGTCAACGCGGCCGACCGTGCCGTCGTCGCCGCCACCGCAACCGGATCCCCGGACCGAATCGACGACGAGACCGCAGGACTGTCCCTGACCTCCCGCGCCGAGGGAGACATCGCAGGCACGTTGATCAAGGCTCGTCCCTGCTACATCTGCAAGCAGCGCTACACCCACGTCGACTCGTTCTATCACCAGCTGTGCCCGGAGTGCGCGACGCTCAATCGAGGCAAGCGCAACGCGCGAACCGATCTGTCCGGCCGGCGGGCGTTGCTGACCGGTGGTCGGGCGAAGATCGGGATGTACATCGCACTTCGACTGCTGCGCGACGGTGCACACACCACGATCACCACTCGCTTTCCCAACGACGCCGTGCGTCGCTTCGCCGCGATGGACGACAGTGACCAGTGGCTGCACCGTCTGCGCGTCGTCGGCATCGATCTTCGCGATCCGGCTCAGGTTGTGGCGCTTGCCGATTCGGTCGCGGCCGAGGGACCTCTGGACATCCTGATCAACAACGCCGCACAGACCGTCAAACGCTCCCCCGGTTCCTACAGCGCACTGGCCGATGCGGAGGCCGAACCACTGCCCGCAGCCCTGACCGAGGGCGCAGGACCGGAGCGGATCACGTTCGGCAAGACCAGTGATGCGCACCCCGCGTCACTGGCGAGCTCGTTGCCCGCCACCGCGATCGGCGGCCGATCGACTGCTGCCCTGAGCGCGGACGACGTGGCCTCGCTCGCCATGGTCGCCGGCTCGGTCACGGCCGAGAGGATCGAGAGCGGACTCGCCATCGATGCCGGCGGCCTGGTACCCGATCTCGCCGAGACCAACAGCTGGATCCACACCGTCGAGCAGGTCGACCCGGTGGAACTGCTCGAGGTGCAGCTCTGCAACTCCGTCGCACCGTTCATCCTGGTCTCGCGGCTACGCACCGCGATGGAGGCCTCGGACGCGCGGCGCAAGTACGTGGTGAACGTCTCGGCCATGGAAGGCCAGTTCGGCCGCGCGTACAAGGGGCCGGGCCACCCCCACACCAACATGGCCAAGGCCGCGCTGAACATGCTGACGCGCACCAGCGCGAAGGAGATGCTCGAGAGCGGAATCCTGATGACGGCCGTCGACACCGGCTGGATCACCGACGAACGGCCACACCCCACCAAGATGCGGCTCGCCGACGAAGGTTTCCACGCTCCACTCGACCTGGTCGACGGTGCCGCCCGGGTGTACGACCCGATCGTGCAGGGCGAACTCGGAGTCGATCTGTACGGCTCGTTCCTCAAGGACTACCAGCCGTCACCCTGGTGATTTTCGCGTGCGTGCCCGTCGGCGAACGTGGGCTGCGATACTCGTAAGCCGAAGTCGTTGCGCGCGAGCGAACGGCCCTTCTTCACGCACCGATAGGCGGGCACCATGGGCGAGGACGTCGAGCGCCGTAAGTTCACCAGGCAGGACCGGCACGAGTTTCGCCAGAAGGTACAGGACTGTCTCGATGCCCTGGCGATCATGTTGGCCGACGAGACCTTCCACGTCGGTGAACCGCAGATCGGCATGGAGATCGAGCTCAATCTCGTCGACGACGACATGGAGCCGTCGATGGCCAACGCGGCGGTGCTCGACGCCATCGCCGATCCCGACTATCAAACCGAGCTCGGCCAGTTCAACATCGAGATCAACGTCGACCCTCGGCCACTGCGCGGTGCCTCGATCGCCGAGTTGGAGACGGACCTGCGCAGATCGCTGAATGCAGCGGACGAACGCGCCCGCACCTCGGGTAGTCGTCTCGCCATGATCGGCATGCTCCCGACTCTGGACGAGGAGCACTTCGAGCATCGGTGGCTCTCGGCGAATCCGCGCTACGACCTCCTCAATCAACAGATCTTCGCCGCGCGCGGCGAGGACATCGAATTGAAGATCGGCGGAGTTCGGCTGCCCGGTGCCGCTACCGCCGAGGACCTCGACATCGTGACCGACACGATCCTCCCCGAGGCGGCCTGCACCTCGGTTCAGCTGCACCTGCAGGTGGCCCCGGACGAGTTCGCGTCGTATTGGAATGCCGCGCAAGCTCTTTCGGGCGTACAGGTGGCACTCGCCGCCAACTCGCCGTTCTTCGCCGGTCGCGCACTGTGGCACGAGACCCGTATTCCGCTGTTCGAGCAGGCCACCGACACCAGGCCACAGGAGCTCAAGAATCAGGGAGTCCGACCGCGGGTGTGGTTCGGCGAACGGTGGATCACGTCGATCTTCGATCTGTTCGAGGAGAATTCGCGCTACTTCCCTGCGTTGCTGCCCGTCTGCAGCGAGGAGGATCCCAAGGCTGCGCTGGCCGAGGGCAAGACACCGTCGCTGTCCGAACTGCGCATGCACAACGGAACCGTCTACCGGTGGAATCGGCCGATCTACGACCGGTCCGGCGACGGCCACCACATCCGGCTCGAGAATCGCGTTCTGCCGGCCGGACCGTCGGTGGTCGACACTCTCGCGGACGCGGCGTTCTACTACGGAACCGTCCGCGCGCTGGCCGATGCAGACCGCCCACTGTGGTCGCAGATGTCGTTCGACGCCGCCGAGGAGAACGTGCACTCCGCCGCCCGCGGCGGGTTCGATTCGATGCTCTACTGGCCCGAGGTGGGCTGGGTGAGTCCACAGGAACTGGTGTTGCGGCGGCTGCTGCCACTGGCCGACGCCGGGTTGGCCGCCTACGGTGTGGACGCGACGGTCCGCGACCGCTATCTCGGGGTGATCGAAGCGCGGTGCCTGGCCAAGCAGTCCGGCTCGGTGTGGCAGCGCAACGCCGTCGTCGCCCGTGAACGCGCCGGTGAGAAGCGCGATCGCGCGCTCGCAGGAATGCTCGGTGATTACGTCACGCTCATGAATGCCGGAGAACCCGTGCATACCTGGACGAACTGACGGCGCGTCGACTCGCCGGGGTGACCCGCGTTAGTGTCGCTGGTATGAATTCGCCTGCATCCGACTCGACCATCGGCCCCGATCGCACTCACGACATCGTCGTCTACGGCGTCACCGGCTTCGTCGGGAAATTGACGGCGAAGTACCTCGCCGAGCATGCACCGGCAGACACCCGGATCGCCCTCGCAGGGCGCTCGACGGCGCGGGTGGAGGCCGCCAGGAAGGAACTGGGCTCCAGGGCTCAGCAGTGGTCCGTTCTCGAGGCCGACGCCACCGACCTCGCATCGCTCGAGGCCATGGCCCGATCGACCCGAGTCGTCATCACCACGGTCGGTCCCTACGCCAAGTACGGCTTGGAATTGGCAACGGCGTGCGCCGAGGCCGGGACGGATTACGTCGACCTCACCGGCGAGGTCCTGTTCGCTCGCGAGAGCATCGATGCCAACCACGAGATCGCTCAGCGCACCGGGGCCCGGATCGTTCACTCGTGCGGCTTCGATTCCATCCCGTCCGACATCGGCGTACACGCGCTGTACGAGGCCGTCACCGCAGACAACGCCGGTGAGCTGACCGACACGACCCTGGTGGTGACGTCGATGTCCGGTGGGGTCAGCGGCGGCACCATCGACTCGCTGCGCGGGCAGATCGAGGCGATGAAGAAGGACAAGCGGGCCCGACGCATCGCCGCGCGGCCGTACTCACTCAGTCCCGATCGCGGCCTCGAGCCGCAACTCGGTCGCCAACTCGACACCGTGCTGATCGACGGCAAGAAGATCGACCCGAGCCTGCGTGGCTGGAAAGCTCCCTTCGTGATGGCCTCGTACAACACACGAGTCGTTCGGCGCACCAATGCACTTCGCGACTGGGCCTACGGCAAGCAGTTTCGCTACAGCGAGGTGATGAGCGTTGGCTCGTCGTTCGCCAGCCCTGTCCTCGCCGGTGCTCTGTCTGCCGGGCTGTTCGTCGGCGTGTCTGCGATGACTGTGCTTCCGGCCAAGGTGCTCGACCGCATTCTGCCCAAGCCGGGCACCGGCCCCAGTGAAAAGGCCCGTGAGAAGGGACATTTCACGGTCGACCTGTACACCCTCACCACGTCGGGGGCTCGCTACCGGGCTCGGGTCAAGGCCTCGGGAGACCCCGGCTACAAGGCCACCGCGGTCATGCTGGCGGAGTCGGCACTCGCACTCGTGTACGGCGGCGACGCCTTGCCGAAGGCCGCAGGAGTTCTCACTCCCGCCACTGCGATCGGCGACGTTCTCGTCGATCGTCTCAATGCTGCCGGAATGGAGATCTGGGCCAAGCGGAACTGATCGACGGCGAACTACGACCGCGCGGAGGCCGAGGACAGCTCGGAGTAGAGCTCCTCGGCTTCCTCGGTCGAGTCGACCTGTGGCGGTGAACCTTCCAACGGTTGGGTGGCCGACTCGCGCAGAAATCCGACGGCGACGAGGCCGAGAACACCGCTCACGACGAGGTAGTACGCAGGGATCATCGGGCTACCCGTTGCGCTGACCAACGCAGAGGTGACCAGTGGCGTCGTACCACCGAAGATCGACACCGACAGATTGAACCCGATCGACAGCGCCGCATAGCGAATCCGGGTGGGAAACAGGGCCGGTAGCGTCGACGCGCTCGGCGCCGCGAAACAGGCCAGAACGAGGCCCAACAGCAAGCATGCGATCAGCGGCCCCAGCCATCCGCTGCTGCGCAGCAACAAGAAGCAGGGTACGGCGAGAACGATCTGCCCGACGGCACCGAAGACGAACACCGGTTTGCGGCCGATTCGGTCGGTGAGCCTGCCAACACCCACGATGACGCTCACCACGACGACCATCGCCGACAGGACGAGCAAGTCCGCACTGAGCTGACTGCGGCCGACGACTTCGGTGAAGTACGTGGGTAGGTACGACGTCACCATGTAGTTGGTCACGTTGTACAGCAACACGATTCCCATGCAGATCAACAGAGCCCGCCAATGGTCGGTGAAGATCTTTCCGATCGACCTCCGACCGCTCTCCTGCGCCTTGACCTTGCTGTCGTGTTCGTCGAGTTGTTTGCGGAACGCAGGGGTGTCTTCCAGCTTGAGCCGCAGGTACAGCCCGATCAGACCCATCGGTCCTGCGACGAAGAACGGTATGCGCCAGCCCCATTCGACCATCGTGGCGTCACCCAACACCGCGTTGAGGATCGTCACCAGGCCCGAGCCCATGGCATAACCGACGAAAGTGCCGAAGTCGAGCCAATACCGAGAAAACCACGACGCTTGTCCGGGGAGTACTCGGCGATGAACGTCGTGGCACCGCCGTACTCGCCGCCGGTGGAAAAGCCTTGGACCAGGCGCGCGACGAGTAGAAGAATCGGTGCCCAGATCCCGATGGTCGCGTAACTGGGGATGAGTCCGACGGCCAGCGTGCCGATCGCCATCATGATCATCGTCGCGGCGAGTACCTTCTGCCGCCCGATTCGGTCCCCCAGTGGTCCGAAGAACAGGCCTCCGAGTGGACGGACGACGAACGCTGCCGCGAACGTGGCGAATGTCGAGATGAGCTGCACTGCGGGCGTGGCGTCGGGGTAGAACACCTTGCCCAATGTCGCGGCCAGGTAGCCGTACACACCGAAGTCGAACCACTCCATCGTGTTGCCGAGAGCAGCTGCCGACACCGCACGCTTGAGCATCGGCTGATCGACGACGGTGATGCTCTCCTGCGAGAGCGCCGGCTTCCTGCGCATTCGGTTCGTGAACGCGTCGCGTCGAAGAAGCTGGACGTGTCGATGTCCCCACCGCGTGTGCTGCGGGGTTGTCTCAGGCTCTCGGGCTACGGTCATTCCAGCAACGTTAGCCAGACAAACGATGTGATTTCAAACGACCGAACTCGGTCTACCGATGTTCCTCCAGGTGAACGGCAGGACGTCGAATGTGCCACACCACGTTGACAATTGGAGCAATTCGGCCAATCCGGACAGAGACCGTCGCGGGGCAACGACACCGATCGACGCACAGCTGGCAGGATGGACCCGTGCCGAACCACAACTACGGACTCACGGTGAACTGGACGGGCAACCGCGGCGTCGGTACCACCGGTGCCGCCGCCTACGACCGCGATCACATCGTCTCGGCACCCGGCAAGCCCGACCTCCACGCGAGCTCCGATCCGAGCTTTCGCGGCAACCCCGAACGCTGGAATCCCGAGGAGATGCTCGTCGCCTCGCTGTCCAGTTGCCACATGCTGTGGTACCTCGGGCTGGCAGCGGCATCGGGAGTGGTCGTCACCGACTACACCGACTCCCCCACCGGAGTGATGACCGAGCTATCCGACGGTTCGGGTCAGTTCGTCGAGGTCACCCTTGCTCCGGTCGTGACCGTCGTGGACCCGTCGATGGTGCCGCGCGCCGAGAAACTGCACGCATCGGCGTCGTCGAAGTGCTTCATCGCGCGATCGGTCAACTTCCCGGTGCGGCACACCCCGACGACGGAGGTGGCGTCGTGACCGTCCCCTTGATCGTCGACGTGGACACCGGAATCGACGATTCTCTCGCGTTGCTCTACTTGCTCGCCAGTGAGGATGCCGAGATCCTTGGCATCGCATCCACCGCGGGCAATGTGCCGGTGAACCAGGTTGCCGCGAACAATCTCGCCTGGCTCGACCTGTGCCGGGCCGGCGATGTCGAGGTCTCGCTCGGCGCACAGGTACCCCTCGTGGCACCGCTGATGACCACCGAGGACACCCACGGCCCGCAGGGCATCGGGTACGCGGAGCTTCCGGTGTCGACGCGGCCGCTGTCCGACCGGGACGCCACCACGATGTGGATCGAGCTGGTTCGTTCGCGGCCGGGCGAGATCACCGGATTGGTCACCGGTCCGCTGACCAATCTCGCGCTGGCGATCCGTCGGGATCCCGAGCTACCTCGACTGCTGAAGCGCCTGGTGTTGATGGGCGGCGCATTTCAGCACCAGGGCAACACGACGCCGACCAGCGAGTGGAACATCGCCGTCGACCCCGAGGCCGCCGCAGAAGTGTTCGCGGCCTTCTCCGGACTACCGCCGGAACGCCATCCCATCGTCTGCGCGCTCGACATCACCGAGACCGTCGAAATGACCCCCGAACACATCCGGCGTCTTGCCGAACGCGCCGGAAGCGTTCCGGCCGAATCGATCTCGTCGAGCGATGCTCCGGGTGTCCGATCGATCGCGTCGAACCCGATCGTGCGGCACTTCTCCGACGCGGTGCGGTTCTACCTGGAATTCCATCGCGATCACGATCAAGGCTTCCTGGCGCACATGCACGATCCGTTTGCGGCCGCTGTCGCGCTGGACGCGGACATCGCCACCTACCGGCACGCGACCGTCGACGTCGAACTCGTCGGAACCCTCACACGGGGAACGACAGTGGCCGACTGGCGCGGGATGTGGGGTCGAGAACCGAATGCCGCGATCGCGACTCGTACGGACCCGGAGGCATTCTTCGACCGCTTGATCGAACGGGTCGGAGCGCTCGCCGCCCGGCTCTACCCCGCGGTATCGGCGGGCGGAGGAGATTCAGGAATCGAAGGCGTCGAGTAGTTCCTGCGCGGCCAACGCGGCGGTCAGCGAACCGTCTCGCACCCGGGCCTCGACGTCGCGGCGTATCGCCTTGACGGAGGGATTCTGCGCCAGCCTTCGTAGCAGTTGGTCGTTGACCATCGTCCACGTCCAATCGACCTGCTGCTTGCGACGCTTCTCGGCGAATTCGCCTGCGTCACTGAGTACTTGCTGATGACGCAGCACGGTGTCCCAGTACTCGTCGAGTCCGGTGCCCTCGATGGCACTCATCGTCAACACCGGGGGCTTCCAGATCGCGTCGTGCGGATAGATCAGCCGCAGCGCGCCCGCCAGTTCCCGCGCCGCGTTCTTCGCGTCGGTCGCGTGCTTGCCGTCGGCCTTGTTGACGGCCACCAGATCGGCGAGTTCGAGAACGCCCTTCTTGATGCCCTGCAACTGATCTCCGGTGCGCGCGAGCGTCAGGAACGTGAAGCAGTCGACCATGTTCGCGACCGTCACCTCGGACTGCCCGACGCCCACCGTCTCCACCAGAATGACGTCGAAACCTGCCGCTTCGAGGAGCACGATCGTCTCTCGCGTCGCACGTGCGACCCCGCCCAGGGTTCCCGACGTCGGAGACGGCCGAATGTATGCGTTCTCCTGCACGGCGAGACGCGACATCCGGGTCTTGTCACCCAGGATGGAACCACCGGTCCGCGTCGACGACGGATCGACGGCCAGCACCGCGACTCGGTGCCCCTTCTCGATCAACCGCATTCCGAGCGCGTCGATGAAGGTCGATTTGCCGACCCCCGGCACGCCGGTGATGCCGACTCGATGGGAGCCACCGGCATCGGGCAGAACCCGCAGCAGCAACTGCTGAGCCAGGTCTCGATGATCCGATCGGGTCGACTCGACCAAGGTGATAGCACGCGCCAAACCGGATCGCTCGTTCGCTCGGACAGCGTCGGCCACCGCATCGATGTCGATGGTTCGGCCTCTCGGCGACGCTGCACCGGTCGAGGAACTCGTGTTGTCGTTCGGAGAACCCATGCTCAGGCGTTGGCCTCGCGTGGTGCGTGCCCGAGCGCAACGGACAGCTTCTCCACCAGGCCGATCGCTGCGTCGGCGATGACGGTGCCCGGAGGGAAGATCGCCGCGGCGCCCGCGGCGTACAGCTCGTCGAAATCGCCGGGCGGGATGACGCCACCGACGACGATCATGATGTCCTCGCGCCCGACGTCGGCCAAGGCCTGCCGCAGGGCGGGCACCAGCGTCAGGTGGCCTGCCGCCAGTGACGACACTCCGACGACGTGAACGTCGTTGTCGGCGGCCTGGCGGGCCACTTCCTCGGGGGTCTGAAACAGCGGGCCGACGTCCACGTCGAAGCCGATGTCCGCGAACGCCGTGGCGATCACCTTCTGACCGCGGTCGTGTCCGTCCTGACCCATCTTGCACACCAGGACGCGAGGCCGACGGCCCTCGTCCTCGGCGAACTGCTCGACCAGCGTCGTGGCGCGGGTGATGTTCTCGGATTTGCCTGCCTCGTCGCGGTACACACCACTGATTGTCCGGATTTCGGCCTGGTGGCGCCCGTAGACCTTCTCGAGCGCGTCGGAGATCTCGCCGACGGTGGCCATCTTGCGTGCCGCGTCGATGGCGAGGGCCAGCAGATTGTTCTCCATACCCGGCTGATCCGACGCCGCAGCTCTGGTCAGGTTCGCCAGAGCGGCTTCGACCTCGGCGGTGTCCCGCTCGGCCCGCAGCCGCTCGAGCTTCTCGATCTGCTCACGTCGAACCTTGGAGTTCTCGACCTTGAGCACCTCGATGGTGTCGGGCTCGTCGGGCACGTACTTGTTGACGCCCACCAGGGGCTGACGGCCGGAGTCGATACGCGCCTGGGTGCGGGCCGCCGCCTCCTCGATGCGTAGCTTGGGAATGCCCTCGCCGATGGCCTGAGCCATGCCGCCCGCTTCCTCGACCTCGGCGATGTGTGCCCGGGCCCGATTCGCGAGCTGATGAGTGAGCCACTCGACGTAGTGCGAGCCGCCCCACGGATCGATCGGGCGAACGGTGTTGGACTCCTGAGCGATGAGCAGCTGGGTGTTGCGGGCGATCCGCGCCGAGAAGTCCGTCGGCAGGGCGAGAGCCTCGTCGAGGGCGTTGGTGTGCAGCGATTGGGTGTGTCCCTGGGTTGCGGCCATCGCCTCCACGCAGGTGCGGGCGACGTTGTTGAACACGTCCTGTGCCGTCAACGACCAACCCGACGTCTGCGAATGAGTGCGCAGCGAGCGGGATTTGGCGCTCTTGGGCTCGAACTGCTGGACGAGTTCGGCCCACAGCAGACGCCCGGCCCGAAGCTTGGCGACCTCCATGAAGAAGTTCATTCCGATGGCCCAGAAGAACGACAGTCGCGGCGCGAACGTATCGATGTCCATGCCCGCATCCAGACCGGCCCGGATGTACTCGACGCCGTCCGCGAGGGTGTACGCGAGTTCGAGATCGGCAGTGGCTCCGGCTTCTTGGATGTGGTAGCCGGAGATGGAGATCGAGTTGTACTTGGGCATCTTCTCGCTGGTGTACGCGAAGATGTCCGAGATGATGCGCATCGACGGCTTGGGCGGATAGATGTAGGTGTTGCGCACCATGAACTCTTTGAGAATGTCGTTCTGGATGGTGCCGGCGAGCTTCTCCGGCCCGACGCCCTGCTCCTCGGCGGCCGCGACGTACAGCGCCAGGATCGGCAGCACCGCACCGTTCATGGTCATCGAGACCGAGACGCTGCCCAGGTCGATGCCGTCGAACAGCTGACGCATGTCGTAGATGGAATCGATGGCGACACCGGCCATTCCGACGTCACCCTGCACTCGCGGGTGATCGGAGTCGTAGCCGCGGTGGGTGGCCAGGTCGAACGCAACCGACAGACCCTTCTGGCCGGCCGCGAGGTTCCGACGGTAGAACGCGTTGGACTCAGCCGCGGTGGAGAAGCCAGCGTACTGACGAATCGTCCACGGCTGGTTGACGTACATCGTGGGATACGGCCCGCGAAGGAACGGCGGGGCACCCGGGTAACTGTGCAGCGGGTAGCCCTCGGCCTCGGCGGCGGCGCGATCGGCCTCGGTGAACACCGGCTTGACGTCGATGCCCTCGGGGGTGGACCACACCACCTGTTCGGGCGTGTAGAAGTTGGCCTTCGCGCCCTTCTCCACGTGAGCGGCGACGTCCTCGGCCGACGGCGGCGGCGGAGTCGGCTCGTCGGGATCGACCAGTGGCACCTCGGCGAAACTGCCGATGGTGTGCGAGATTCTGCGCTCGTCGGTATTCACTTCAGGCTCGCTCATCTCAGGCTCCCAGGGTGTCGAGAAGTTCGGTCAGCACGGCGACGGCGTCGACCTTCGCGGTCAGGAATCCATCGGGACGCGAGTCACCCTCGACGCCGGTGAAGATCTTCTCGGGGCCGGCGAGCAGCACCTGCGTGACGCCTGCTGCCCGCAGTGCCTCCACGGCAGTGGCGGCCTCGTCGGCGTATCTCTTGTCGGTTCCGCAGACCACCGCTATGTGAGTTCCGGACGCCTCCACTGCTCCGGCAACAGCCTCGACGGTGAGCGGACCCGGGTTGACGGCCTCGATCCCGCCCGACGCCAACAGATTCGACGCGAATGTCGTCCGGACGTTGTGTTCGGCAACGCTGCCCAGCGGTACCAGAAGCACGGTCGGCCGTGAATCATGCTGAGCCAGATGAGCATCCGAGCGATCCCGCAAAGCTTCGAAAGCCCTGGCGTACCTGTACACGGTTGCCGAATCCTGCGGCTCGGTCTGCTCCGGGGTCAGTGGTGCCTCAGCCAGGTTGGGAAATTCGTTGACGCCCGTCAGCGGGGTCACTCGGTGAGCGATGTCGGAATCGCGTTCGGCGCGGGTCTTCTCGATCGCGGCCACGAGCGAACCGTCGGCGACAGCGGCACGGAATCCGCCCGACGCTTCGATGGTCTGGAAGAACTCCCAAGCCTTCGCGGCGACCGCAGCGGTCAGTTCTTCGATGTACCAGGACCCGGCACCCGGATCCAGGACCCGTCCGAGATGCGCCTCTTCGAGCAGCAGCAGCTGGGTGTTCCGGGCGATGCGTGCCGCGAACGTCTTCGATACCCCGGCTGCGCCGCCGTCGAGTGCCGCATCGAACGGGAGCACGGTCACCGAATCGGCACCGCCGACTCCCGCTCCGAACGACGCCAGCGTGGTCCGCAGCATGTTCACCCACGGATCCCGCTGCGACATCATCGCCTCCGAGGTCACCGCGTGCTGAGGAGCGTCACCGGCGTCGGGGGCTCCGCAGACCTGCGCGATGCGCGCCCACAACGTGCGAGCGGCCCGGAACTTGGCGATGGTCTGGAACTGGTCGTCGGTGGCGGAGAATCGGAACTCGATCTGTCTCAGGGCATCCGAGATGCCGATACCGGCATCGGTCATGGACCGGAGGTACTCGAGGCCTGCGGCGATCGCAGCACCGAGCTCCTGCGCGTCGCCGCCTCCGAGATTGTGGAACACGGTGCCGTCGACGGTGATCGCACGAACTGTCTCGGTGCGACCGATCGATTCACGAACCAGTTCGAGTGCCTCGTCCATCTCGATCGACTCGGTTCCACCCAACGGCGCTGTGAGAGTGGCCGCGCCGAGTCGGATGTCGACTGCGGCGCGATCGTCGATATCGGCCGAGTCGAGCACCCCGAACACTGCTGCAGCTGCTGCCCGAACATCCCCGCGCGCATCGAGCGTCAGCGGTGCGAGCTCGAGAAACACTCCACCGAGAACCTCCGGGAGCGCAGTCGGATCCACACCACCGGTGCCGACCGTCAACCACAGAGCGCTGGTGCCGTTGGAGAGGGAATCGAGTATCTGCGTGTTGAGGGTCGACGCGTCGTCGGCACCGTCGCCGCGGACCGAGCCGTGGCGGGTGCACACCTTCCAGCCGGCGTTGACGTCGCGGTGGGGGTCGCGGCCCCGCAAGTAGGGAAATTGCCCCGGCAGTGGACCTTCCGGGCGCTCGTCGAACGCGGTGTACAGCGGGGACACGGTGACCCCGTCGTACGTCGTCGAATCGAGTAGATGTTCGGCGTCGGCGGGCAGATCGGCCACCTCGACCCGACGAGATTTGGCCAGGACACCGGCCACTGCCTTCTGCCAGGCCGCATGAGCGCTGCGTGCGGCATCTTCGTGCGACGCGATGGACACGTGTGCTGCTCCCTCGGTTCGGCGGGTAGTCCTGCGCCCGACTTGAAGTGATGCTAACCCCACCGCCTTGCAGGTTATCGTGAGGATCACCTCACGTTCGGTAGGACGGCTCAGCTCTCGCACTCGCCGAAACACCGAGGTGTCGTCTCGCGCCGGTACGCTGGTCTCTCGTGACCCGGCACCTGCGTGACGTTCGACTGATCGCGCTGCTGGCGGTTGTTGCCGTCTTCGCTCTCGTGGCGGTGTTCGCTCCCCATCCGAGTGTCGAACAGATTCGCGATTGGGGCGTCTCAGTCGGCCCGGCATTCCCGCTCGTGTTCTTCGGCGTGCACGCGATCGTGACCGTCGCACCCGTCCCGAGAACACTGTTCACGCTCAGCGCAGGAGTGCTGTTCGGGCCCCTTACCGGATTGGCGGTCACCATCGGCGCGTCGACGGTCAGTGCGATTCTGGCTCTGCTGTTGGTCCGCGCGATAGGTCGAGAAGCCGTGGCAGCGCGGATGTCGCACTCGGTCCTGGATTCGGTGGACGAGAGTCTGCGGCGGCGCGGATGGCTGGCCGTCGGCTCTCTGCGCCTGATAGCGCCGGTGCCGTTCTCGGTGGTGAACTACGCGTGTGGCGTGTCGGCGGTTCGGCCCGTCCCGTTCGCGCTGGCGACGGCCGTCGGGATGCTGCCGGGCACTCTCGGAATCGTCGTGATCGGCGGAGCGATCGGGGGCGAGACACATCCGGCGCTGCTGGTGCTGTCCGCGGTCTGTATCGCGATCGGCCTCAGTGGGCTGGTCGTGGATTGGCGTCTGTCGCGCGGTTCGCGACCCGAGCCCACACCCGCGGGCAGTCGACAGGCCGGGAACCTTGATTCTGACTAATCAAGCCTTGAAGCTTGACTGGGTCACATCAACGATCTAGCCTTGTCCGATGTTCGTACTGACCGTGGACCAGCGCCGCAGTAGGCGCGATATCGATCGCGTACCCGAACTGCTCGATCGCTACCGCGACCACGAGCTGATCCGTCCCTTCGAGCGAACCGCAGGAGACGAAGTGCAAGCCGTCTGCGAGGAGGCCGCCATCGTCGTCTCGATCGCCCTCGAACTGGTATCCACCCCGCACTGGAGCGTGGGCATCGGCATCGGCTCCGTCGAACTCCCGCTGCCCGAGACCACGCGCGCCGGACGCGGACCGGCGTTCGAGGCAGCCCGGGACGCCGTGACCAGAGCCAAGAACGCACCGGCTGCACTCGCCGTCAGCGGCCCCGACGCCGCTGCAGCCGAGGATGCGGAGACCGCATCGACCCTGGTTGCGCTGCTCGTCGGCAGACGCTCGGACCAGGGCCGAGAAGCAGTCGAACTCATGGCTCGCGGGTTGTCGCAGACCGACGCGGCCGAACGACTGAAGATCAGCAAACAAGCCATGTCGCAACGACTCTCGGTAGCCGGCTGGCACGTCGAGAACGCGGGCCGCACCCTGGCGACTCGCTTGCTCGACACCGCGAACACGACGGAAAGCCATCGGTCATGATCGTCGCCACCCTCGTGCTGCTTGCACTGACCGCAATCGCCGCTACGGTCCCCGCCGGCACCGGAATTCGCCGATGGTTGCCCACCGCCGCCGCGTCGAGTCTGCTCGCGGCAGCGGCAGTCCTGGCCACTGTCGCCGGACCGGCCTACGGTCTCGGCCACGCCATCGGAGTGGTCCTGAGCGTCGTCGCTGCGGCCTTGGGTGGAACAGCGATGGTGCCCACCGTTTTTCGCGTCGCACGACGACGAAGCGACTCGACCGGAGAAGATCCGGTCGAGCCGCTTCGTGGTGGACTGACCATCGGCATCCTCGAACGCGTGGCCGTTGCCGTGTCGATTCTCGCCGGTTGGCCGGAAGGGATCGCCATCGTGCTGGCAGTCAAGGGACTCGCGCGCTATCCCGAACTGCGCGAATCCCATGCCTCCGAACAGTTCATCATCGGCACCTTCGCCAGCGTGCTGTGGGCCCTGGCCGCTGCCGGCGTCGGAACTGCCCTGATCAGCTGATCAGGGCGGACCTCAGCGCTGTTCCGGCTCCGCCTCGGGTGACGCCGCCAGGGCACCGAGGTCCAACCCTTTGGACAGTTCGGGAGACGCAGCCAGCGACGTGTCGACCGGCTTGCGCGCCACTGCTTCTGCCGCCTTGACCGCCTCGGCGACCGCCGGATCGGTCTTGGTCTCGAACCATTCGGCGACCTCGTCGGAGTCGTCCTCCGGCTTGGGCTCGTTGCCCGCCGACTCGTTGGGCTCGTAGCGGAAGACACCGTCCTCGCCGGGCGCACCGAGGGTCTTGGCGAAGCCCTTGAGCGCATCGCCGAAATCGCTCGGAATCATCCACACCTTGTTCGCATCGCCCTGCGCCATCTGCGGCAGGGTCTGCATGTACTGGTACGCGAGCAACTCGGGGGTCGGCTTGCCGGCCTTGATGGCACCGAACACCTTCTCGATGGCCTTGGCCTGGCCCTGGGCCTCGAGATACTTCGCAGCTCGATCACCCTGCGCCCGCAGGATGCGGGACTGCCGCTCACCCTCGGCGGTGAGGATGGACGCTTGCTTGCCACCCTCGGCCGCGAGAATCCGACTCTGCTTGTCGCCCTCGGCGGTCTTGATCGCCGATTCGCGATGGCCCTCGGCAGTGAGGATGGTCGCTCGCTTCTCGCGATCGGCCTTCATCTGCTTCTCCATCGATTCCTGGATCGAGGGCGGCGGATCGATGCTCTTGAGCTCCACTCGGGCCACTCGCAGACCCCAGCGGCCGGTCGCCTCGTCCAGCACGACGCGGAGTTGACCGTTGATCGAATCACGCGAGGTGAGCGTCTCCTCCAGCGTCATTCCGCCGACGACGTTACGCAGTGTGGTGGTCGTCAACTGCTCGACGCCGACGATGTAGTTGTTGATCTCGTACACGGCCGATTGCGGGTTCGTCACCTGGAAGTACACGACGGTGTCGATCGACACGGTCAGGTTGTCCTTGGTGATCACCGGCTGCGGGGGAAACGACACGACCCGCTCGCGCAGGTCGACCTTGGCGCGGATGCGGTCGACGAACGGCACCAGGAACGTGAGCTGTCCGGACACGGTGCGTGTGTAGCGGCCCAGCCGTTCGATGACGGCGGCCTCGGCTTGCGGGACGATCGAGATGGACTTGGCCATCAACACCGCAACGAACGCGACGATGACAGCCAGTGCGATGAGTGCTTCCACTTGGCTACGGTCCCTTCCATACGACGGCGGTAGCGCCGTCAATTTCCATCACGGTCACGGTGGTGCCAGGGGCATAGACCTCGGTCTCGTCGAGAGGACGAGCCGTCCACACCTCACCACCGAGCTTGATCTGGCCTTCGTGGGCAGTGACCTGTTCGAGAACGACCGCACTCTTACCGGTGAGCGCCGCCATGCCCATCGGGGTATCGGGCGGATTCGCGAAGCGCCGCAACAGAATCGGCCTCAACCCGAGCACCAACGCCAGTGACAGGACACCGAAGACGATCGCATCGGCCCACACCGGGAAATCCGTCAGAGCAGAGACACCGGCAGTGCCGAGCGCACCGCCGGCAATCATCAGAAGAAAGAAGTCGCCCGTCAGTGCCTCGGCACCGGCGAGCACCACTGCCGCTATGAGCCAAATGATCGCTGCCACAGCCTCCATACAATCATGAATCGGACAATTGCCGGTGCGTTGCTGGACACAGCCCTACTCGGTCACGAAGTCGACCAATTGTTCGACGGCACCGATCAACGGTGCCTCGAGATCCCGAAAGCTCGACACCGACGAATACACCCGACGCCACCCCTCCCTGGGAGTACCCCACCCCAGCTCTCGGCAGATCCCGGTCTTCCAATCCTCGCCGCGCGGAATCTTCGGCCACGCAGCGATTCCCACGGCCGCAGGCTTCACCGCTTCCCAGACGTCGATGAACGGATGACCGGTGACCAACACGTGCTCACCCAGCGACCTCGTCAGCTTCGACTCCTTGGACCCGGTCACCAGATGATCCACCAGCACTCCGACGCGACGGCCGGGGCCAGGACCGAAATCGGCCAACCGCTCCCCCAGATTGTCCAGACCCTCCAGATGTTCGACGACCACGCCCTCCACCCGAAGATCGTGTCCCCACACACTTTCCACCAGGGCCGCGTCGTGCACGCCCTCGACCCAGATGCGGCTGGCACGGGCCGTCCGTGCCCGCAGCCCCTCGACTTTGGTCGAACCGGACGCGGAGCGCGTCTGCTGCGGCGTTGCAGCGGCGGGCTTCGGACGCACCAGAGTCACCCGGCGTCCGTCGATCAGGAATGCCGCCTCGCGCAGGGCGAACAGCCGCGTCGTTCGGGCACCGTCCTCGAGACGGACGAAATCTCCGTCGTAGGTGCGCTCGAAGCCGACCACGGCACCGCAGTACCCGGTACCGGCATCTTCGACGACCAATCCACGGTCGGCCGACACCTCCGGTGCCGGAACCTTGCGCATGCGACTGTGCCCTCTGAGAATGTCTCCGCCGTACATGTCGTTCACGGCGACCAACGCTAGCGACACCGGCGTCTCCAGCACGGTTCGCCACGCCGACCTATGCTCGTGAGTCGTGTGTTCCTCTAGCGCAAGTCTCGCCCTGTGGGCCGGTTCCTGGCTGGCCGGTTCCAGCTCGCCCGACGACGTCATCGACGCGATGTCCGAGTGGGCACCGATGCATCTCGTCGGTGCGGGTGATCCGGACGCTGCCAACGATTTCGGGCTGCAGTACCCCGGCTACGCCGAGGGAATAGCGGGCTTGCTGCCTGCGATCAGAGCGGCCGCAACTGCGTCGACGCCCACGGCCGGGGACGATCGGATCAAGCTCGTTCTGCCCGCCCCGGGCGCGGTGAGCGGCCTCCCCGCCAACACGGACTTCTCCCGAGCTGCCCTGAACACCGGTCAGGCGGTGGTGATCGGTACCTCGGGCAACACCGGGATCGGGTTGGTACCCGTCGTCGAGGGGCCGGATGCGTTGCGCTGGACCGTCTACTCGATCGTCGTCCCCGAGCACGGTCATCGGGATCGGGGGTTGGGTGAGGCCGAGTACGAGATGCGTGAGGCCGTACGCGGTGCGGCCGACGCTCTCGCACGGATGCAGTCGCTACCCACCCGAACCCTCGACGCCGATCCGCGCACTCGTATCGCCGAGTTGATCGCCGACGCGGCGCGGCATCGCTACCCCGCAGACATGTCCGACAGGGCGTTCCGCGTCCTCGAATCGGCGGATCGGGTGGCCGCCATTCTGACGGTTGCAGCGGGATCGGCTCCGTCGGAGGCACCGACCGCGTCGGCAGCTGCAGCACGGGAAGAACTCGTTCGACCGCTCTGGGCTGCGGTGCGCACCGCACGCACCATCGCGGTCGCGACGAGCATCGAAGCGGCGATGCATTCCGCCTGACACCGCGTCCGGACGCGGTGTCAGGCGGCAACGTTCACGACGTGGCAGCGGCGGGCCGGGAGGGCCTGGTGGGCTGCTCACAGCACCCGACGGCGCAGCGACTGCCGTCCAGTGTCGAGCCGTAGCCGGGCACACTGCCGAGACCGCGGCATCGGCCGCCTACTCGGTATTCGTCCACCAGCTCGCGGATCATCCGTGGGAAACGCGCGTCGGATCCGGGAGTGCCTGCGCGCGCGAAGGCCATGCCGAGTTCGCGGGCCTTCTCCTCCGCTTCGGTGTCCAGATCCCACACGACCTCGAGATGGTCGGACACGAATCCGATCGGACACACGATCACGGCGTCGACGGACTTCTCCGACAGCGCTTCGAGATGATCACAGATGTCGGGGTCGAGCCACGGCACCTGAGGGGGCCCGGAGCGGGACTGCCAGACCAGGTCGTAGTCGTCGACGCCCGACGCGGCTGCGACCAGCCTCGAGGCCTCTGCCACCTGACGGCTGTAGAGGTGACCGCCGTCCTCAGGCGGGCCGGCGTTGGCGTCGGCGGCCGAGGGAATGGAGTGTGCGGTGAACACCAGACGCGCGCCGGCGCGGTGCTCCTCGGGCAGTGTGGCTCGCGCCGATGCGACGGCGTCGCTGAACGCGTCGACCATCAGCGGGTGGTCGTAGTACTGCCGGATCTTGAGCAGATGCGGCGCATCGTCACCGACGGCGGCGCGGGCCCGGGCGATGTCCTCGTGGTACTGCCTGCATCCGGAGTATCCGCCCCACGCGGAGGTGGGAAACACGAGTGCGTTCCTGATTCCGTCCGACTTCATGGTCGCGACGGTGTCCTCGATCATCGGATGCCAGTTGCGGTTCCCGAAGTAGATCGGCAGATCCACTCCGGCGGAATCGAATTCGACACGGAGGGCGTCGATGATGTCTCGGTTGAGCCGGTTGATCGGCGAGACGCCCCCGAAGTGCATGTAATGCTCGACGACCGCGTCGAGCCGCTCGGGCGGCACTCCACGTCCGCGAGTGACGTTTTCCAGGAAAGGGCGTACGTCGGCGGGCTGTTCCGGCCCGCCGAACGAGAGCACCAACAATGCGTCGAAGTCTCCAGGGGTGGTCATGTGTCCATTGTGCCCCCGTCGCCGACCGGCCCCGGTGGGGG
Organism: Rhodococcus sp. IEGM 1370; assembly: GCF_033142325.1. Taxonomy (NCBI): domain Bacteria; kingdom Bacillati; phylum Actinomycetota; class Actinomycetes; order Mycobacteriales; family Nocardiaceae; genus Rhodococcus; species Rhodococcus sp. IEGM 1370. The sequence continues at coordinate 98,438 of NZ_JAWLRY010000005.1, read as the reverse complement.
TCCGATCGGCGATCGAAACCTCTAGGTGGGCGAAACCACGTGCGGTTCCGCCCACCGCGGTGTCACATGTTCTCGGGGAGGTACGTGTTGTGGCTGGCTCCACCGTCGACGTACACGATGGATCCGGTGGTGCCGGGCAGCCAATCGGACAGCAGCGCGACGATCGACTTCGCGACGACAGTGGGATCGTTGACGTCCCAACCGATGGGAGCGGCGCCGTCCCAGTAGACGTTGAGCTGGTCCATCTTGGCGGCATCACCGGTCGCAGTACCCGCAATTGCCTTGGCGGCAAGAGTCCTGATCGGCCCTGCTGCAACAAGATTGGAGCGGATGCGCTTGGCTGCGCCCACTTCCCGTGCCACGTAACGGTTCACGGACTCGAGGGCGGCCTTCGCCACACCCATCCAGTTGTAGTACGGCATCGAGGTGCGCGGATCGAAGTCCATTCCGACGATGGAGCCACCCTCGTTCATGACCGGGAGCACGGCGCGCGCCAGCGACGCGTAACTCCACGCAGAGATCTCGAATGCCCTCGCGGCATCGGGTCCGGGGCCGTCGAGGAACGGCTTCGCATCGGGGCCCATGAGGGTGCGGGGCGCGAATGCGATCGAGTGCAGAACCCCGTCGATACCTTCCGGTGCCACTTCGCGTACGCGGTCGGCCAGCGCCGCGAGGTGCTCCTCGTTGGTGGCGTCGAGCTCGATCGCCGGGGGCACCTCCTTGGGCAGACGCTGCGCGATGCGGTCGATGAGTCGGAGTCGATCGAACCCGGTGATGATCACCTTGGCACCCTGCTCCTGCGCCATGGCTGCAGCGTGAAAAGCGATCGAGGCGTCGGTGATGATGCCGGTGATGAGAATGGTCTTGCCTTCGAGCAATCCGCCCATAGTGCTGTATTCCTTAATTCGGAGGTGTACGTCTGTCGAAATCGTTGTGCGAGTAGGACTTCAGTGCCCCATGCCCATACCACCGTCGACGGGAATGACCGCACCGGACACGTACGACGAGTCAGGTCCGGCAAGGAAGCTCACCACTGCCGCAACGTCCTCGGGCTGACCGAGACGCTGGAGGGGGATGTATTCCTTCGCCTTGCCGCGCAAGTCGTCCGAGAGCTCTGCCGTCATGTCGGTTTCGATGAAACCCGGGGACACGACGTTCGCCGTGATGGAACGCGAACCCAGTTCCCTCGTGATCGATCGAGCCATTCCGATGACGCCCGCCTTGGACGCTGCGTAGTTGATCTGCCCCGGTCCGCCGGCCATGGCCACGACAGAACTCAGGAAGATCATCCGACCCCAGCGCGCGCGCAACATGGCTCGGTTGGCGCGCTTGGCGACGCGGAAGGCTCCGGTCAGGTTCGCGTCGATCACACGCTGGAACTGGTCCTCGGTCATACGCATCAGCAGTGTGTCGTCGGTGATACCGGCGTTGGCCACGAGCACCTCGACCGGTCCCTGCTTCTCTTCGACCTCCTTGAAGGCCGCGTCCACCGAGGCGGAGTCGGTGACGTCGCAGACGACTCCGAACAGCCCGTCGGGAGCGCCGGAGCCACGGTGGGTGACGGCCACCTTGTGGCCGTCGGCTTGGAGTCGCTGGGCGATGGCAAGACCGATTCCCCGGTTACCTCCGGTGACGAGTACCGATCGCGCGATGAAGTCAGGTGTGGACATGCCTAGCAACCTATCTGTTCGTCCTGGAATGACAAAGCGAAACTTACTGGTGAGTAAGAACAACGATCACGGGAGACGTTGCCGCATCACCAATGCCGAACCGAGGCCGACCGAGATGCACAGGACGCCGAGTATCAGCCACGGACGCGACGCGTCTCCGCGGGTGATCTCGAACCCGATCTGTTCCTCGAGGGTGTCGTAGACGTCTCTGAGATCCTCGAGCGACGACGCGGAGAAGAAGCTGCCGCCGGACAGATTCGCGATCTCCCGCAACGACGGATCGTCGACCGGTACGGGTACACGTTCGACGCCGTTCTCGTCCTCGATCTCGACGGAGCCGTAGCTCGTGCCGAACGAGATGGTCGAGATGGGCACGTTCTTGTCCTTGGCGGCACGCGCCGCGGTGTACCCGCCGCGGGGGTCGTCGAGGTTCTGCGGAACGGTCTGCTTACCGTCCGAGAGCAGCACGATGCGCGCAGGCGGCGCCGCGTCGCCGCCGCCGAGTATCGCGCCGAGAGTGTCGATCGACTGGAGCGAGGTGAAGATCGACTCGCCGGTGGCCGTTCGTTCGCTGAGTTGCAACCTGTCGATGGCGGATTTGGTGGCTTCGCGGTTGGCCGTGGGCGAGACCAGGACGGACGCCGTTCCGGCGAACGCGACCAATCCGAGATTGATGCCGGGCGTCAGTCCGTCGGCGAAGGACTTGGCTGCTTCCTGCGCGGCTGCCAACCGAGTCGGCTCCACGTCGGTGGCCTCCATCGACAGGGACACGTCGATGACGAGCATGACGGTCGCTCGGTTCCGTGGCACCCGCTGGTCCGCTGTGGGACCGGCCAACGCGACGGTCAGGAACATCAGGCCGACCAGAACCAGTGCCGTCGGCAGGTGTCGCAGCCGATTGGGCCGATCCGGCGCAACGGACTCGAGCAGTTCCATGTTGGAGAACCGCAGCACGTGTTTCTGCTTGCGCCGCTGGATCACGACGTAGCCGACCGTCAGTGCGATGACGACGAGGAGAAAGCCCAGCCACCACGGCGAGGCGAAATCGGTCAGGCTCATCGCGGTGCCCGCGCAGTGTTGGTGAACCCGGACCCGATGGTGTGCCTGCGTGCGGTCACGAACCGTACGACGTCTGCGATCCAGTCACCGTCGGTGCGGAGCGTCAATCGGGGTGCGCCGCAACGACGTAGCGCCTTCTCGACGTCGTCGCGGTGTGCTGCAGCTGCGCGCGCGAAATCTGCACGCAGCCGAGGCGTGGTACTGAATTCGCGAGTGCGGCCGGATTCCGGATCGTGGAGAACCACGTCACCGACGTCGGGCAGTTCCAGATCACGTGGGTCGAGTACCTCGACGGCCAGCACGTCGTGTCGAGCGGAGATGGCCCGAAGCGACCGCTCCCAATCGATCGGCCCGAGGAAGTCGCTGATCACCACAGCCATCCCGCGGCGGCGTTCGGGCCGTCGCAGCGCTTCGATGGCAGCGCGCAGGTCACCGCGCACACCGTCGGCCGCAGCCGGCGTCGTGGCAATGGCACGGAGCATCGACTGAGTGTGCACGCGTCCGCCGCGTGCCGGAATGCGGTTGGTCTCGGAACCGGTGGCCACCACCGCGCCGATTCGATTACCGCCACCGCCGGACAGATGAGTGATGGCGGCCGAGGCCGCGACCGCGAGATCGCGCTTCTCGCACCCGGTGGTGCCGAAGTCGAGGCTGGCCGACAAGTCGACGACGAGCCAGGTCTCCAGCTCGCGGTCGGCCACGGACTGCCGCACGTGCGGATGCGTCGTACGCGCGGTGACCGACCAGTCCATCTGGCGGACGTCGTCGCCCGGCTGGTATTCCCTGGCGTCGCCCGGTTCCGAACCGGGACCGGGAATCAGCCCGAGATGATCGCCGTGCAGCACCCCGTCCAATCGGCGGCGGACGGTCAGCTCCAAGGTCCGCAGCGCGGCAGCCAGTTTCGGATCGCGCAGTTCACCCGATCGGAAGGACGGCGGCCGAGAGACGACGGCACGGGATGCGGTCACGGAAGCGGTGTCGGATCCGCTCACTGCCCCGGCGTACCGATCGCCGATCCGTCACCCGACGGCTTCTGCAACGACGGTGCCGGCTGACCGTACTGACCGCCCTGTGGCTGCTGAGGTCCCGGCTGCTGCTGGGGTCCCGGCTGCTGCTGGGGTCCGGGCTGCTGCGACGGAGGCATCTGGCCCTGCGCGGGAAACTGCCCCGGAGCGGGAAACTGGCCAGGATGCTGACCCTGGCTCGGGTAGGGACCCTGTGGCTGACGTCCGTCGAAGTGTGGGCCGTCCGGACCGGCTCCGTTGCCCTGCGGCACCGGTACCGCCTGCGGTGACACCTGCGGCAACCCGACGGTCTGCAGCACCCGGGAGATGACCGTCTCCGGGGTCACCTCGTCGGCCAGAGCGTCGTAGGACAGCACGAGACGGTGCCGGAGCACGTCGGGGATGACCTCGAGAACGTCCTGGGGAACGACGTAGTCGCGACCACGGAGCAGAGCCAGTGCGCGAGAGGCGGCGATGATGCCGAGCGTCGCACGCGGCGATGCACCGTAGGCGATCCAGCTGGCCACGTCGTCCATGCCGAACTGCTCGGGAGTTCGAGTAGCAGAGATGACCCGCACCACGTAGTCGACGAGCGCATGGTGCACGAACACCGAGCTGGCCAGATTCTGCAGGCGAACCAACTCGACCGGGTCCAGGATCTGCTTGGGCTCGGGGGCTTTGATTCCCATGCGGTAGACGATCTCGCGCTCTTCCTCGACCGTCGGGTAGTCGACCACGATCTTGAACAGGAATCGGTCTCGCTGCGCTTCGGGAAGGGGGTAGACACCCTCGTTCTCGATGGGGTTCTGCGTTGCCATCACCAGGAACGGATCCGGCATCGGGAACGTCTTGCCGCCGATGGTCACGTGTCGTTCTGCCATGACCTCGAGCAGAGCGGACTGAACCTTGGCCGGTGCACGGTTGATCTCGTCGGCCAGCACGAAGTTGGCCACGACGGGTCCGAGTTCGGTGTCGAACTCCTCACGACCCTGACGGTAGATGCGAGTGCCGACGAGGTCGGTGGGAACAAGGTCGGGCGTGAACTGAACTCGCGAGAACGAGCCACCGACCACACGTGCGAACGTCTCGACGGCAAGGGTCTTCGCGACGCCGGGAACACCCTCGAGCAACACGTGTCCGCGGGCGAGCAACCCCACCAGAATGCGCTCTACCAGCCGATCCTGACCGACGATCACGCGCTTGACCTCGTACACGGCTTTCTCGAGAAGCTGGACGTCCTCGGCCAAGGCCGGACTGTCCACCCGCTTCGGCTCCACACCCGGTGGATTCGACGTCTCGGACTCGACTCGCGTCGACCCCTCGTCGTTCGAAATCCGGCCGTCACGTGATGTCACCAAGAATTCACCGCTTTCAGTCGATCGTCGTCGGGCACGTTTCATACCGCCGCAATCAACTATTCCAGGTGTTCGGCACGCGCGCCGAAAGGCACCCCCGACGCGCGCGCCGGATCCGCGCTCAGGACACCATGCGCACGGCGTACGGCGTCATTCCGCTGTATCGCACGTCGGACACCTTGACCACCGAACCCGACTGCGGAGCTTCGAGCATCTTGCCGTCGCCGAGGTAGAGCGCGACGTGTTGGCTGGCGTTGGGTCCGTAGAAGATCATGTCGCCCCGCTTCATCTCCGAGGACGGCACCTGCTTACCCGCTGTGTACTGGTAACCGGTGTAGTGCGGCAGCGAGATCCCCAGGCCCGCGAAGGCGTAGATCATCAGCCCCGAGCAATCGAAGCCGACCTTGTTGTAGTCGCCGTAGCTGTCCGCTACTCCGCCGTCCCTGATGCCTTTGGTCGGTCCGTTCTCGTCGCCGCCACCCCACGAGTACGGCACGCCGAGTTGACTCATGCCGCGGTCGATCGCCAATTCGACGGCTGCGCTTCCGGTCACCGACGGGGTCGTGGACGTCTTCGGTTTGGCGGGCGTCTTCGGCGTGGTGGGAGTGCTCGGCGTGGTCGGGGTGGTCGCGGTGGAACTGTCCGAGTCGGTCGATGCGCTCGAATCCTCGTCCACGTCCACGTGTGAACGCTGGCCCTCGGCGATGGCCGCCGCGCGTTGCTGCGCCGCCAGGTTGGCCGATACTCGCGCCGCTGCCTGCACGGCAGCTTCCTTCGCTGCGGCCGTGGCGGCGGCGATGGCCGCGTCCTCGGCCGCCTTCTGCGCCTCCCAGGTGCCGTACGCCGCACGCTGATCCTGCAGACCGGCGACGTTGCTGCGGGCGGCGTCGAGTTCGGACTGCGCCGAGTCGCGCTGTGATTCGATCGTGGCCTTCCGGTCGGCCTCTGCCTGCAGCGCTGCCTGCGCCTCGGCGATGGCCTGTTCGGCCTCTGCTTTCTTGGCCTCGGCTTCCGAGGCGGCCGCGTCGGCCTGCTGCTTGGATTCACGCGCCGCCGAATCGCGGTTCGCCTGCTCGGTACGGGCCCGTTGCAAGCCGTCGAGTACCGCGTTCTGGCTGTTGGAGAGCACCTTGAGGACCTGGGCGCGGTCCAGGACATCGTCGGGTCCGCTGGATCCGAGGAACGATGCCATCGAGGCAACCCCGGAGCCCTGGGTGTAGCTGGATTTGGCGAACTCGTCGAACTTCTTCTGGGCTGCCTGGATCTGGGTGCCCGCATCGGCAAGAGCCTGTTGCGCGGCACCGACGACGGCCGCAGCGACATCGGCCGCGTCACGCGCATTCTGCAGATCTACAAGGGCCTTGTTGACGCCTTCCCGCTTCGACGCCACCTCGTCGTCGAGTTGGGCGAGTTGCTGGTTGGCCGACGCGATCGCGTCGATCAGCTGACCCACCTGGCCGAGGCTCGAATCGACGGCGCTGCCTGCGGCGGCGAGATCGGTGTCCGAGGGGTTGGGCGGTGGCGGAGGTACCGCGGCGGCAACCCCGGGAAGGGTCGCCGTCAACGCGAGAACGAGGCCTACGCCCACCAGCACGAATCGGGTACGGACGAGTGCACGGCGGTGAGTTCCGCGGACTTGACGTCGGCTCACAAATGTCTCCCTCGGGTCCGGCACTCACTCGGGTTCGCGTCGAACCGTCGTGCCGTCGAGGTGCTCTCCGTCCTCCACCCCGATCGCAGGTGACGGTGAGCGTTCTCGCCGGGCAGGAAAGAAACACGCAGCGATACGACAGGTGCGAACCACGTCAGTCACACCCGAAGCAGTGGCCTCCCGAGTTCCCCACGGATGACAACCGCCTTCTGCGACACTCCTTCCCCAGCAGTGCCAATGGCACCGTACGACACTTCGCACCCTAAGGAAACTCCAGTCACAAATGACACATTGGTAATTCCACCAGGCACAACGCCGTGAACTCGGGGTTTACCGGAAACAATTTTTCCGACTTTTTCGGACGACCTCACGGTCATGATCGCGACCGGGTCCGACAGTGCGGGTGTCGGTCACTCGAACGACACGCGCAGCAGAGCGCTCAGTCGCTGACGGACTCGCTGTGAGCGTGATCCTTCGACTCCGAACGAGAGCGGTATCTGCGGACCTTGACGGCAGCGGTCAGGGTCGCAACCGCGGCGACGACGATGACCAGGCCGCCGGTGAGTAGGCCCCACGGCGCCTGGTCCTCGACGAGGGTGTCGACGAAGTTGTCCGCGGCGACGACGTGGTTGCCGGTGTAGGTACGGTCCTGGCCTGCTTCGAGGGTCACCCGACTGATCGAGTCGCTGAACGTGCCCACCTGACCGGGACTGAGCACGAGAACCGTGCCACCCTCACGCGCTCCGACAGCGGTGGCGAGGTCGCGAAGTTGCGAGTCGTGACGAGGTTCGGTCGGCACGATCACGATGCTCAGGTCGATGCCGTGGTCCTCGGCGCGCGCAACGGCCGCGGACAACCCTGCTTCTTCGTCGGCGGGGGCACTGACACCGGACTCGCGGACCGTGGCGACGATGCTGTCGACGTCCAGACCTGCCGGTATGTCGGTGGCAAGTGGGGAAACGGCGTGAATCGGCTCAGGCATCTCTCGTCCAGTCGGTAGGAACCAGTCGGATCGAACCCTACGTCACCGCCGCGCCCGTACCTGGTAGGCCCGCAGGTCCGACGCAACTACTGAGGTCGCCCTTCATTGCGCAGCCGGGAGCACTACGTGAGGATCGTCCTGTGGATCGGTCTCGCGACACCCACCGAGGACCGGACCGCAGGTTTTCACAGGACAAGCGTACTGTTAGACTTCCATCGAGACACCGACTGTGCGTCCGCCTCGAACTCTCGTTACCGAGATTCGAGGCCGAGGCCCGCAGCCGGAGCCTCGCTTCAACCGTCGACACAGCCCCGTCGGCGGTGTGCCTCATAGACGAGTGGAGCTGAAGTGACCGCAAGTAAAGATTCATTCGGTGCAAAGGGCACCCTCGAAGTCGGCGAGAACTCGTACGAGATCTTCCGACTGTCGGCTTTGCCCGGTGCCGAGAAGTTGCCCTACGCACTGAAGGTCCTCGCGGAGAACCTCCTTCGCACCGAGGACGGTGCGAACATCACCGCCGACCACATTCGTTCGATTGCCTCGTGGGATCCGTCCGCAGAGCCGAGCTTCGAAATCCAGTTCACCCCTGCACGCGTCATCATGCAGGACTTCACCGGTGTTCCGTGCATCGTCGACCTCGCCACCATGCGTGAAGCCGTCACCACCCTGGGCGGCGACCCCAACAAGGTCAACCCCCTCTCCCCCGCCGACATGGTCATCGACCACTCGGTCATCCTCGACGTCTTCGGCCGCGCCGATGCTCTCGAGCGCAACGTCGACCTCGAGTACGAGCGCAACGGTGAGCGCTACCAGTTCCTGCGTTGGGGACAGGGCGCATTCGACGACTTCAAGGTCGTCCCCCCGGGCATGGGCATCGTGCACCAGGTCAACATCGAGTACCTCGCACCGACGATCATGACCCGCAAGGGCCAGGCCTACCCCGACACCTGTGTCGGCACCGACTCGCACACCACGATGGTCAACGGCCTCGGTGTGTTGGGCTGGGGCGTCGGCGGTATCGAGGCAGAGGCGGCCATGCTCGGCCAGCCCGTCTCGATGCTCATCCCCCGCGTCGTCGGCTTCAAGCTCTCCGGCGAGATCCAGCCCGGCGTCACCGCGACCGACGTGGTGCTGACCGCAACCGAGATGCTGCGCAAGCACGGCGTCGTCGGCAAGTTCGTGGAGTTCTACGGCGAAGGCGTGGCCGAGGTTCCGCTGGCGAACCGCGCCACCCTGGGCAACATGAGCCCCGAGTTCGGTTCCACCGCAGCGATCTTCCCGATCGACGAGGAAACCATCAACTACCTGCGCCTGACCGGCCGCAGCGACGAGCAGCTCGCTCTCGTCGAGGCGTACGCCAAGGAACAGGGCATGTGGCACGACCCGAAGAACGAGGCCGTGTACTCCGAGTACATCGAACTCGACCTCAACACGGTCGTTCCGTCCATCGCAGGCCCGAAGCGCCCGCAGGACCGAATCCTGTTGTCCGAGTCCAAGGTTGCGTTCCGCAAGGACATCCACAACTACGTCGAGGAGAACCACCCCAAGCACGAGGGTGACAGCAAGCTCGACGAGGCCCTCGACGAATCGTTCCCGGCCAGCGACTCCGCTTCGCTGAGCTTCGCCGAAGAGGATTCCGTCGACGTTCGTTCTGCCGCATACGGCTCCGAGGGTCGTCCGAGCAAGCCGGTTCGCGTCACCACCGACGAGGCAGGCGAATTCGTGCTCGATCACGGCGCCGTCGTGGTCGCGGGCATCACCTCCTGCACCAATACCTCGAACCCGTCGGTCATGCTCGGCGCGGCACTGCTCGCCCGCAACGCCGTCGAGAAGGGCCTGTCCACCAAGCCCTGGGTCAAGACCAACATGGCACCCGGCTCGCAGGTCGTCACCGACTACTACGAGAAGGCCGGCCTATGGCCGTACCTCGAGAAGCTCGGCTACTACCTCGGCGGTTACGGCTGCACCACGTGCATCGGCAACACCGGTCCCTTGCTCGAGCCGATCTCGAAGGCGATCAACGACAACGACCTCTCGGTCACCGCTGTGCTGTCGGGTAACCGCAACTTCGAGGGCCGCATCTCCCCCGACGTCAAGATGAACTACCTGGCCTCACCGCCGCTGGTCATCGCGTACGGCCTCGCGGGCACGATGGACTTCGACTTCGAGACCGACGCCCTCGGTGAGGATCACGAAGGCAACCCGGTGTTCCTGAAGGACATCTGGCCGTCCACGCAGGAGATCGAAGAGACCATCCAGTCCTCGATCAGCCGGGACATGTTCACCAAGTCCTACGACACCATCTTCGCCGGCGACAGCCGTTGGCAGAATCTCTCCACCCCCGAGGGCGACACGTTCGAGTGGGATCCCAACTCCACGTACGTGCGCAAGCCTCCGTACTTCGACGGCATGACGATGGATCCGGCTCCGGTCGAGGACATCAAGGGCGCACGCGTGCTGGCCCTGCTCGGCGATTCGGTCACCACCGACCACATCAGCCCGGCAGGCCCCATCAAGGCAGGCACGCCTGCCGCGCAGTACCTCGATTCGCACGGTGTCGAGCGCAAGGACTACAACTCGCTCGGTTCGCGTCGTGGAAACCACGAGGTCATGATTCGCGGAACGTTCGCGAACATTCGCCTGAAGAACCAGCTCCTCGACGACGTCTCGGGCGGTTACACCCGTGACTTCACGCAGGACGGTGGACCGCAGTCCTTCATCTACGACGCGTCGCAGAACTACCAGAAGGCCGGCATCCCGCTGGTCGTGCTGGGCGGCAAGGAGTACGGCAGCGGCTCCTCGCGCGACTGGGCGGCCAAGGGCACCTCGCTCCTCGGCGTCAAGGCCGTCATCACCGAGTCGTTCGAGCGCATCCACCGCTCCAACCTCATCGGCATGGGCGTCGTTCCCCTGCAGTTCCCGGCCGGTGAGAGCGCAGCGTCGCTCAAGCTGGACGGCACCGAGACGTTCGACATCGTCGGCGTCGCGAAGCTGAACGAAGGCACCACCCCGAAGACGATGACCGTCATCGCCACCAAGGAAGACGGCACGAAGGTCGAATTCGAGGCCGTGGTTCGCATCGACACCCCGGGTGAAGCGGACTACTACCGCAACGGCGGCATCCTGCAGTACGTGCTGCGCAACATGATCAGAGGCTGAGTGCGCGTCGTCTGACGTATGCCTCGAACGGCGATGGGCCCGGAACCGACAACGTGTTTCCGGGCCCATCGCCGTATCGGTCGAGGCCCTCATCGAAAGTAGGAAACCCACACGTGCCCAAGGTCAGCGAAGACCACCTGGCCGCCCGTCGAAGCGAAATTCTCGACGGCGCGCGCAAGTGCTTCGGCGAGTTCGGTTACGAGGGCGCGACGGTACGGCGCCTGGAAGAGGCCACCGGCCTGTCGCGCGGAGCCATATTCCACCACTTCAAGGACAAGGACGGTCTCTTCCTCGCGCTGGCGCAGGAAGATGCCCGACGCATGGCCGAGGTCGCGTCCACCCAGGGCCTGGTGCAGGTGATGCGAGACATGTTGGCGCAACCCGAACAATTCGAGTGGCTCGGAACGCGGCTCGAGATCACCCGACGACTACGCACGGACGCGGACTTCCGGAGCAGCTGGGCCGAACGGTCTGCAGAGCTGACCGACGCGACGCTGGGGCGACTCGAGCGTCAGAAGACCGCAGGAAGACTGCGCGACGACATTCCCAACGACGTCCTCGCCGACTACCTGGATCTCGTGCTGGACGGCCTGGTGGCGCGCATCGCGTCGGGCCACGGTAGGTCCAACCTCTCGGCGATCCTGGACTTGGTCGAGGAGTCGGTTCGCAGGCAAGACCGATCGGAATGACCCTGGCGAGCAGGTCAGGCCAACTGGATCAGTTCCAGGTACTCCTGCGACCAGTGGTCCTCGGTACCGTCGGGAAGCAGAATCACCCGCTCGGGTGAGAGCGCTTCGGCGGCACCGGGATCGTGGGTGACCAGTACGACGGCACCCTTGTAGCTGCGGAGTGCGTCGAGGACCTGCTCGCGTGAGATCGGGTCGAGGTTGTTGGTCGGTTCGTCGAGCAGCAACACGTTCGCCGCCGAGGACACCAAGCCGGCGAGTGCCAGGCGGGTCTTCTCACCGCCCGAGAGTGTTCCTGCCGGCTGCTCGAGCTGGGGCCCGGTGAACATGAAGGCACCGAGAAGCGATCTGAGCTCCTGCTCGCCGGTGTCGGGTGCCGCATGCCGGATGTTCTCCCATACCGACGCGTGATCGTCGAGGGTGTCGTGCTCCTGGGCGAAGTAGCCCACACGCATGCCGTGGCCCGGCTCGATCTCGCCGGTGTCGGCTTTCTCGGTGCCCGCGAGGATCCGCAGCAGCGTCGTCTTGCCCGCACCGTTGAGGCCGAGCACGACAACTCGACTTCCTCGGTCGATGGCCAGGTCGACGCCGGCAAAGATCTCCAGCGACCCGTACATCTTGGTGAGGTTCTTGGCCATCAACGGTGTCTTGCCGCACGGAGCCGGCTCGGGAAAGCGAATGTGCGCAACCTTGTCGGATACGCGCTCCGCATCGAGGTTGGCCATCAGCTTGTCTGCGCGCTTCGCCATGTTCTGTGCCGCAACGGCTTTCGTCGCCTTGGCCCCCATCTTGGCGGCCTGGACGCGTAGTGCGCCCGCCTTCTTCTCGGCGTTGGCGCGCTCGCGACGACGCCGTTGCTCGTCCGTGGCGCGGGCGTCGAGGTACTTCTTCCAGTTCATGTTGTAGATGTCGGCTTCGCCGCGCACTGCGTCGAGGAACCACACCCGATTCACCACGTCTCCGAGCAGTTCGACATCGTGACTGATCACGATGAGTCCGCCCTCGTGGCTCTGCAGGAATCCGCGCAACCAGGTGATGGAATCGGCGTCGAGGTGGTTGGTGGGCTCGTCGAGCAGCAATGTGGTGTTCGAGCGTCCGCCACTGCCGTCGGACGCGGCGAACAGAATTCGAGCCAGTTCGACGCGTCGGCGCTGACCACCGGAGAGGGTCCGCAGCGGCTGACCGAGGATGCGGTCGGCCAGACCGAGGCTGTTGCAGATTCGGGCCGCCTCGCTCTCGGCCTCGTAGCCGCCGAGGGATGCGAACCGCTCTTCGAGTTCGCCGTACTTGCGCACGGCCTTGTCGAGCAGCGCCTCGTCGGCCACCTCGGCCATCAGTGCCTGCTGCTTCTCCATGCTGTGCAGGAGGGTGTCCAGGCCCCGGGCCGAGAGCACTCGATCCTTGGCCAGCACGTCGAGGTCGCCTTCTTTGGGATCCTGTGGAAGGTAGCCGAGCTCTCCGGTACGTACGACCTCGCCCGCATACGGCTCTCCCTCACCTGCCAGGATGCGCAGCGTGGTGGTCTTGCCTGCCCCGTTGCGGCCCACCAACCCGATGCGGTCGCCTGCCTGTACGCGGAGCGCGGGCCCCTCGGTGGACAGAAGGGTCCGCACACCGGCACGAACTTCCAGGTCGGTGGCGGTGATCACGCGTGCGCTCCTAGCGATTGCCGAACAAGACCGTTGCCCGTCGACCGACGAGCGAACTCAGGTGTGCCGTCGAACGGCACAGCAAACTCCCATTTTAGCTCAGCATTCACGTGCCCTCACCCAGGAACGACGGTGACACCGGTAACGTCTGATCGATGACCGACGCCCCCGAAACCGTCAGCCCGTCCAGCGCGCCGATCCCCGACCTCGCCGGGCGCACCGCACTCGTCACCGGCGGCAGCCGAGGCATCGGCAAGGCCATCGCCGCGGAACTGCTCGCTCGCGGCGCGAACGTCGCCATCACCGCACGCAAGCGCGAACCACTCGTTGCGGCGGCAGCAGAGCTCGGCGATTCCGTGCTCGCGATCGACGGCAACGCAGGCGACCCGGAGCACCGACGCACCGCGGTGGCGAGCACGGTGGAGACCTTCGGTTCGCTGGACATCCTGGTCAACAACACCGGTATCAATCCCGTCTACGGCTCGCTGATGGATGCCGACCTGGCGGGTGTGAGCAAGATCTTCGACACGAACGTGGTGGGGACTCTCGGCTTCGTCCAGCAGGCGTTCCATGCCTGGATGGGCGAGCACGGCGGCGCGGTCGTCAACATCGCGAGCGTGGCCGGCATCCGCTCGACCGGGGTGATCGCCGCGTACGGCGCATCCAAGGCCGCTCTGATCCGCCTCACCGAGGAGCTCGCCTGGCAGCTCGGTCCGAACATTCGCGTCAATGCCGTGGCACCGGGCGTGGTGAAAACCAAATTCGCCGAGGCCCTCGTCGCCAACGGAGAAGACGCGGCAGCGGCCGGCTACCCGATGAAGCGTCTGGGAAACCCGGAGGACGTGGCTGCGTTGGTGGCCTTCCTGGTCTCGGACGCCTCCTCCTGGATCACCGGCGAGACCGTGCGCGTGGACGGTGGTTTGCTCGCCACCGGCGGAATGTGAACGATTTCTCGGCCGACGTCGCGGTCGTCGGACTCGGTCCAGCCGGGCGGGCGGTCGCCCATCGATGTGCCGAGGCCGGACTCGATGTGATCGCAGTCGATCCACACCCGTCGCGCACGTGGACACCGACGTACTCCGCCTGGGCCGACGAGTTGCCGTCGTGGTTGCCCGAGACCGCGGTCGCCTCGACTGCGCGCAAACCCGCGGTGTGGACCGATCACCAGCGGATCATCGACCGGACGTACTGCGTGCTGGACACACCTGCGCTGCAAGCGGCCTTGTCTGTCGACCGCGTGCGGGTGCTGGCCGCGACAGCTGTCGACGTCACCGGTTCCCGGGTGACGACCGCCGACGGCTCGATCGTCGATGCCCGTCACGTCGTCGACGCCCGTGGCACACTCGACTCGCGCGACCTCGCCCAGCAGACCGCCTACGGGATCGTCGTCGAACGCGACCGCGCCGAACCGATCCTCGAAGGGGCCGACGCGTGGTTCATGGACTGGCGCACCGACAACGGGGCTCGGCACGGTGAAGCCCCGAGTTTTCTGTACGCCGTGGCACTCGACGACGATCGAATCCTCCTCGAAGAGACATGCTTGGTGGGCCGACCCCCGCTGGAACTCGCAGTTCTTCGATCGCGGCTGCACCACCGTCTGACCCATCGCAATCTGGAACCGACCGGCCACGAGGATGTCGAACGAGTCCGCTTCTCGGTCGAACCGCCGCCTCGGTCCCGACTGCACACCGGGCGAGGCGGTCCGGTGCTGTTCGGCTCTCGCTCGAATCTGATGCATCCCGCCACCGGGTACAGCGTCGCGGCGTCGCTGGCGTCGGCGGATCACCTCGTCGAGCGATTCCGAGGTGGCGGTCGGTCGCGCCCGATCCGCCCGGTGCACGTCTGGACGGTCCAGAAGCTTCGTAACCTCGGACTGCGCACGGCACTGGCTCTCGAACCCGAGATGGTCCCCCAGTTCTTCTCCAGCTTCTTCTCGCTCCCGGTCGAACTGCAACGCTCGTACCTGTCCGGCCACGACGACGCATTCGGGACGATGACCGCGATGCTGAAGATGTTTCCGACGCTTCCGGCGTCGGCCAGGCTCGCGATCGCGCGCACGATAGTGCGCACGCCGGGCCGCGGCTGAGTTTCTCGCCAACGGTCGACACGCGGGCGCCCGGTCGGCGATCATGGACAGATGCGCAGCATTTGGAAGGGCTCGATCGCCTTCGGACTGGTCAATGTTCCGGTGAAGGTCTACTCGGCCACCGAGCAGCACGACATTCGGTTCCATCAGGTGCATGCGAAGGACGGCGGTCGCATCAAGTACGACCGGATCTGTCAGGAATGCGGCAAGTCGGTGCAGTTCGCAGATATCGACAAGGCCTACGACTCCCCCGACGGTGAACGCGTCATTCTCACGGACGAGGACTTCGACAAGCTGCCTGCGGCGGAGAAACACGAGATTCCGGTTCTGGAATTCGTGCCGACCGAGCAGATCGATCCGATCCTGTACGACAAGAGCTACTTCCTCGAGCCGGACTCTGCCTCACCGAAGGCCTATGTGCTGCTGCGCGAGACTCTCGAAGAAACAGAGCGCACCGCGTTGGTGCATTTCACTCTGCGACAGAAGACCCGCCTGGCCGCACTGCGCGTGCGCGACGACGTCCTGGTGATCCAGACACTGCTGTGGCCGGACGAAGTCAGGGCCGCTGAATTTCCTTCGCTCGAGGACGCACCGTCCGCGCGCCCGCAGGAAGTGAAAATGGCGACGTCCCTGGTGGAAAGCATGTCCTCGGAATTCGATCCGACCGAGTACACGGACGATTATCAGACCGAACTGCGCAAGCTGATCGACGAGACGCTCGCCAACGGCGGTGAGAAGGTCATCCACACCGAAACGGAAAAAGACGACGACGGCGAGGACGCCGAGGTCGTCGATCTCGTGGCGGCCTTGCAGCGGAGCGTCGAGGCGGCCGGCAAGAACGCGAAGTCCGGGTCGGCCTCATCGGCTCCGGCGAAGAAGGCACCCGCCAAGAAAGCTGCTGCGAAGAAGGCTCCGGCCAAGAAGGCGGCTGCGAAGAAAGCCTCGGCCAAGTCCGCCGACTCGAAAGCCGACGAAGCAAAGGGTGCGTGAGGGGGCCGATTCGGCCGTGCGTCAGACGGTGAAGCCGAGGGCCCTGAGCTGCTCGCGACCGTCGTCGGTGATCTTGTCCGGGCCCCATGGCGGCATCCAGACCCAGTTGATCTTGAGATCGGCGGCCAGTCCGCTGCGCACGAGCGCGCCGCGCGCCTGATCCTCGATGACGTCCGTCAACGGGCATGCCGCCGAGGTGAGCGTCATGTCGACGGTGACGATGTCGTCGGCGTCGATCTTGATGTCGTACACCAGTCCCAGATCGACGACATTGATTCCGAGCTCGGGATCGACGACGTCGCGCATCGCTTCTTCGAGGTCCTCGAGCACTTTGATCTCGTCGGCAGTCAATTCCACCGGCGTGGTCTCGGCTGTCACTGCCTGCGTCGTCTCTGTTGCTTCGGTCATGATTGCTGTCCTCCGGAAAGTGCCGACCGGGCGGTCTCGCCCGTCGTGGCTGTCGAATCTGCGTCCACTACTTGAACAACCGCGTCCTTGAAAGCCATCCATCCCAGCAGAGCGCATTTCACGCGGGCCGGGTATTTGGCCACACCGGCGAATGCGATTCCATCACCGATGACATCCTCGTCACCTTCGACGGTACCTCTGCTGCCGACCATGTCGCTGAATGCGTCGACCGTCTTCAGTGCATCGGCCACGCTCAGACCGACGACCTGATCGGTGAGAACGGACGTCGCTGCCTGACTGATCGAGCAACCCTGGCCGTCGTACGAGACGTCTGCGACGGCGCCATCCTCGATCTGCACGCGCAGGGTGACCTCGTCGCCGCAGGTGGGGTTGACGTGATGTACCTCCGCGCCGAACGGCTCACGCAGTCCGCGGCCGTGCGGGTGCTTGTAGTGATCGAGGATCACTTCCTGATACATCTGTTCCATCCGCATCTAGAGCTGCCCTCCCCCGCCGTGATCGTCGGAGCGAGCGGTTCCGAAGAACGATTGTGCGCGGCGAATCGCCTGTGCGAGAACCTGCACTTCCTCGACCGTGTTGTACAGCGCGAACGAGGCACGCGCTGTCGCAGCCACACCGAACCGTCGGTGCAAGGGCCACGCGCAGTGATGCCCGACGCGAATGGCGACGCCCTCGTCGTCCAGGATCTGTCCGAGGTCGTGGGCGTGAATGCCGTCGACCACGAACGACACTGCCGAACCGCGGTCGACGTTCTCGGTCGGACCGATCACGCGAACACCGTCGATTTTCGCGAACTCGGCGAGAGTTGCTGCGACCAAAGCCTTTTCGTGCGCGGCGATGACATCGATGCCGATGTTCTCCAGGTACCGCACAGCGGCACCGAGTCCGACGACCTGCGAGGTCATGGGAACCCCGGCCTCGAATCGTTGCGGAGGCGCGGCGAACGTCGTCTTCTCCATGGTGACGGTCTCGATCATCGAACCGCCGGTGATGAACGGAGGCATCGCTGCGAGGAGTGCAGCCTTGCCGTACAGCACGCCCACTCCCGAGGGTCCGAGCATCTTGTGACCCGAGAACGCGGCGTAGTCGACATCGAGCGCGTGGAAATCGACCTTCATGTGCGGCACCGACTGGCATGCGTCGAGGACGACGAGTGCACCGACCGCCCTGGCCCGACGCACCAATTCCTCGACCGGAGCGACCGCGCCGGTGACGTTGGACTGATGTGTGAACGCGAGAACCTTCACGGCGGAAGACAACTCGAGCGAATCGAGATCGATGCGTCCGTCGTCGGTCACGCCGTACCAGCGCAGCGTTGCACCGGTTCGAGCGGCAAGCTCCTGCCACGGAACGAGGTTGGCGTGATGCTCGAGTTCGGTGACGACGATCTCGTCGCCGGGACCGAGATGGCGATCGAATCGCTGATCGGCAAGCACGTACGTCACGAGGTTGAGCGACTCGGTCGCGTTCTTGGTGAACACGATCTCGTCGACATCCGCCCCGACGAACGACGCGATGGCCGCGCGCGCACCCTCGTAGGCGTCGGTGGCCTCTTCGGCCAACTGATGCGCCCCGCGATGCACAGCGGCGTTGCATGTGGTCAGGAACTCACGCTCGGCGTCGAGTACCTGCACGGGCCGCTGCGAGGTGGCACCGGAATCGAGGTACACCAACGGCTTCCCGTCGCGGACGGTGCGCGAGAGGATGGGGAAATCGCGACGAACCGTGGCGACATCGAACGATGTCGCCACCGCCGCAGCTGCGGGTGCAGCCATACTCATGCTCCGGTGGTCGCGGCCTGCGCGTAACCGGCGTATCCGTTGGCTTCGAGCTCGTCGGCCAGCTCTGCACCGCCGGACTTCACGATTTCGCCGTTGACGAAGACGTGGACGAAGTCGGGCTTGATGTAGCGCAGGATGCGGGTGTAGTGCGTGATCAGCAGCACTCCGCCGTCTTCACGCTCCTTGTACTTGTTGACGCCCTCGGACACCACGCGCAGAGCATCGACGTCGAGGCCGGAGTCGGTCTCGTCGAGGATGGCGATCTTCGGCTTGAGCAGTCCCAGCTGGAGAATCTCGTGACGCTTCTTCTCGCCGCCGGAGAAGCCTTCGTTGACGTTGCGCTCGAGGAAGTTGGCCTCGATCTCCAACTCGCTCATGGCGGTCTTGGCTTCCTTGACCCAGTGCCGAAGCTTGGGGGCCTCACCGCGCACGGCGGTGGCGGCGGTACGCAGGAAGTTCGACATCGAGACGCCGGGCACCTCCACCGGGTACTGCATCGCCAGGAACAGGCCGGCACGAGCGCGCTCGTCGACACTCATCTCGAGCACGTCTTCACCGTCGAGGGCGATGGTGCCGGAGGTCACCGTGTACTTGGGGTGGCCTGAGATGGCGTAGGACAGCGTGGACTTGCCGGAACCGTTGGGCCCCATGATCGCGTGCGTCTCACCGGACTTCACGGTGAGGTCGACGCCCTTGAGGATGTTGATGGGCTCCGCGGTCGAGTCGGAGTTGGCGACGCTGACGTGCAGATCGCGGATTTCGAGTGTGGACATCACAGTTCCTTTGTGCAGTCGAGAAAGGTTCGGGTGAGACCTACGCGCCGGCGACGGCGAGTTCGGTCTCGATGGCGGCGTCGAGACGCTCGCGTACGGCGGGGACCGGAATCTTGTCGATGATCTCGTGGAAGAAGCCCCGGACGACGAGTCGGCGAGCAACCTCCTCCGAGATGCCACGAGCGCGCAGGTAGAACAGCTGCTCGTCGTCGAACCGGCCGGTGGCGCTGGCGTGGCCTGCTCCGACGATCTCCCCGGTCTCGATCTCGAGGTTCGGCACCGAGTCGGCGCGAGCGCCGTCGGTCAGGACCAGGTTCCGGTTGAGCTCGTAGGTCTCGGTGCCCTCGGCCTCGGCTCGGATCAGAACATCGCCGATCCACACGGTGTGCGCGTCGACGGTTCCGGGTCCGGTTTCGCCCTGCAGCGCGCCCTTGTACATCACGTTGGACTTGCAATGCGGTGCCGAATGGTCGACGAGCAGTCGCTGCTCGAGGTGCTGGCCTGCGTCGGCGAAATACACACCGAGCATGTTCGCGTCGCCGCCGGGTGCGCTGTAGCGCACGGTCGGGCTGATGCGCACCAGGTCGCCGCCGAGACTGACGTTGTAGTGCCGCAGCACGGCGTCGCGTCCGAGCATCGCGTGGTGTGCGGCGACGTGCACGGCGTCGGACTGCCAGTCCTGGATCAGTACGACGTGCAACTGCGAGCTGTCACCGAGAACGAACTCGACGTTCTCGGCGTACGTTCCGCTACCCCGCTGGTCGATCACGACGGTGGCGCGAGCGAACGTGCCGAGCCTGATCTGCACGTGGCCGTAGGCGACGTGGTCGACCCCGGGACCGTCGACGGTGATCTCGATCGGATCGGCCACCTCGACCTCGTTCGGCACGGAGACGATCGTGGCCTCGGTGAACGCCGAGAATGCCTGTGCGGCAATACGATCGGCCGGGACACCGGCCTTGCCCAGTCGCTCGTCGTCGCGGCCGACGGTCTCCACGACCACCGACTCCGGGGCGCCGACGGTGACCCGAGCGGCCCCGTCGGCGACAGCGGAACCGTCGTGCAAGCCGCGCAGCCGACGCAGCGGCGTGAAACGCCACAGCTCGTCACGGCCGGACGGGATCTCGAATGCATTCACGTCGTAGGACGTGAACTGAGTGCCCTTGTTCTCGACGAGCTTCGACTTGTCTTCCTTGGCCGACTCTGGATTCTCGGATGCCACAGCACCCATGACTCCGGTGAGGGGGTTGTTCACTTATCCGACCGACCCTTCCATCTGCAGCTCGATGAGCCGGTTGAGCTCGAGCGCGTATTCCATCGGCAGTTCGCGAGCGATCGGCTCGACGAAGCCGCGCACGACCATCGCCATGGCCTCGTCCTCGGTCATGCCGCGGCTCATCAGGTAGAACAACTGATCGTCGCTGACCTTCGAGACGGTGGCCTCGTGGCCCATCGACACGTCGTCCTCGCGGATGTCGACGTACGGGTACGTGTCGGAACGACTGATCGTGTCGACGAGCAACGCGTCGCACTTGACCGTCGAGCGCGAGCCGTGCGCACCCTTGTTGATCTGGATCAGACCGCGGTACGACGTCCGGCCACCGCCGCGAGCGACGGACTTGCTGACGATGTTCGAGGACGTGTGCGGTGCCAGGTGCAGCATCTTCGAGCCGGTGTCCTGGTGCTGGTCCGGGCCTGCGAACGCGACCGAGAGAACCTCACCCTTGGCGTACTCACCGGTCATCCAGACGGCCGGGTACTTCATGGTGACCTTGGAGCCGATGTTGCCGTCGACCCACTCCATGGTTGCGCCCGCCTCGGCCTTGGCACGCTTGGTGACGAGGTTGTAGACGTTGTTCGACCAGTTCTGGATGGTCGTGTAGCGGCAGCGACCACCCTTCTTGACGATGATCTCGACCACGGCGGAGTGCAGCGAATCCGACTTGTAGATCGGTGCGGTGCAGCCCTCGACGTAGTGCACGTAGGCACCCTCGTCGACGATGATCAGCGTGCGCTCGAACTGACCCATGTTCTCGGTGTTGATCCGGAAGTAGGCCTGCAGCGGGATGTCCACGTGGACGCCCGGCGGGATGTAGATGAAGGATCCACCGGACCACACCGCGGTGTTCAATGCGGAGAACTTGTTGTCGCCTGCGGGGATGACGGTGCCGAAGTACTCCCGGAACAGCTCCGGCTGCTCCTTCAGGGCGGTGTCGGTGTCGAGGAACAACACTCCCTGGGCCTCGAGATCCTCACGGATCGAGTGGTAGACCACCTCGGACTCGTACTGAGCAGCGACACCGGAGACGAGGCGCTGCTTCTCCGCCTCGGGGATGCCGAGCTTGTCGTACGTGTTCTTGATGTCTTCCGGCAGGTCTTCCCACGTGGCAGCCTGCTTCTCGCTGGACCGCACGAAGTACTTGATGTTGTCGAAATCGATGCCGTCGAGGTTGGAACCCCAGTTCGGCATCGGCTTGCGCTCGAACGTCTTGAGCGCCTTCAGGCGTGCCTCGAGCATCCACTCGGGCTCGCTCTTCTTCTGCGAGATGTCCCGAACGACGGCCTCGGAAAGACCGCGCTTGGCACTTTCACCGGCTACGTCCGAGTCGGCCCAGCCGTATCCGTAGGTGCCGAGCGAGGCGATGGTCTCGTCCTGGGTCAGCGGCGCGGTGGGTGTCACCTGGTCTGGTGTGACGGTCATGCGGGCTCCTTCCGGAGGCGTGGGCGTTCTCCGACACGGGGCTGCGCGTCGGGAGTCTTCTTGTCGGAACTATCGGTGTTCGAGTACCGCGTCGGTGACAGCGGTACGTGCGTCGTGCAGGCGCAATTGCCGTTTGCGATGGTCGCCAAACGCTGCACGTGCGTGCCGAGGATCTCGGCGAACGCGGTTTGCTCGGCCTCGCACAGCTCCGGAAACTCGGAGGCGACGTGAGACACCGGGCAGTGGTGCTGGCAGATCTGCACACCGTTGCCCACCTGACGGGTGGTGGCAGAAAAGCCCGCCGCGCTGAACGCGTCGGCGATCCGGTCGGCAGCGTCCTCCACGGCATGCGCATCGGAACCCGTGGCCGGCTCCACGTCGGCCACGATGGTGTTGACGCGTTGCCGCGCGAATGTCTCGATGGCCGCATCCCCGCCGATCTTGCGTAACTGCCGCATGGCGGCACCGGCAAGATCGTCGTAGGTGTGGCCGAGACGGTTACGCCCGGCTGCGGTGAGCTGGAAGTGCTTCGCCGGTCGGCCTCGGCCCCGTTGCCGGGCACCTGCGGGGGTTGTGATGCGGGCCTCGCCCGCGTCGATGAGTGCGTCCAGGTGACGTCGGACACCCGCCGCGCTCAACCCCAGTCGAGTGCCGATGTCGGAGGCGGTGATGGGGCCTTCCTCCAGCAGCAGCGTGACCACAGCGCTCCGCGTCTGCCCCTCGGGCGCCGACGTGGGTCGCACCGACGAAACGCCTGCGCCGGAGGCCGACGACTCGACACTTCCCGGACGCACGAGCGAGCTCTCGGTTGTTTTCACAACACCAGTGTGACGGAATTGCTGTACTCGGTCCAGCAAGGGTGCCCTATGCGGGCTACTCACCCAGCGCGGTGGCCGATGCGCATGTCGTCGGGTGGAGCACCGTGCAGGTGGTGACCGAGTGCCCCGCTACGCTCCCACTGTGCCATCGACCGACAGTGAGCCCAGTTTCGAGAGCTCACCTTCCGCGGGCGGTCCCGGTTCTCCCCCGGTGTCCGGCACATCGAAGTCCGCGCCGGCTGCATTCGTCCACAGGTTCGTCGTGGCCCCGGCACGTCGAGTCATCGGCCTCGAGCCCACGCCTCCGGGCGGGGTGGTCGCCACCCTGCACGGAGACGAGCAGGAGGCACCGGGGCTGAATCCGGCGGAGACGAACCAGCTCAGGAACATCCGCCGTTTCGGTGCCGCGGGCGCACTGCTGATGGCGATCGGTGCCCTCGGCGCGGGCGCGCAGCCGGTGCTGCAGAACCCGATCGCAGGCGTCCGACTCCTGAGCCTGCCGTCCCGGATGGCGACCACCGCACTGACCGTCACGATGACCGGAACCGTCATCGTGGTGCTCGCGTGGTTGCTGCTGGGAAGATTCGCGTTGGGACGCTTGCGATCGGGAGCGACCCCGCGGCGACTCACCCGCTCCCAGATGGACCGCACGTTGCTGCTGTGGATCCTGCCGTTGTGCGTGGCACCGCCGATGTTCTCGCGCGACGTCTACTCGTACCTGGCTCAGAGCGAGATCACCGCACGCGGACTCGACCCGTACGAGGTCGGTCCGGTCGATGCACTCGGGGCCGACAACGTACTGACCCGAACGGTTCCCAACATCTGGCGGGAGACCCCGGCACCCTACGGCCCGCTGTTCCTGTGGATGGGGCGTGGCATCACGTACCTGACCGGCGAGAACATCGTCGCCGGCATCTTTCTGCATCGCCTGCTCGCATTGGCGGGCGTGGCGTTGATCGTCTGGTCGCTGCCCCGCCTCGCCCGACGCTGCGGGGTTGCGTCGGTGACGGCACTGTGGCTCGGTGCCGCGAATCCGTTGCTGCTCTTCCATCTGGTGGCCGGTATCCACAACGAGGCCCTGATGATCGGGCTGATGCTGGCCGGTACCGAACTGGCGCTTCGCGCGATCGAGCGTTCGGGTCCCCTCCGCAACAGCGATATCGCGTTCCTCGTCGGCGGTGCAGGCT
This sequence comes from Rhodococcus sp. IEGM 1370, assembly GCF_033142325.1. Taxonomy (NCBI): domain Bacteria; kingdom Bacillati; phylum Actinomycetota; class Actinomycetes; order Mycobacteriales; family Nocardiaceae; genus Rhodococcus; species Rhodococcus sp. IEGM 1370. The sequence goes on along the minus strand of NZ_JAWLRY010000005.1, from coordinate 74,458 downwards.
TGATCGCACTGTCGTCTTCGATCAAGATCCCCTCGCTCATCGCGCTCGGCTTCGTGGGAATGGCCCTGTCGAGGAGGTGGGGCGGGACCCTCAGATCCGTGGTGTACGCCGCAATCCTGCTCGGCTCCATAGCCGTCGCGGTCCAAGTCGCGGTGAGCCTGGGCAGTGGGCTCGGCTTCGGCTGGATCAACACTCTGGGGACCGCCGGCGTGGTGCGCAGCTGGATGTCGATTCCCACGATTCTCGGGCTGGGCACCGGATTCGTTGGCGTACTCCTCGGCCTCGGCGACCACACCACCGCTGTGTTGGGTCTCACTCGCCCGATCGCTGCCGTCGTCGCGGGAATCATCGTCGTCCGCATGCTCATCGCCGTTCTGCGCGGCCGTCTGCATCCGGTCGGCGCACTCGGCGTCGCGCTCGGTGCCGTCGTCCTGTTGTTCCCCGTGGTCCAACCCTGGTACCTGCTGTGGGCGGTGATTCCGCTCGCGGCATGGGCCACCACTTCCTCGTTCCGGCGTCCGGCCATCGCCTTCTCCTCGTTGGTGAGTGTGATCCTGATGCCGAACGGCAGTGAGTACCAGCCGTTCCAGATCGTGCAGGCCGCAGTCATGACCATCCTGACGATCGCAGTGCTCTACCTGTTCACGCGAAACCGGCTGCCGTGGCCCACCCGCACCGGACCACCGGCACGCGACCGCAGCGCAGACGAATACGCTGAGTCCTCGTGATCTCCGGGACGTCCGACGCGACGCAACCTGTCGTACAGCTGACCGACGTACGCAAGTCGTACGACGGTGTCAGTGCCGTCGACGGACTCAGCCTGAACATCGGCCCCGGCGAGGTTCTCGCACTGCTGGGCCCCAACGGTGCCGGAAAAACCACCACCGTCGAGATGTGCGAAGGATTCGTCGTACCAGACGGCGGCTCGGTCCGAGTCCTCGGACTCGACCCCGTCGCGCAGTCGGCGCAGCTGCGGCCACGCATCGGCGTCATGCTCCAGGGCGGAGGTGCGTACCCCGGTTCCAAAGCCGGCGAGATGCTCCAACTCGTCGCCTCGTACTCGGCCGACCCCCTCGATCCGGCATGGCTGCTCGACTGCCTCGGCCTCACCTCGGCCGTCCGCACCCCGTACCGGCGGCTCTCCGGTGGGCAGCAGCAGCGGCTCGCCCTGGCGTGCGCCATCGTCGGACGGCCCGAACTGGTGTTCCTGGACGAACCGACCGCCGGGCTCGACGCCCAGGCCCGGCTGCTCGTGTGGGAGCTGATCGACGCCCTGCGCCGCGACGGAGTCGGCGTTCTGCTCACGACACATCTGATGGACGAGGCCGAGCAGCTCGCAGACCGGCTGACGATCATCGACAACGGCCGCGTCGTCGCCTCGGGCACCCCCTCGGAGCTGACCAAGCAGGGTGCCGAGGGCCAACTGCGCTTCACCGCACCCCCTGGACTCGAACTCTCCATGCTCGACGCGGCTCTTCCCCCGGGGTACGTACCGTCGGAACCGACGCCCGGTTCCTATGTGGTCGCCGGTGTGATCGAGCCGCAGATACTGGTGATCGTCACGTCCTGGTGTGCACAGCAGGACGTGTTGGCGACCGAACTGCAGGTCGACCAGCGCCGCCTCGAGGACGTGTTCCTCGAACTGACCGGCAGAGAATTGAGGAAGTGACCGTGCGCAGAGAAGCCCGGCTCGCCGACAACCGATTCGAGACAGGTCTGTTCGCGCCTCGCCCGCAGCCCGCGTCGGCTGCACGTATGTTGCTCGCGCAGACCCGCCTCGAGCTGAAGTTGTTGCTGCGCAACGGTGAACAGTTGCTGCTGACGATGTTCATCCCGATCACGTTGCTGATCGGATTGACCCTGCTGCCCTTCGGCGAGCTCGGCGTCGACCGAGTTGCCCGAGTGGTCCCGGCCGTGATGATGGTGGCCATCATGTCGACGGCGTTCACCGGTCAGGCGATCGCCGTCGGCTTCGATCGCCGCTACGGCGCTCTCAAGCGGCTCGGGGCGACACCACTTCCGCGGTGGGGCATCATCGGCGGCAAATCCGCCGCCGTGGTGATCGTGGTGATCCTGCAGTCGATTCTGCTCGGCTCGATCGGCGTCGCTCTCGGGTGGCGCCCGAGCGTGACGGGTCTGTTGCTCGGTGCCGTCATCATCGCTCTGGGAACCGTCACCTTCGCGTCCATGGGGTTGCTGCTGGGCGGCACCCTGCGCGCCGAGATCGTGTTGGCGCTGGCGAACATCGCCTGGTTCGTGATGCTGGGCGTCGGCAGCGTGGTGTTCGTGGACGACCAGATCCCGCAGGGCCTGCAGAACGTGGCGCGCATCGTTCCGTCCGGCGCACTGGGCGAGGCACTGAGCAGGGGTGTGGCGTCGTCGTTCGACGTGTTCGGTGTGGTCGTACTGCTGGTGTGGGCTGCGGTGTGCAGCACGCTCGCCGTGCGCACGTTCAAGTTCACCTGAGTCACGCTCGCTACCCAACGACGCTGTGTAGTTGATCGGCGTTTACCATCGTGGAGTGCCTTACCTCCTACGGAAGCTCTATGGCGTATTCCTGCGCGTCGTCGATCTCCTGCCACTGCCGTCGCTTCGTGTGCAGCGAATTCTGGCTTTCATCGCAATCCTGACGCAGGGCGGCATCGCCGTCACCGGTGCAGTCGTTCGCGTCACCGGATCCGGTCTCGGCTGCCCCACGTGGCCGCAGTGCTTCCCCGGTAGTTTCACTCCCGTCGGGGTGTCCGAGGTACCGATATTGCATCAGGCCGTCGAGTTCGGTAACCGCCTGCTCACGTTCGTCGTCGTTCTCGCGGCCGCCGCTGTCGTGATCGCCGTCACCAGGGCGCGGCGTCGTCGCGGAGTGCTGTTCTTCGCGTGGCTGATGCCACTCGGTACCGTCGTGCAGGCCGTCATCGGTGGATTCACCGTGCTGACCGGACTGCTGTGGTGGACCGTGGCCGTTCACCTCGTCGTCTCGATGGCGATGGTCTGGCTGGCCACGCTGCTGTACGCCAAGGTGCGCGAGAGCGATGCGGCATCGGAGTCGACGCCGACGGTGCCCGGTGCTCTGCGAGCGCTGACGGGACTGTCCGGGATCGCTCTGGCGGGTGTGCTGATCGCGGGCACCATGGTGACCGGAGCAGGTCCGCACGCAGGCGACAAGAGCATCGAGGAACCGGTACCGCGCCTCGGTATCGAGATCGTGACGCTGGTGCACGCGCACTCGCAGTTCCTGGTCGGCTACCTGGCGCTGCTCGTCGGACTGGCCTTCGCCCTGTATGCCGTTCGTGCGCCCAAGACGGTCACGTTTCGACTCAATGTCCTGATCGTTCTGGTGTTGGCACAGTCTCTGATCGGATTGGTCCAGTACTTCACCGGGGTCCCAGCCGTACTCGTCGCCTTCCATGTGGCCGGTGCGGGCGCGTGTACCGCCGCAACCGCTGCCGTCTGGGCGGCCTGCCGAACTCGCGGCCCGGCCGCGGCCGACAAGATCAAGACCACCGAGGACGTCGCAGTTCACTCGTGACGATCGATCGATCTTCGAACAGGGTGGAGGGGCAGCCGACCTCCCCCTCAGATGGCCGACTGCCCCTCCACTGACTTCGACGCACCGGGTGCCCAGATGGTTCCCGCCTAATCGAACAAGTTTTGCGACTTTTTTCCGCTCAGACGATCGCCTGGTTACGCGCCTTCGGGAACTTCTTCTGATGGGCTACCCACCCGGCCATCTTCTCGTGGTGTCCGGGTGCCGGATTGACCGAACTGGTCAACTCGCGGTCCCATTCGGCCTCGGTCAACTGGTCGAGACCGTCGACGATCGCGCGGGCGATGGCGGTACTCGCCACCACCTGGTCCCCCAGAACTCCGTCGGCACCGACCATGGTGAGCCGAGTCCCGGCGCGACCGACCGGCTGAATCACCACGTTGGCAGAGTTGCCGTGGTCGGCGAGGAAGCTCTTCACCGCCGCGAGCGTTCCCTTGGGAACGTCGTTCGACTCGTTCTTCTCGATGCCCGCACTGTCGATTTCGGTAGCCATGCCGACACGATACCGAGACCGTTCGCAATTCCCGCATCGACCCGTCGAGCCGTTACTGATCGGTAACTTCGCCCGCGTGCGTGCATCGAGCGGATCCGTGCCACCGGGTGCGACGCGCCGGTGTAGAACGGTCTTCATGCGTGCCATTCGAATAGACAACACGGGCGGACCCGAGGTCATGAACGTCGTCGATGTTCCGATACCGACGCCAGGACCTGCTCAACTCCTGGTCAGGACGGACGCCATCGGCATCAACTACATCGATACGTACTTTCGGCGCGGCCTGTATCCGCGCGCACTCCCCTACGTTCCCGGCGACGAAGGGTCCGGAGTGATCGATCAGGCCGGGGCGGACGTCACGGACTTTGCTCCGGGAGCTCGCGTCGCCTGGGCCGCGGCACCCGGCAGCTACGCCGAATACGTCCTGGTGGACGCTTCGTCGGCCATCGCGGTTCCCGACGACGTTCCGGCCGATCAGGCCGCCTCTGCGCTGCTCCAGGGCATGACGGCGCACTACCTGATCGAGTCCACCTATCCTGCCCAGCGGGGCGACACAGTGCTGGTACACGCAGGCGCAGGTGGCGTCGGACTGTTGTTGACGCAGATGGCGGTGGCGAAGGGCGTGAACGTGATCACCACGGTCTCCACGGATGCCAAGGCCGAGCGGTCGACGCAGGCCGGTGCCGCCCACGTGTTGCGCTACGAGGACGACATCGCCGCCCGCGTGCGTGAGATCACCGACGGCGAGGGTGTCCATGCGGTGTACGACGGCGTGGGTGCCGACACGTTCGAGGCAAGTCTTGCGTCGCTTCGGATCAGAGGGACTCTGGCTCTGTTCGGTGCCGCGAGCGGTCCCGTCCCGCCCATGGATCCGCAGCGCCTGAACGGCGCAGGCTCCCTGTTCCTGACCCGGCCCACGCTCGCACATCACATCCGAAACCGGGACGAGCTGGAGTGGCGCGCCGGAGATGTGTTCGCAGCGATGGCCAGCGGCGCTCTGACGGTCGAGATCGGTACGCAGTACGCGCTGGAAGACGCGGCTCAGGCCCACATCGATTTGGAGTCACGCAAGACGATGGGGTCCATCGTGCTGGTTCCCTGACGCCGACTGTGCCGGACGGCTCGCTCAGGAAAGGACCTGAGCGAGCGTCTGCCAGCCGAGAACAGAGTCGACGGCCAAGCCGCAGAACACCAGTGCCAGGTATTCGTTCGAGAGAATGAACAGCTTGAGCGGCTTGACCGGAGTTCCCGCACGCACGCCTGCGTAGAGACGGTGGGCCACGACGAGGAACCACACTCCCGACGCCACAGCGACGGCTGCGTAGACGATGCCCGAGCCCGGGGCCAACGCGAGCGTTGCGGCAACGGTGGCCCACGCGTAGAGCACGATGTGCTTGGTGACCTTCGTTTCCGAGGCGACAGCAGGCAGCATCGGCACGTTGGCGGCCTGGTAGTCCTCCTTGTAGCGGAGCATGAGGGCCCAGGTGTGCGGCGGTGTCCACAGGAAGATCACCAGGAACATCACCAGCGCCTGCCACCCGATCGTGCCGGTCACGGCGGACCAACCGATCATCACCGGCATACATCCGGCCGCGCCGCCCCACACCACGTTCTGCGAGGTGCGCCGTTTGAGCACGAGCGTGTAGACGAAAATGTAGAAGCAGATCGTCACGACGGCGAGCACGCCACTGAGCAGATTCGTGGTGGCCCACAGCCAGAAGAACGAGAACACGCCCAGGACGAGCCCGAAGATCAGGGCGTGCGAGACGGGCATGGCACCGCGCGCGAGTGGGCGCTTCTCGGTGCGCTTCATCACCTTGTCGATGTCTGCGTCGACGACCATGTTCAGAGTGTTGGCGCTGGCTGCGGCCAGCATTCCGCCGAAGAGGGTGGTGAGGATCAGCCAGGGATCGACGTTTCCTCGGTCGGCCAGCAGCATCGCCGGAATGGTCGTGACGAGGAGGAGTTCGATGACCCGGGGCTTCGTGAGCGCGACATACGCAAGAAAGAGTGCGAATGCTCTGCGCGGGGCGGACGTCGCCGGCGCGGCCTGCGTGGGCTCACCCTCGTCGTCTGCTCCGAATCCGGGGCCGCCGGCGAAACCGTGTCCGCCCGGCTGCTGCCCAATTCGCACTGCGTCTCCTCGCACGACTGTCGTTCTCTGGCGCTCGGCCACTTGCTCGCATGCCACCGGCACGCGGGTTGACTCTCGATGGCGACACTTCGGCGCCTTCGCGCACGCGCCGACCCCCGCGCTCGCTACCGCGGCAGCCGACGAACGTACGCCTACTACGACCGATGGTAGACGGCTGGGTTTGCACCTCCAATTCGCAGGGCACCCAAAGTGAGGAATACGTCGCCTACGAGTAACCCGCGCGCAATCGCCCGGGGGAAGGCACGACAGTAGGGTCGGACGGAACTAGGCTGGTGGGGGACGTCCTTCGGCACCGACTGCGTGCGCGCTCCACCCAGGCGCATCGCAGAGGTCGCCGAGCGACGATCCTCGGAGCCACAACTCGAACGAATGTCAGGAGATTTCTGCTCGTGTCGATCACAGACGATATTGACGTCCTCACCACGGCGCACCACCCGAGCGACTGGACGGACCTGGACACCCGAGCGGTCGACACCGTTCGTGTTCTGGCAGCGGACGCAGTGCAGAAGGTCGGCAACGGCCACCCCGGAACCGCGATGAGCCTGGCCCCTCTCGCCTACACCCTCTTTCAGCGCACCATGCGCCACGACCCCACCGACACGCACTGGATCGGCCGCGACCGATTCGTCCTCTCGTGTGGACACTCGAGCCTGACGCTGTACCTGCAGCTCTACTTGGGCGGCTTCGGACTCGAGCTCGCCGACATCGAGGCGCTGCGCACCTACAAGTCCAAGACTCCCGGGCACCCCGAGTTCCGCCACACCGACGGCGTCGAGATCACCACCGGCCCGCTCGGTCAGGGACTCGCCTCCGCCGTGGGTATGGCCATGGCGGCGCGCCGCGAGCGTGGCCTGTTCGATCCCGAGCCTGCACTCGGCGAGAGTCCGTTCGACCACTTCATCTACGTGATCGCCTCCGACGGCGACATCGAAGAAGGCGTCACGTCCGAGGCGTCGTCGCTGGCCGGTACGCAGCAGCTCGGCAACCTGATCCTGTTCTACGACGACAACAAGATCTCCATCGAGCACTCCACCGACATCGCCCTCAGCGAGAACACCGCCGCGCGCTACGAGGCCTACGGCTGGCACGTCCAGGTGGTCGAGGGCGGCGAGAACGTCACCGCGATCGAAGAGGCCGTCGAGGCTGCCAAGGCCGTCACCGACAAGCCGTCGATCATCGTGCTGCGCACCATCATCGGCTTCCCGGCCCCCACCATGATGAACACCGGTGCCGTCCACGGTGCCGCACTGGGCGACGAGGAGATCGCAAAGGTCAAGCAGGCACTCGATTTCGACCCCGCCAAGACGTTCGAGGTCACCGACGAGGTCATCGGCCACACCCGCAAGTTGCAGGAACGCGGCCGCAAGGCCCACGCCGAGTGGACCGTCGAGTTCGACGCCTGGGCCGCGCGCGAGCCCGAGCGCAAGAAGCTGCTCGATCGCCTTACCCAGGGCACGTTGCCCGAGAACTGGACCGACGTTCTGCCCACCTGGGAGCCCGGCAGCAAGGCCGTCGCGACACGTGCGGCGTCGGGCGAGGTTCTCAACGCCGTCGGACCGGTTCTTCCGGAACTGTGGGGCGGCTCCGCCGACCTCGCAGGCAGCAACAACACCACGATCAAGGGCGCGAAGTCCTTCGGCCCCAGGTCGATCTCCACCGACGATTGGGACGCCGAGCCGTACGGCCGCACGCTGCACTTCGGCATCCGTGAGCACGCGATGGGTGCCATCCTGTCCGGCATCGTCATGCACGGACCGACCCGCGCGTACGGCGGAACATTCATGCAGTTCAGCGACTACATGCGGCCCGCAGTTCGGCTCGCGTCGTTGATGGACATCGACCCCATCTACGTGTGGACACACGATTCCGTCGGCCTCGGCGAGGACGGCCCGACGCACCAGCCGGTCGAACATCTCGCCGCGCTGCGGGCCATCCCCAACCTGTCGGTGGTACGCCCCGGTGACGCCAACGAAACCGCGTTCGCATGGCAGGCAGTGCTGGCCAAGTCCAGCAGCAGCGGACCCGTCGGCCTCGCACTGACGCGTCAGGGCATCCCGATTCTCGAGGGCACCAGCTACGAGGGCGTCTCCAAGGGCGGATACATCCTCGTCGAGTCGTCCAAGGCGACCCCCGACGTCGTGCTGATCGGCACCGGTTCCGAGCTGCAGTACGCCGTGGAGGCACAGAAGCAGCTCGAGGCGCAGGGCATCGCCGCCCGCGTCGTCTCGATGCCGTGCGTCGAGTGGTTCGAGAGCCAGGATCAGAACTACCGCGACCAGGTGATCCCGCCCACCGTCAAGGCCCGGGTGTCGATCGAAGCCGGCATCGCGATGCCGTGGTGGAAGATCGTCGGCGGCTTCGGCGAGATCATCTCGCTCGAGCACTACGGCGAATCTGCCGACGCTGCAACACTTTTCCGCGAGTTCGGCTTCACGGCCGAGGCCGTCACCGCAGCCGCACAGCGCTCCATCACCAATGTGAAGGGATAGTTCATGACCCAGAACAAGAATCTCGCAGAGCTCTCCGCCGCCGGAATCTCGGTATGGCTGGACGACCTGTCCCGTGATCGCATCCGCTCGGGCAACCTGAAAGACCTGATCGACACCAAGAGCGTCGTCGGAGTGACCACCAACCCGTCGATCTTCCAGGCAGCCCTGAGCACGGGCGATGCCTACGACGAGCAGGTGACCAAGCTCGCCGGTGAAGGTGCCGACGTCGAGACCACGATCCGCACGGTCACCACGGACGACGTTCGCGAGGCCTGCGACATCCTGATGCCTCAGTACGAGGCAAGTGCAGGCGTGGACGGCCGGGTGTCGATCGAGGTCGATCCCCGCATGGCGCACGATGCCGACAAGACGTACGAGCAGGCCGTCGAGCTGTGGAAGATCGTCGACCGCCCGAATCTGCTCATCAAGATCCCGGCCACCGAGGCCGGAATCCCCGCAATCGCCAAGGTGATCGGCGAGGGAATCAGCGTCAACGTCACGCTGATCTTCTCCGTCGAGCGCTACGAACTGGTGATGAACGCCTACCTCGAGGGTCTCGAAAAGGCGCGCGCAGCCGGTCACGACCTCGACAAGATCCACTCGGTCGCGTCGTTCTTCGTCTCCCGCGTGGACAGCGAGATCGATTCCCGACTCGATGCGATCGGCACCCCCGATGCCGAGGCACTCAAGGGCAAGGCCGCTCTGGCGAACGCGCGCCTCGCCTACGTGGCGTACCAGCAGATCTTCGAGGTCGCTCCTCGATTCCGCGAGCTCGTCGGTAGCGGCGCGCGTCCGCAGCGTCCGCTGTGGGCGTCGACCGGCGTGAAGTCCGACGCCTACCCCGACACCATGTACGTCACCGAGCTCGTCTCACCGAACACGGTGAACACGATGCCGGAGAAGACCATGGACGCGGTTGCCGATCACGGCGAGGTCGTCGGCGACACCGTTTCGGGCAAGGGACCGGAATCGCAGGAGATCTTCGACCGCATCTCGGCGCTCGGTATCGACATCACCGACGTCTTCCTGACGTTGGAGAACGAAGGCGTCCAGAAGTTCGAGGCCGCCTGGAACGAGTTGCTCGAGGCCACCGGCGAGCAGCTTCGCCAAGCAGGTCAGAAGAGCTGATCGACTGTGCCCACCGCAGAAACCGAACCTCTCCATTCCGCGGACTGGCTCAACCCTCTCCGCGACGCGCGAGACAAGCGGCTCCCCCGCATCGCGGGCCCGTGCAGCATGGTCATCTTCGGAGTGACCGGCGATCTCGCGCGTAAGAAGCTCATGCCTGCGGTGTACGACCTGGCGAACCGGGGGCTTCTACCCCCCGGTTTCGCCCTGGTCGGGTTTGCCCGGCGGGAATGGCAGAACCAGGACTTCGCCAAGATCGTGCACGACTCCGTGCGCGATCACGCGCGAACGCCGTTCAGCGAGGAGGTGTGGAACACCCTCGCCGAGGGATTCCGGTTCGTCCAAGGCTCCTTCGACGACGACGACGCGTTCGACGAGCTGTCACGAACACTGACCGAGCTCGACGAGACCCGCGGCACCGGCGGCAATCACGCCTTCTATCTGTCCATCCCACCCAGCGCGTTCCCCGTCGTCCTCGAGCAGCTCTCGCGCTCGGGACTGGCGCAGAGCAAGGACGGCAATTGGCGACGCGTGGTGATCGAGAAGCCGTTCGGACACGATCTGCAGAGCGCGAAAGAGCTCAACGCGGTCGTGAACCGAGTGTTCCCCGAGGACACCGTGTTTCGGATCGACCACTATCTCGGCAAGGAGACAGTGCAGAACATCCTGGCACTGCGCTTCGCCAACCAGCTGTTCGATCCGATCTGGAATGCGCATTACGTCGACCACGTTCAGATCACGATGGCCGAGGACATCGGATTGGGCGGTCGCGCGGGGTATTACGACGGAATCGGTGCCGCCCGCGACGTCATCCAGAACCACCTTCTGCAGCTTCTCGCCATCACCGCGATGGAGGAGCCGGTCAGCTTCAACCCCAAGGAACTGCAGTCGGAGAAGATCAAGGTGCTCTCGGCAACCAAACTTGCCGAGCCACTCGATCGAACCTCGGCGCGCGGTCAGTACTCCGCGGGGTGGCAGGGCAGCCAGAAGGTGAAGGGGCTCAAGGAGGAAGAGGGTTTCGACTCCGAGTCGAACACCGAAACCTACGCCGCCATCACCCTGGAGGTGGATACGCGACGCTGGGGTGGGGTGCCGTTCTACCTTCGGACCGGCAAGGCACTCGGGCGTCGAGTCACCGAGATCGCGATGGTGTTCAAACGCGCTCCGCACCTACCGTTCGACGCCACGATGACCGAGGAACTCGGTCAGAACGCGTTGGTGATCCGAGTCCAGCCCGACGAGGGCGTGACGATGCGGTTCGGCTCCAAGGTGCCGGGCTCGAGCATGCAGGTGCGCGACGTCAGCATGGACTTCAGCTACGGCCAGGCGTTCACCGAATCCTCGCCCGAGGCGTACGAACGCCTCATCCTCGACGTGCTGCTCGGTGAGCCGTCGCTGTTCCCGGTCAATGCCGAAGTGGAACTGTCGTGGAAGATCCTCGATCCCATTCTGGAATTCTGGGCTTCCGGCGGCACCGCGGAACCGTACGAAGCCGGTACCTGGGGGCCTTCCTCGGGTGACGAGATGATGCACCGCACCGGACGCGAATGGAGAAGACCGTGATTGTCGACATCCCCGCCACGACGACGGCCGAGGTCGGCAAGAAGTTGGTGGAGGTGCGCGAAGCAGGCGGTGCGGTGACCATCGGCCGGGTGCTGACACTGATCGTCGCCAGCCGTGATCCGGCCAAGGCCGAACGGGCGATCGACGCAGCGAACGAGGCCAGCCGCGAGCATCCGTGCCGCGTCATCGTGCTCATTCACGGAGACCGATCCGCAGAATCGAGCCTCGACGCACAGATCCGTGTGGGCGGAGACGCCGGTGCATCGGAGGTCGTCGTGTTGCGCCTGAACGGCGAACTCGCCGATCACGAGCACAGTGTCGTCATCCCGTTCCTGCTGCCCGATACCCCGATCGTGGCCTGGTGGCCGGACGAGGCACCGACCGTTCCGGCGAAGGATCCGTTGGGGCGCTTGGCAATTCGGCGGATCACCGATGCGACGAACTCCCCCGACACCACCGCGACGATCAAGGGACGGCTCAGCAGCTACACCGAGGGTGACACCGATCTCTCCTGGAGTCGCATCACCTACTGGCGTGGTCTGTTGGCCACCGCGCTCGACCAGGCCCCGTTCGAGGCCGTCGTCTCGGCCACGGTGTCGGGACTGGCCGAGGAGCCCGCACTCGACATCCTGGCCGGCTGGCTGGCGGCAAAACTGGACGTGCCGGTCTACCGCCGGGCGGGTGAGCTGAAGGTGGAGCTGATCCGAGAGAACAGCAGCATTTCGCTGACGCGCCCGCAGACCGGAAAGACCGCAACCCTGCGGCGGACCGGTCAGCCGGACGCGGAAGTTGCACTCGCTCGGCGCAACACGCGCGAGTGCCTCGCCGAGGAATTACGCAGACTCGACACGGACGAGATCTACGAACTCGCCCTGCACGGACTGTCGAAAGTGAGCTATGAGTAAGACATCGGTACTTCAGTACTTGGACGCGCAGGCACTGGTCGACGCAGCACGATCTCGCTTCGTCGACGTGGTCACAGCCGCCCAGGCCGAGCGAGGCACCGCGTCGGTGGTGCTGACCGGCGGCGGCACCGGAATCGCATTGCTGGAGGCGCTGCGTACGGACTCCGGCTCGATCGACTGGGGCAGAGTCGACATCTATTTCGGTGACGAACGCTTCCTGCCCTCGGGCGATCCCGAGCGCAACGAGGTTCAGGCCGCGGAGGCGCTGCTCGATCACGTCGATGTCCATCCGGATCGGGTGTTCCGGATGGCCGCATCGGACGGACCGCACGGAAGCGACCCCGAGGTGGCCGCGGCAACGTATGCGCAGATCCTGCATTCCGGATCCGAAGGTGAGCCGACGCCCCGGTTCGACGTCCATCTCCTCGGCATGGGCGGCGAAGGCCACATCAATTCGCTCTTCCCCCACACCGATGCGGTGCGCGAGCAGCATCGCTTCGTCGTGGCGGTCGAGGACTCCCCCAAGCCCCCGCCGGTACGCATCACCCTGACGCTGCCTGCGGTTCGCCGCGCACAGCACGTGTGGTTGCTCGTCTCGGGAGCGAACAAGGCCGATGCCGTCGCTGCTGCGGTGGGTGGGGCCGATTCCGACGACGTCCCGTCGGCCGGCGCACTGGGTACCGAATCGACGGTCTGGTTCCTCGATGCAGGCGCGGCGTCCAAGCTGGACACCGTCTGATCCCACCCGACTAATCGGGGTCGGCAGCGTCGGGGTCACATCCGGGCCGCTCGCAGTCGTAGTCGCCGACGCTCCGGGCATATCCTGATATCGAACGACCGATCCGCCTACTGCTGATGCGGTAGGCGGATCCGTCTCTCCAGGTATCGATCGAACTGCAGCACTGCGTCATACCTCGTTGGACGCGATCGACCGACAACCGGTTCCTCGCCCCTCGTGCGTGGCTAACCGCTGTTGCGCAGCGCCGTCGCGAGACCGTTCATCGTCAGCAGAATTCCTCGCTTGACCCGTTCGTCGTCGTCACCGTTGCGGTATCGACGCAGCATCTCGACCTGCATCTGATTGAGCGGCTCCAGGTACGGGAACCGGTTGTGCACCGAGCGCTCGAGCGACGGGTTGTCTTCGAGCAGGCGACTGTGACCGGTGATCTTCAGGTACATCCGCACCGTCGTGGCATGTTCGGCTTCGATCATCCCGAAAATTCGCGCGCGTAGGTCTGCGTCGGGAACCAACTCCGCGTACCGAGCCGCGATGCCCAAGTCCGATTTGGCCATGACCTGCGCGAGGTTGGACAGAACGGTCTGGAAGAACGGCCACTTTCGATACAGGTCGGTCAGCACCTCGAGTTTGGAATCGTCGTCTCCGACCCACTCCTCGAACGCCGAACCGGTGCCGTACCACCCGGGGAGCATGACGCGGCACTGACTCCACGACATCACCCACGGAATGGCACGCAGGTCGTACACCGAGTTCGTCGGCTTTCTCGATGCCGGACGGGAGCCGATGTTCAGCTCGCCGACCTCGGCTACCGGCGTCGACGTTCGGAAGTACTCGACGAAACCGGGCTCCTCGTGCACCAGCCGGCCGTAGGCCGCACGCGCCTTCGCGGCGAGGTCGTCCAGGATGTCGTATGCGGCTTCTGCGCCGTCTCCGAGACCCTCCACATCCAGCAGAGTCGATTCGAGGGTTCCCGCAACCAGAGACTCGAGGTTTCGGCGCGCCATGGACGGCTCGGCGTATTTCGCCGCGATGATCTCGCCCTGCTCGGTGAGCCGCAACGATCCCTGTACCACTCCGGGCGGCTGCGCCAGGATCGCGTCGTAGCTGGGACCGCCGCCGCGGCCGACCGTACCGCCGCGACCATGGAAGAGCCGCAAGCGAATACCCGTCTTGCGTGAGGCCTCGAGCAGATCCAACTCGGCGCGGTACAGCGCCCAGTTCGCCGCGAGGTATCCACCGTCCTTGTTCGAGTCCGAATACCCCAGCATGACTTCCTGGTTCATGCCGCGCCCAGCGACCAGCGCGCGATAGATCGGAACGTCGAGCGTGGCGAGCAGGGTCGCGGCACCCTGCTGCAGATCCTCGATGGTCTCGAACAGTGGCACGACACCCACCGTCGACGTGGGTGCCGAGCCGTCGGTGCCGGGGTCGAAGATGCCCGCTTCCTTGAGCAGCAACGCCGCTTCGAGCATGTCACTGACCGACTGACACATGCTGATGATGTAGTTCTGGATGGTGTCGGGGCCCAGGTGGTCGATGGCCTCCTTGGCGGCCATGACGATGCCCAGTTCCTTGGTGGCGAGCTCACTGAGCTGCGCGTTGGGGCCGACCAGCGGCCGCCTGGTCGCAAGTTCCTGCGACAGAACCGAGACCCGCTCGTCCTCCCCGAGGGACATGTAATCGGAGTGGACACCGGCCCAGGCCAACAGCTCGGCGACCACCTCTTCGTGTGTCTCGGAGTTCTGCCTCATGTCCAACGCCTGCAGATGGAATCCGAACGTCTCGACCGACTGCCGAAGCCGGAGCAGACGATCATCGGCGATCAATGCATCCCCGTCGGCCCGCAGAGCCCGATCGATGACGTCGAGGTCGTCGAGAACGTCTTGCGGACCGGCGTACTTCTGCGCACCGAGGTCGATCCCGGAGACCGGCACCGCGTCGAGCACCGCCCGGGCGGTGGCCGTGAGCCGCGCCCGAATACCGGCGACGGCGACGCGATACGGCTCGTCCGATCGACGGTCGTCCGGCTCGGTCGATGCGCCGGCCAGAGCCTTGAGATCCTCGGTGACATCCACCAGACGCGCGGACATCGACAATTCCTTCTCCAGCGCGACCAATTCGTCGAGGTAATGCTCGAACGCCACGTATCCCGCTTGATGGGTCGCGGTGTGGACCACCTCTGCGGTCACGTTCGGATTGCCGTCGCGGTCGCCGCCGATCCAGGAACCGGGCCGGAGAATGGGGCGAGGCAGTAGATCGTCCTCGGGCCACCGTGCCCGCAGCGCTGCCCGCACGTCGGCGTTCAACGCCGGCATGACATCGAACAGGGAGGACTCGAAGTACCGGAGGCCGACCTCGATTTCGTCCTGAATCCTCAACCGCGACAACCGAATCAGAGCCGTCTCCCACAGGGTCAGTACTTGCCTGCGGATCTGCACGTCGATGGCGGCCAGTTCCTTCGCCGCAGTGGCGGCCTTGCCCTCACGTGCCGCAGCGGCGACATCGCGGCGCCGCATCAGCTCGGTGATCTTCGACTGCACATCGAACACGGTGCGTCGACGTGTTTCGGTGGGGTGCGCGGTGATCACCGGCGCGACCAACGCATCCGTCAGGGCCGCGGCCACCTGCTCACGCGACGGTGCTGCGGCATCGATCTTGAGCCAGGTGGCGTCGAGACTGCTGTCCTGTGGCGGGTCCTCGCGGTCGAGGTGAATCGCTCGACGACGTTCGCGGTGCAGGTCCTCGGCAAGATTGGCCAGCAGCGAGAAGTGACTGAACGCGCGAATCAGTGGAACTGCCTGTGCCACTTCGACGTCGGTGTAGCGACCGACGGAATCGTCGCGTTCTATCTCCGACCTGCGTACCGCGAAGGATTCGACGCGAGCCGACTCGATCAGCTCGAAGACGTCGTCGCCCTCGTGCTCGCGAATGATCTCACCCAGGATGCCGCCGAGATAGCGGATGTCCTCACGGAGAGGCTCTGTCAACTCCCGACCCTGAGCTGTCGGTGGGACGAAGGCTGGGGAACCGACTGACTCGTAGGAGGATTCGCTCATCCACCCAGTATCGTCGCTCCGTCACCAACTCGCACTCGGAGCCGAATCCGATCAGCTGTACTTGATCTCCAGACCAATACCGAGGATGGCGATGAGCCAGATGATGCCGGTGAAGACCGTGAGGCGATCGAGGTTCTTCTCGACAACGGTGGAACCGGAGAGGCTGGACTGCACTCCGCCACCGAACAGGCTGGACAATCCGCCGCCCTTGCCGCGATGCAGCAGGATCAGCAAGATCAGTGCCAGGCTGGTGACGACCAGCAGAATATCCAGAAACAGATCCATGTCCACCTCAAACTCGATTCGATGCCTTCAGCAGCCTACCTGGCCCCGCGAACGGCTTCGGACACCCCGCCGAAGCGAGGTGTCCGAAAACCGTTCGGTACAGCGTTGCCGATGGCCGATCAGGGCAGGGGTCCACCTGCGGCGATGGCCGACAACGTGGCGAACTCGTCCGCCTTGAGCGAAGCGCCACCGACGAGTGCGCCGTCGACGTCGGGCTGTCCTACGATCTCGCCGACGTTCTTCGCGTTGACCGAGCCGCCGTAGAGCACTCGCACGCCCGCAGCAACCTCGTCCGAGGACAGCGCCTTCAGTTCCTCACGAATGGCACCGCACACTTCCTGAGCGTCCGACGCCGACGCGACCCGGCCGGTACCGATGGCCCACACCGGCTCGTAGGCGATGACGACCTTGGAGATGTCGTCGGCCGACAGTCCTTCGAGTGACCCGCGCAGCTGTGCGACGTTGTAGGCCACGTGCTCGCCGGCCTCACGGATGTTCAGACCCTCGCCGATGCACACGATCGGGGTGAGCCCGTTCTTCAGGGCCGCCTTCGTCTTGGCGAGCACGACGGCGTCGTCCTCGCTGTGCAGCGTGCGTCGCTCGGAGTGACCGACGACGACGAAGGTGCACCCCAGCTTGGCCAGCATCGATCCGCTGATCTCACCGGTGAAGGCACCCTTGTCCTCGGACGAGACGTCCTGTGCACCGTAGGTGAGCAGGAGTTTGTCGCCCTCGACCAGGGTCTGCACGCTGCGGATGTCGGTGAACGGCGGGATCACCGTCACGTCGACCTTGTCGAAGTACTTCTCGGGCAACGAGAATGCTATCTTCTGCACCAGCGAGATGGCCTCGAGGTGGTTGAGGTTCATCTTCCAGTTGCCCGCGATGAGCGGCTTACGTGCCATGCGTTACGCCTCCAGGACGGATAGGCCGGGGAGCTGCTTGCCTTCGAGGTATTCGAGGGATGCACCGCCGCCGGTGGAGATGTGCGAGAAGCCGTCGTCGGGCAGTCCGAGGGTGCGTACCGCAGCGGCCGAGTCGCCGCCACCGACGACGCTGAACGCGCCCTTCTCGGTGGCTCCGATGATCGCTTCGGCGATGCCCTTGGTGCCGGCCGAGAACTTGTCGAACTCGAACACTCCGGCCGGTCCGTTCCAGAAGACGGTCTTGGCATTCGAGAGGACGACGGCGAAACGGCTGACCGAATCGGGTCCGATGTCCAGACCCATCCAGCCGTCCGGAATCTCGGATGCCTTCACGGTCTTCGCCTCGGCGTCCGCCGCGAACTTGTCTCCGACGACGATGTCGACGGGCAGGTGGATCACGTCGCCGAAACGCTCGAGCAGGTCCTTGCAGACCCCGATCTGATCCTCCTGCAACAGCGAGTTGCCGACCGAATACCCCTGCGCGGCAAGGAAAGTGAACGCCATACCGCCGCCGATGACGAGGGTGTCGACCTTGGGGGCCAACGCCTCGATGACGCCGAGCTTGTCCGAGACCTTGGAGCCGCCGAGCACCACCGCGTACGGACGCGCAGCGTCCTCGGTGAGCTTGGCCAGTACCTCGACCTCGGCAGCGACGAGAGTGCCCGCGTAGTGCGGCAGCAACTGCGCCACGTCGTAGACCGATGCCTGCTTACGGTGCACGACGCCGAATCCGTCTGAGACGAATGCTGCGTCGTCGCCGGCCAGAGCAACGAGCTCACGAGCCAGAGCAGCTCGCTCGGACTCGTCCTTGCTGGTCTCGCGCGGATCGAAGCGAATGTTCTCAAGCAGCAGCACGTCGCCGTCGGTCAGACCCTCGGCCCGAGCCTCGGCGTCCTGACCCACCACGTCGCCCGCGAGCTGAACATGGCGGCCCAGCAGTTCGCCGAGCTTCGCTGCGACCGGAGCCAGGCTGTACTTCGCGTCCGGCTTGCCGTCGGGACGACCGAGGTGCGCGGTCACGATGACCTTGGCACCCGCCTCGACCAGTGCCCGAAGAGTCGGGATCGACGCCTGGATGCGGCCGGGGTCGGTGATCGTGCCGTCCTCGAGCGGGACATTGAAGTCCGATCGCACGAGGACGCCACGGCCTTCGACACCGGCATCGAGCAGATCCTGCAGTGTCTTGACAGCCATCGGTGTCAGAGGGACTTGCCGACGAGACCGATGAGGTCGGCGAGGCGGTTGGAGTAGCCCCACTCGTTGTCGTACCAGGAGACGATCTTGACCTGGTCGTCGATGACCTTCGTCAGCGGCGCATCGAAGATCGACGAGTGCGGGTCGGTGACGATGTCCGAGGAGACGATCGGATCGGTGTTGTACTTCAGGATGCCCTTGAGGGGGCCCTCGGCTGCGGCCTTCATGGCGGCGTTGATGTCGTCGGCGCTGGCCTTCTTCTTCAACAGCGCAGTCAGGTCGGTGACCGAGCCGGTGGGGATCGGTACCCGAAGCGCGTAGCCGTCGAGCTTGCCGAGCAGCTGCGGGAGAACCAGGCCGATGGCCTTGGCCGCGCCGGTGCCGGTCGGCACCACGTTCAGGGCTGCGGCGCGGGCGCGACGCAGATCGCTGTGCGGCCCGTCCTGCAGGTTCTGGTCCTGCGTGTACGCGTGAATGGTGGTCATCAGACCCGAGACGATGCCGAACTCGTCGTCGAGAACCTTGGCGATGGGGCCGAGGCAGTTGGTGGTGCACGACGCGTTGGAGATGATGTTCTGGCTGCCGTCGTACTTGTCGTCGTTGACGCCCATCACGATGGTGATGTCCTCGCCCTTGGCGGGCGCGGAGATGATGACCTTCTTGGCACCGGCGTCGATGTGGCCCTGTGCCTTCGCAGCGTCGGTGAAGATGCCGGTGGACTCGACGACGACGTCGACACCCAGGTCACCCCACGGAAGTGCGGACGGGCCCTCACGCAGCGACAGCGCCTTGATCTTCTGGCCACCGACGACGATGGTGTCCTCGCCCTCGAGCGAGACATCGTGCGGCAAGCGACCCAGGATCGAGTCGTACTTGAGCAGGTGTGCGAGCGATGCGTTGTCGGTCAGGTCGTTGACAGCAACGATTTCGATGTCGGTGGTACCGAGCGCCTTCTGCGCATCGACAGCCCTGAAGAAGTTACGCCCGATGCGGCCGAAGCCGTTGACGCCTACCCGGATCGTCACTGTTCGCTCCTAAAAGTTGTGAAAACAGATGTCTGATTGTGCCTGCGTGCGGGGTGCCACACGCGGTTCCCACCCTAGTGTGCGCGCAGGCAGAGCGCGCGCATCACGTGATCGGGCCGGTCATGCCTCGTCGAGCAACTCGGCGGTGACGGCGGACTCGGTGTCCGGAATTCCGGTTTCCTTCGCCTTGCGGTCGGCCATGGACAGCAGGCGTCGAATTCGGCCTGCCACGGCGTCCTTGGTCATCGGCGGGTCGGCCAACTGGCCGAGTTCCTCGAGCGACGCCTGGCGATGCTGCACTCGGAGCGAGCCCGCGGCGGCCAGATGATCCGGCACATCCTCGCCGAGGATGTGCAGGGCCCGCTCGACGCGCGCTGCGGCGGCGACGGCGGCCCTGGCCGAGCGGCGCAGGTTGGCGTCGTCGAAGTTGGCGAGCCGGTTCGCGGTGGCCCTGACCTCGCGTCGCATCCGTCGTTCTTCCCAGATGAGCCGGGTGTCCTGTGCGCCCATGCGGGTGAGCAGTGCCCCGATCGCCTCGCCGTCGCGGACGACCACTCGATCGGTGCCGCGGACCTCGCGTGCCTTGGCGGCCACGCCGAGGCGTCGAGCGGCTCCGACGAGCGCGAGAGCTGCCTCGGGACCCGGGCAGCTGATCTCCAGAGCCGAGGACCGACCCGGTTCGGTGAGTGAACCGTGCGCCAGGAATGCGCCCCGCCATGCCGCCTCGGAGTCCCCCACCGTGCCGCCGACCACCTGGGCGGGCAGGCCGCGAACCGGGCGACCGCGCAGGTCCAACAGGCCGGTCTGCCGCGCCAGTGCCTCGCCGTCCTTGGCCACGCGCACCACGTAGCGAGAGGTCTTGCGGAGCCCGCCCGCTCCGAGCATGTGCACGTCGGAGGAGTAGCCGTACAGCTCGAAGATCTCCCGACGCAGCCGTCTCGCAATGGACCCGAGGTCCACCTCTGCCTCGACCACCACTCGGCCTGCCACGATGTGCAATCCGCCGGCGAATCGCAGGAGTGCGGACACCTCGGCCTTGCGGCAACTGACCTGACTGACGGTGAGCCTGCTCAGCTCGTCCTTGACCTCCGCTGTCATGGCCACGAAGTGATCCCCTCTCTGCGTGCGGTAGTCGGTGCGGTGCCGTCGGTGGACGACACGATGGAACCGAGAGCCGCAGCAAGCTTGCCGTAATGATGTGCGTGGGTGCCGTTTTCGGCAACGTCGACGTAAACGACCTCGGCACCGAGCCGGGCCGCTGCCCGCGCCACGTGCTCGCGGTTGCTGCCTTCCGGGACCGAGGCGGAATCGACCAACACGTAGTCGATTCCCAAATCCGGTGCGTGTTGGGAGAGTACGTGGACATGGCGCTCGGCGGAGAATCCGGTGGTCTCCCCCAGCTCCGGTGCGAGGTTCAACACCAGTACCTTCGGCGCGCTCGTGCGAGCGAGCGCGGCGAGCTGATCGGGCACCAACACGTGCGGGATGACGCTGGAGAACCACGATCCCGGTCCGAGCACCACGAGGTCGGCCTTCTCGATCGCAGCGAGTGCATCCGCCGAGGCAGGCGGTTCGGGTGGCAACAGTCGAACGCGGCGAACCTTGCCCGGAGTCGTCGCCACCGCAACCTGTCCGCGAATGACGCGGCTCACGCGTGGGTCGTCCTCCAGACCGGAGACATCGGCCTCGATGTCGAGTGCGATCGGCGACATCGGAAGCACCCGTCCGTCGATTCCGAGCATCCGCACCATCTCGTCGAGTGCGGCGATCGGATCGCCCAGTACCTCGGTGAGGCCGGCGAGGATGAGGTTGCCCACCGAATGTCCGGCCAGAGCGCCCGTGCCGCCGAAGCGGTGCTGCAGGACGTCCGTCCAGAGCTGCGTCCTCTCGTCCGATCGTGCCAGCGCAGCCAGTGCCATGCGCAGGTCTCCGGGCGGAATGACGCCGAGCTCGGCCCGCAGACGCCCCGAGGATCCCCCGTCGTCGGCGACCGTGACGATGGCGGTGACGTCGGGACCGAGCAGCCGGGCCGCCGACAGCGTGGCGTACAGGCCGTGCCCGCCGCCGAGCGCGACGATCCTGGGGCCCGCTGCCGGTACTTCGGTGTCGACCTCGCTCATTCGCGACCCAGATCCCGATGCAGCACGCGCACCGACACATCACCCTGGTCGGCGAGTATTGCCGCCAGTGCCTCGGTCATCGCGACACTTCGATGCTTTCCTCCGGTGCAGCCAACGGCCACCGTCATGTACCTCTTGCCTTCCCGCACGTATCCCTCGATGGTCAGATTCAGCAGGTGCGTGTACGTCTGCAGGTAGTCGCGTGCCCCGTCCTGCCCCAACACGTAATCGCGAACGTCCGCGTCCTGGCCGGTGTGTTCGCGCAGCTCGGGCACCCAGTGTGGGTTGGGCAGAAAGCGCACGTCGCAGACCAGGTCGGCGTCCATCGGCAGGCCGTACTTGAAGCCGAACGACTGCACGGTGACGCCCACTCCTGTGGTCTCGGCCGCACCGAACACCGTCTCGATCTTGCGCCGGAGTTGATGCACGGACAGGGACGTGGTGTCCACCGTGAGATCCGCAGCTGCCTTGACCTGAGCGAGTCGCAACCGTTCGGCGGTGATGCCCTCGGTCAGCGTTCCGTCCTGACCGTCGTTCTGCAGGGGATGGCTACGCCGGTTGGACTCGAATCGACGGATCAGCACGGCGTCGGACGCGTCGAGGAAGAGCACTCTGTTGCGCACGCCCTTGGAGTCGAGTTCTTTCACCACCCAGCCCAGATCGCCGGTGAACAGGCGGCTTCGAACGTCCATCACCAGTGCCAGACGCTCGATTCTGGGCTTGGACTCGCGTCCGAGATCGACCATCTTGGAGATGAGCTCCGGCGGTAGGTTGTCGGCGACGTACCAGCCGAGATCCTCGAGAATCTTGGCCGCAGTGCGCAATCCTGCGCCGGACACCCCGGTGACCAACGCCACCTCGATCTCGTCGTGCTGCGACTCCCCCTCGATGGACTGCTCGAGGTGTTCTTCGGACGGTGGATGTCTCTGTGTCTGGTGTTCGCTCACTACGAAGCCTGTCCCGCCGATTCCACACGCGGTGCGATCGCATGTTCCGCCGTGTTCTCGCCCGATGTCGTTGCACTTGCGTTGCCATCATCGCCTACATCGGCGTCGTCCGTGTCGGAACCCAGCGCGGCCAGCACCGACTTGGCCGTGGTCTCTCCGATTCCCGGAACCTCGACGATCTCCGCGACCGTCGCACGCTTGAGGTTGGCGACCGAACCGAAGTGTGCCACCAACGCTGTTCGACGCGACTCACCGAGTCCGCGAACCGAATCGAGGGCCGACGCCGTCATCCGCCGTGATCGCTTGCTGCGATGGAACGTGATCGCAAACCGGTGCGCTTCGTCTCGGACCCGTTGCAGCAGATAGAGCGATTCGCTCGTGCGCGGCAGGATGACCGGATCCTCCTCCCCCGGAACCCATACTTCCTCGAGACGCTTCGCCAGACCGACCACAGCGACGTCGGTCACGCCGAGCTCGTCCAGTACCGCTGCGGCGGCGGCCACCTGAGGGGCACCGCCGTCGACGACGAAGAGGTTGGGTGGATACGCGAACTTTCGTGGTCTGCCGGTCTGCGGATCCAAGGCCGCTTCGGGGGCCAGATCGCCCCCTGTCCCCTCGGCCGTACCGTCGGCCGAATGTCGCAGGAATCGGCGACGAGTCACCTCGGCGATGCTCGCCACGTCGTCGGAATGCCCGTCGCCTGCCGCTTCCTTGATCGCGTAGTGGCGGTAGTCGCTCTTGCGGGGCAGTCCGTCCTCGAAGACGACGAGCGAGGCCACCACGTCGGTTCCCTGCACGTGGGAGATGTCGATGCACTCGATACGCAGTGGTGCGGAATCCAGATCCAGCGCCTCCTGAATACCCTGCAGCGCAGCCGATCTGGACGTGAAGTCGCCTGCACGCTTGAGCTTGTGCTGCTGCAGGGCCTCCTTGGCGTTGCGCTCGACGGTCTCGGCCAACGCCTTCTTGTCGCCGCGTTGCGGAACGCGCAAGGTCACGTTCGAGCCACGGAGTTCACTGAGCCAGACCTGAACCTCGTCGGCGTTGTCCGGCAGGACCGGAACCAGTACTTCCCTCGGGACGGCATTGGATCCACCGTCGTCGCCGCCCGGTGCCTGTGCGGACAGGGCGGCCTGCTCGCCGTAGAACTGCGTCAGGAACTGTTCGACCAGAGCGGGCAGATCGGCCTCGTCCTGGCGTTCGATCACCTCGCCTGCCTTCTCCACCACCCAGCCGCGTTGCCCTCGCACACGGCCGCCGCGGACGTGGAATACCTGAACTGCCGCTTCCAGGGCATCGGTGGCGAAGGCGACGAGATCGGCGTCGGTGCCGTCGCCGAGCACCACTGCCTGCTTCTCCAGTGCTCGACGCAGCGCACCGACGTCGTCTCGGAGACGCGCGGCGGTCTCGAAATCGAGGTCCTCGGACGCAGCCTGCATCTTCTTCTCGAGCTGACGAACGAGCTTGTCCGTCTTACCGGCCAGGAAGTCACAGAAGTCCTCGACGGTGCGCCGATGCTCGTCGGCGCTGACTCGGCCGACGCACGGTGCCGAGCACTTGTCGATGTATCCCAGCAGGCAGGGTCTGCCGATCTGACTGTGGCGCTTCAACACTCCGGTCGAGCACGTGCGCGCGGGGAACACCCGCAACAGAAGATCCAGCGTCTCCCGAATGGCCCACGCGTGCGCGTAGGGGCCGAAATACCGCACGCCCTTGCGCCTCGGTCCGCGGTAGACGAACAACCGCGGGTATTCCTCGTTCATCGTCACCGCGAGCATCGGGTAGCTCTTGTCGTCGCGGTAGCGGACGTTGAACCGTGGATCGAATTCCTTGATCCAGTTGTACTCGAGCTGCAGGGCCTCGACTTCGGTGGTCACCACGGTCCACTCCACCGATGCTGCGGTGGTGACCATCTGGCGAGTACGTGGATGCAGCGAGGCGATGTCTGCGAAGTAGGAATTGAGCCGACTGCGGAGGCTTTTGGCCTTTCCTACGTAGACGACGCGACCGTGCGGATCGCGGAATTTGTACACCCCCGGCTCCACTGGGATGGTTCCGGTGGCCGGGCGGTAGGTAGCGGGGTCGGACACGGCATCCACGTTAGCCGTCGGGTCCGACGTTCTCCGCATCCGCAGCTCAGCTGTGGCGCGGAGGTACGACGTCAGTCCTGATCGGCCGCGACGTCCGGAACGGAGGCGGCGGGTGCGTATTTGCGTTCGAGGGTGCGGAACTGTCGGACCGCCGCGACCGCATGGTCACGATCGTTGGACTGGATGGCCATCACGTTGATGAACTCGTCGTCGGGAATGTCGACCCTGGCCCACATCGCTCCGTCCGGGAAAGACAGCCCCTGCACCAGATCCCACTCGATCAGACGCTCCGACAACAGGTTCCGTACCGCGACACCGGCCGGCCCGACGCGAATGCGCGGGCGCGTCAGCACCAGCGCCAGGCCTCCCAGAAGGACTCCGATTCCCGCCATCGCGAGCTGGTCGGCGGTCCTGAAGTACACCCCGGTCGGCGACACTCGCAGCAGGACGGCGACGGTCGAGTGCGCCACCACGAGCAGTACCGCGGTCGCGATGGCGTAGCGGGCCGACTTGCGCGACTTCACCACCATGTCCCACTCGGCGGACGGTGCGCTGCCGGTCACGTGAACTCCTGATTCGTCCAGGGTTGGCGGAGGTGCTTGAGAGTCAGCGCGGTATCGATCGCGGCCGCCGTGGCCTGTGCGCCCTTGTCCTCGAACGAACCGGGCAGTCCGGCGCGATCGAGCGCCTGCTGCTCGTCGTTGGTGGTGAGCACACCGTTGGTGACCGGAGTGCCCTCGTCGAGCGAGACACGCGTCAGCCCGGCCGTCACGGCGTCGCACACGTACTCGAAATGTGGTGTTCCCCCACGGATGACGACGCCGAGAGCGACGACGGCGTCGTGGTTGCGGGCCAGCGCCTGCGCGACGACGGGCAGTTCGATGGCTCCGGCGACACGGATGACCGTGACGTCCTCGATCCCCGCCGACTCGGCTTTGCGAAGTGCACCGTCGAGCAGCGCCTGGGAGATCTTCTGGTGCCACTGACCGGCCACGATCGCCAGCTTGAGATCACTCGCGCCTGCCAGCTGCAGGGTGGGTTCGCCTTCGCCGCTCATGAGGTGGTCCCATTTTCGAAGTCGTCGAGCCCGGTGAGGTCGTGGCCCATGCGGTCGCGCTTGGTGCGCAGGTAGGTGAGGTTCTCGGCGTTGGCACGCAACGGCATCGGCACTCGCTCGGTCACGTGCAGCCCGTAGCCGTCGAGTCCCACTCGTTTGGCGGGGTTGTTGGTCAGCAGCCGCATCGAGGACACGCCGAGGTCGACGAGGATCTGGGCACCGATTCCGTAGTCGCGCGAGTCGGCGGGGAGTCCGAGCTGCAGGTTGGCGTCGACGGTGTCGGAGCCTGCGTCCTGGAGTTGGTAGGCCTGGAGCTTGTGCAGCAGACCGATGCCGCGACCTTCGTGTCCGCGCATGTACAGCACGATGCCGCGGTCCTCGGCGGCGACCATTTCCAGGGCCGCGTCCAGCTGTGGTCCGCAGTCGCAGCGCAGTGATCCGAACACGTCGCCGGTGAGGCATTCGGAGTGCACTCGAACGAGCACGTCGTTGCCGTCCCCGTCGGGGCCCGCGATGTCGCCGCGGACGAGCGCGACGTGTTCGACCTCGTCGTAGATGCTCTGGTAGCCGACGGCGCGGAACGTGCCGTGGCTGGTGGGGATTCGGGCGTCGGCGACGCGAACGACGTGCTTCTCGTGCTTGCGACGCCAGGCGATGAGGTCGGCAATGGAGATGAGAGCGAGGTCGTGTTCGTCGGCGAAGACGCGCAGTTCGTCGGTCTGGGCCATCGCGCCCTCGTCCTTCTGGCTGACGATTTCACAGATGACGCCTGCAGGCCTCAGGTCTGCCATGCGGGCGAGGTCGACGGCCGCCTCGGTGTGGCCGGGGCGACGCAGCACTCCGCCGTCCTTGGCGCGAAGGGGTACGACGTGGCCCGGCCGGGTGAAGTCGTTGGCACCGGTGTCGGGATCGGCGAGCAGTCGCATCGTGGCCGCCCGGTCGGAGGCCGAGATTCCGGTGCCGATGCCTTCGCGGGCGTCGACGGTGACGGTGTACGCGGTGCCGTGCTTGTCCTGATTGGTGGCGAACATCGGTGGCAGGCCGAGCCGGTCGCAGTCCTCACCGGAGAGCGGAACGCACAGGTAACCGGAGGTGTAGCGGACCATGAAGGCGACCAGTTCGGGGGTGGCCTTCTCGGCGGCGAAGATGAGGTCGCCTTCGTTCTCGCGGTCCTCGTCGTCGACGACCACCACTGCTTTGCCCGCAGCGATGTCCGCAACTGCGCGCTCGATACTGTCGAACCTGGTCACCACGGTGTGCTCCATACGTCTCGGGCCTGGCTCAGCGCCCTGGAAATTCTCCGATGCACCATCGATTGCGTGCACGTCAACAGTACTTACTGTGCGTCGATCGTCTGCAGCCGCTCCACGTACTTGGCGATGACGTCGACTTCGAGGTTGACCGGCGTTCCGGCCTCGGCCGTGCCGAGAGTGGTCAGGTCGAGGGTGGTGGGGATCAGGGAGATCTCGAACCAGTGCGCACCGTCGTCGGCGCCGAGTCCGGAGACGGTGAGCGAGACGCCGTCGACGGTGATCGAGCCCTTCTCGACGACGTAGCGTGCGACCGAGGTGGGCAACGCGATGCGTACGACCGTCCAGTTCTCCGACGGGGACCGGCCGATGATGGTCCCGGTGCCGTCCACATGGCCTTGCACCAGGTGCCCACCGAGACGGCTGCCGAGCGCGGCTGCCCGTTCGAGGTTGACGCGGCTGCCCACGTCGAGGGCACCGAGGCTCGAGCGGTTCAGCGTTTCCTGCATGACGTCGGCGGTGAATCCGCCGTCCGGCAGCACCTCGACGACGGTCAGGCAGACGCCGTTCACGGCGATGGAGTCGCCGTGGCCTGCATCCGAGGTCACCACCGGTCCGCGGACGGTGAACCGCGCGGCGTCGGGAAGTTCGTCCTTGGCCACGATCTCGCCGAGCTCTTCGACAATTCCGGTGAACATCTACTTCGCTCCTTCGGGCACGACGCCGATCAGAATGTCGTTGCCGATCATGGTGACTGTCTCCGTGCGGAACCGAATTGCGTCGGCAATTGTTCCGATACCCGCATTCTCCACCGCTGCGGGCCCGCTGCCCAACACGGCCGGCGCGACGTACGCCACGACGCGGTCCACCAGCCCGGCGGCGAGGAACGCTCCGGCCAACGTCGGACCGCCTTCGAGCTGGATGTCGGTGTGCTCGTGCAGAGCGTCGATCACGGCGGCGGGATCGTGTGTGTCCAGGAACACGGTGGGTGCGTCGGATCCACGGATTGCCGCGGTCGACGGAATCGGCCGCGATCCGACGACGACGCGCACCGGTTGGTGGGGTGCAAGGGTGCCGTCGGGACGTCGTGCGGTCAGGCGCGGGTCGTCGGCCAAGACGGTCCCGGTACCGACGACGATCGCGTCGAGCTTGGCCCGTTCGGCGTGGACGTGCGCCCGGGACTGCGGTCCGGTGATCCACTGGCTCGTGCCGTCCGCCGCCGCGCTACGTCCGTCGAGGGTGGCGGCATATTTCCACGTCACGTGCGGCCGCCCGGTGCGTTGCTTGTGCAACCAGGCGCGCAGCGGCCCCTGCCGCACCTCGGTCTCGCCGGTCCCCTGTTCGACGCGAATGCCCGCCGCTCGCAGGGCTGCCCCGCCGCCCGATGCGAGCGGATTCGGATCTGCGACGGCGTGCACGACCGCGGCGATGCCGGCAGCGATCAGGGCCTGTGAGCACGGTCCGGTGCGGCCGGTGTGGTTGCAGGGTTCGAGGGTCACCACCGCGGTACCGCCGCGAGCTCGGTCCCCGGCCTCGGCCAGCGCGACGATCTCGGCGTGTGGCCCGCCGGGCGGGCGAGTCGAACCGATGCCGACGACGATGCCGTCGGCATCGAGGATCACCGCGCCGACCGGGGGGTTGGGACTGCTGATGCCCCGGGCGGCTTCGGATGCCTCGACGGCGAGGGCCATGGCGTCCGCGACGGACAGTGCTGCGCCCCGGCCGTTCATTACGACAGGTGGTGTGATGCGCGGGCGGCGCGGGCACGGAGGTCGCGCACGGCGACCGCGGGGTCGGCGGTGTTGTAGACGGCAGATCCGGCCACGAAACAGTCGATTCCGGCCTCCGCGGCCTGCTCGATCGTGTCGGAGTTGATGCCGCCGTCGATTTCCACTATCAGACGGAGATCACCGGAATCGACAAGTGCCCGAACAGCTTTTGCTTTGGAGAGCACCTCGGGCATGAACGACTGTCCGCCGAAGCCCGGCTCCACGCTCATCACCAGCAGGGTGTCGAAGTCGCGCAGGATCTCGAGGTACGGCTCGATGGGTGTTCCGGGCTTGACGGACAGGCCCGCTTTCGCACCCGCGGCGCGGATATCGCGTGCCACTGCTGACGGGTCGTCGGTTGCCTCGGCGTGAAAAGTGACGTTGTACGCCCCGGCCTCGGCGTAGGGCGGAGCCCAGCGGGCCGGGTCCTCGATCATCAGGTGGCAGTCGAGGGGGATGTCAGTCGCCTTCAGCAAGCTCTCCACTACCGGCAGACCCAGGGTGAGGTTCGGCACGAAGTGCGCGTCCATGACGTCGACGTGCAGCCAGTCGGCTCCGGCCACCGCCTCGGCTTCGGCAGCCAGACGAGCGAAATCAGCGGACAGGATCGAGGGGGCAATCATCGGGGAAACCACGATTGACGAGCCTAGCCCAGCCGGTATCGTTCGCCCATGACCACCATGGATTACGCGGCGACGGTGATCGCCGAGTTGCCCGAGGTCACCGAGGGTGTTCGGTACGGCCATCCGGCGTGGTCGGTGGGCAAGAACGTGTTCGCATGGATTCGGCCGTTCAGCAAGGCCGATCTGAAGCGATTCGGCAGCCAGATCCCGCCCAGCGGGCCGATCCTCGCCGTCCGCACCGCTGATCTGAACGAAAAGGAAGCCATCCTCGCAGCCCACCCGCGGACGTGCTTCACCATCCCGCACTTCGACGGGTTCGCCGCCGTTCTGGTCGACATCGACAACACCGGCGACGACGAACTGCGAGAACTGATCGTCGACGGGTGGCTCGTCTACGCCCCGAGAACCGTGGCCGAGACGTTCCTGGCCGGCGACTGATGACATCGGCTTTCCGGTCACATCGGTTTGCTGGTCACATCGGTTTACGCAGCGCCGCCATGAACATTGCATCCGTGCCGTGTCGGTGCGGCCACAGTTGCACGGACGTACCGTCACCGAGCTGTGGCACGCCCGGCACCAGCTCACGGGTATCGAGCGGCTCGACGCCGTAGCGGCGGATCGCGTCGGCGACAACGGCCGTGGTTTCGGACAGATGCGGCGAGCAGGTCGAGTACAGCACCACTCCACCGGGGCGAACCAGCTCTATTGCCGCTGCCAGCAGTTCTTTCTGCAGCGTGACGAGGGCCGCCACGTCGGAAGGTTGTCGACGCCAGCGTGCCTCGGGCCTGCGGCGCAGGGCACCGAGTCCGGTGCACGGCGCATCGACGAGCACTCGGTCGTAGCCGCCGTCGAGTCCGGACGCTCGACCGTCGACGGTGTGCACCGTCACCGGGAGATCCTTCGTCGTCTTCGACACCAGATCGGCTCGGTGCGGGGTCGGTTCGACCGCGTCGACTATGGCACCGTCGATCTCGGCGATGGCACCGATCAGGGCAGCTTTACCGCCCGGTCCGGCGCACAGGTCCAGCCACCGGCCACCGTCCTCGCCGACGAGCGGCGCCAGAGTGAGCGCCCGGCCGACGAGTTGACTGCCTTCGTCCTGCACTCCGGCCAACCCGTCACGGACGGCGTCGATCTTGCCGGGATCACCGCCGTCGAGGTGCACGGCGTACGGCGAATAGGGCCCCTCTTCTCCCCCGGTGATCAGCGCCAGTTCTTCGGCGGAGATCTCACCGGGCCGGGCGACCAGATGCACCGAGGGGCGCGCGTCGTCGGCCTCGAGGACAGCGGCGAGTTCACCGGCGTCGGCACCGAGCGCATCGGCGAAGGCCTGCGCGATCCACTTGGGATGCGCGTACTCGAACGCGAGGTGACCGACGGGATCGACCCCCGCCTCGGGCGCAAGTTCGTCGACCCACTGCGCCGCCGTGCGTTCGGACACGCGCCGCAATACGGCGTTGACGAAACCTGCTTTGCCGGAACCGAATTCGGACCGAGCCAGGTCGACCGACGTGGCGACGGCGGCGTGAGGAGCCACCCGGGTACGCAGCAGTTGGTATGAGCCGAGCCGCAGAATGTCGAGTAGTGGTCCGTCGATCTCGGCGGCGGGCCGACCGGCGGCGTGGGCGATCACGGCGTCGAGCACACCACGCGCTCGGGACGCGCCGTACGCGAGTTCGGTGGCCAGTGCCGCGTCGCGTGAGTCGAGCTTGCGCTCTCGCAGCAAACCGGGCAGCACGAGGTTGGCGTAGGCATCCCGCTCGCGAACGGCCTTCAGCACGTCCCTGGCCGCGCGACGGGCCGGATCTATCGCGTCGACGGCACGAGGTCCCCCGCCCTGCGGGGGCCGGTTTCCCTTCGGACCACGCGCACCGGGCGACTTCTTGGTGGTCTTTCGGGCCGGACTCGACTCGCGCTTTCGAGGCCTGTCGGGTTCTGTCATCGCGCTACCGCCGTATCGTCCAGCCGAGCGCCGCGCGCCCAGTCGAGTGCCTTCATGAGCTTCTTGCCCTGCGGTTGAACTTCGCCGAGAACCACGGCCGTCGTACCTGTTCCGACGTGCACGCCGGACTTGCGCACCTCGATCGAACCTGGCGCGAGCGTGTCCTCGGAGTGCTGAACCGGTGAGATCTTGACGCGGAGTTCACCGATCGTCGTCCATGCGCCAGGTGCGGGGGTGACCGATCTGATGTGCCGATCGACGAATGCTGCGGATCGAGTCCAGTCGATACGGGCAGCGTCGACGCTGACCTTGCTCGCGTAGGAGATCCCGTCCTCGGGCTGCGGATGCGCCGATGCCGTCCCGTCCTCGATCGCGTCGAGGGTGGCAGCGAGTAGGTCTGCTCCGCTCGACGCCAGCCGGGTGAGCAGGTCACCTGTCGTGTCGGTTGCGCGTACCCGCTCGGTGACGACGCCGAGTACCGGGCCGGTGTCCATTCCCGCGTCGAGCAGGAAGGTGGAGGCACCGGTGATCTCGTCGCCTGCGGCGATGGCGGCCTGTACCGGCGCGGCACCTCGCCATGCGGGCAGCAACGAGAAGTGCAGATTGATCCAGCCGAAGCGAGGGATGTCCAGCACCGGCTGCGGCAGCAGTGCCCCGTAAGCGACCACCGGACACACGTCGGGTGCGAGTTCGGTGAGCTGTGAGACGAAATCCGGATCCGAGGGCTTCACGGGCGTGAACACAGGGATTTCGTGCTCGTCGGCCAGCTGCCCGACCGGTGACCGCATCGTCTTGCGACCTCTACCGGCAGCGGCGTCGGGCCGAGTCACCACCGCTATCACCTCGTGGCGTTCGGACTCGAGCAGTGCCCGCAGCGACGGGACCGCGGGCTCCGGTGTACCGGCAAAGACGACGCGCACTCGAGCAACTCCCTGGGATGGACGAAAGGATCTCGGGTGTCCATCCTAGGGAGTCGCGAGCACTGCGGACGATTCCGCACCTGCCGGTCACGGCGCGTCGGGGGCGTCGACCGTGTCGTCGGGATCTCGATCGGTCGAACCGTCCTCGGCGAGTATCCGATACAGCGACCTGCGGGCTTCGGTGAGAATCTCGGCGGCCTGCTCCACCTGTTTCGGTGTGCCCACTCCGGCGACCTGACCGGCTGCGCCCATCAACTGGCCGATGAGCGCCCGCAGATCCCGGGCGTCGACTCCGACGGACTCTGCCACGTCGTCCCACGGGCTGCCCAGTTCGGCACGATGGGCCTCGATATGCGTTCGACCCTCGTCGGTCAGTGCAGCGGTCTTGCGACCGGCCACCTTGTCGATGAGGACCAGGCCCTCGTCTTCGAGTTGCGACAGAGCCGGATAGATGGAGCCCGGGCTCGGCTTCCAGGTGCCGTTGCTCTTCTCGGCGATCTGCTGGATCAGTTCGTATCCGTGCATCGGACGTTCCTCGAGCAGCAGGAGGATTGCAGCGCGCACGTCCCCGCGACGCCCTCGCCCTCCCCGACCGCGACCTCGACCGAAATCTGCGTTCGGCCCGAAACCACCGGGACCGAAGCCGGGGCGCATGCCTTCCGGTCCCCGTCCGAACGGCCCACCGGCACCGTGCCTGCTCCGTTCACCGTGACCTCTCCTGCCGCGGCCGCGCTCTCGTGGACCGTGATCGTCCGACGGGCCGCGGTCCTCACTCTGCGCGACCCACATCTGGAACGGCGCGCCACGCATGTGTCGACGTGCTCCTGCGCGACGTCCGAATTCGTGTGCGAATCCTTCGAATGCGTAATTCATGTCCTGCTCCTTCGTATCGATTGACATGTCGACGATATATCGACAATAGATCTTCGGCAAGGTCCAGAGGCAACCTCCACGTATCCCGACTGCGAGGAACGCGCCCCGGACGGCTCACGCTCGCTAGGATGACGCGGTCGGTACGAGCTCTCGTCCAACGGACCGAAACAGCGGCCGGCTCTACCGCGCTCGCGCAACCGCGCTCGCGCACCAACGAGGGAGGCCGTGTGGCCGGATCGACGAGGCGACGCGTGACCGTCGTGCTCGGATGCGTCCTCGCCATCGTCCTGCTCGCCGGCTCCAACGTTCTCGGCCAACGAACCTCCGTACTGATCGACGACATCGCACAGCTCGCGGGAGGTATTACCGCGACGATCGTCTGCTGGCGGACGGCGTCGAGAAGAACGGACACCGAACGGCAGTGGCGCGTTCTGATGGCCGCCGGAATGGCCTGCTGGAGTGCAGGCATGGCGGTCTGGGCCTTCTATCGATCCGCTCTCGGCATGCCGCTGCCGACCGCGTCCGTCGCCGACGTCGGATTCTTTCTCTTCCCGATCTTCGCCGTGCCTGCCCTGCTGGCCTTCGTCGGCCCTTCGCCCTGGCGGGCTGCCTCGAGTGCACGCCATGTCTGGGTGATGTCGTTGCTCGACGGGGCCGTCGTCGTCGGGTCGCTCTTCGTTCTATCCTGGGCAACCGTGCTCGGCGCGGTCGTGCATTCGTCGGAATCCGAATCGATCGAGTTCCTGGTGGCGATCATGTACCCCATCACCGACCTGGTACTCGTGGCCATGATCGTGCTGCTCGCCGTGATCCCGAGGATCGCCGCGCGATATCGGACGCAGCTCACCCTGCTCGGCGCCGGAATCCTGATGATGGCGATATCCGACAGCATCTACGCGTATCTCGTCGCCACCGGTGCGGACTTCATGCCGGTTCTGACCGACGGCGGATTCATCGCAGGCACAGCGCTCA
Source organism: Rhodococcus sp. IEGM 1370 (assembly GCF_033142325.1). NCBI lineage: Bacteria > Bacillati > Actinomycetota > Actinomycetes > Mycobacteriales > Nocardiaceae > Rhodococcus > Rhodococcus sp. IEGM 1370. The sequence goes on along the minus strand of NZ_JAWLRY010000005.1, from coordinate 40,393 downwards.
TCGCCCTCGCGGCCGCTGCCCCGAGGACCGTGGACGACAACCCGGCACCGCATGACTCGTCGACACACGGCTCGTCGCTGTACGGATCGTCGCGGTACGGATCGCAGCCCACCGAGTCGGACTGCACCGAGGCCGTCACCGGCGCGAGAACGCAATTGCTGTTGCCGTACGCACTCATGGGTGCGATCGGGATCGTGTTGGCGATACTGCGTGTGCAGACCGGGGAGCTGGACTCGACCGTGGTGGTACTCGGGGTTGCAGTGGTGTTGCTCTCACTCGTTCGCCAGGTGATCACCCTGGTGCAGAACGACAATCTGCTGCGGAGCCTGACTCGGGCGCAGGCCGAGTTGACGTACCGCGCGCATCACGACGGGCTGACCGGATTGCTCAACCGGTCGTCGTTCGACGAGCACCTTCGAGCGGCGGTGCACGACGCCCGAGCGGGCGGGGGCCGCGCCGTCCTGCTCCTGATCGACCTCGACGACTTCAAGAGCGTCAACGACAGATTCGGACATGGTGGCGGTGACCGACTACTGGTCGAACTTGCACGCCGCCTCGACCGATGCGTCGTGGACGGAGTAGTGGCGCGCTTCGGCGGCGACGAGTTCACCGCCCTGGTGTACGCCGACCTCGATGCCGGTCGCGCGACGGCGGTCCGCATCGCCGAGACGATGCGGACCGCCCACGAGATCGACGGCCATTCGGTGTCGGTCGGCGTGTGCGTGGGCGTGGTGCAGATCGGTCAGCTCGACCGCACACCCCACGACACCACGACCGTGGCCGGCTCCGACACCGCCGACGAGGACGAGCTGATGCGGCTGGCCGATCGAGCGATGTACGAGGCCAAACGCGAGGGCAAGGCCGGCATCTACGCCTACGACACCGCGGGTGCACTCACCGCGGTGCCGAGCACCTCCGATCAGGCGACCCTGGGGACCAGGCCGAAAATGGTTGCAGGTGAACCGGATCCGGCTCGGTTGATCGGGCCGCCGACCAGAACGTAGGCACCCGTGGTAGGAATCGACTCCAGATTGGTCAGGTTCTCCAGGCTGATCCGACGCCGGTCGTAGAGCTTGACCGACACCGGATAGGTGTCGTCGTTGCCCAGATCGGGCCCGAAGGTGTCGGTGCCGAGGGCACCTCTTTCGGCTAGCCTGCCCGTGTCGATCAACCACTGTGCTGCCTCCGGAGAGAACCCGGGTTGGTGCGTCACACCGTCCGCGTCCGCGTTGGCGTACGCATCGGTCCCCCAGCGTGACGCCCATCCGGTCCACAGAACGACAGCCGCCCCTGGTGGAATGGCACCGTTGACTGCTTCCCAGTTCTGCAGGTCGGCCACGGTCACGGCGTAGTCGGCGTCGGCCGCCGCCCGATCACGAATGTCGATCTTCACCGCGGGCAGAAACAGATCCTCCGGATCGAGCTGGTCGGCGGTCAGGCCACCTTCCTGGAAGTGCGCGGGTGCGCCCCAGTGCGTGCCGGTGTGCTCGCCCTCCTTGACGTACTGGAGGTAGAAGCCGTCGTCTGCGACGGTGAACGCCGTCTCGAGCGAGAATTCGGGATCGCCGGGAAAGATCGGGGTGAGCGCCGGATCGTTGACGTGTGACAGGGACACGATCCGTAGCAGTCGGTCCAACGGAACGGTCGGTGTCGGTGGCTGCGCCGAGCCGGTACCGGGCAGGGCGTCGGCGGTGGCAGGTGCGGCCAGACGGGCACCGATCACCACTGCCAAACCTGTTGTCGCACGGCGAAAGAGCTGCCTTCTCTTCATGTCCCCGACCCACCTTTCATCGGCGCCCCGTGCGCCGCCCCGAGGCAACCCTAGGCCACGTCGAGCCGGGACGGCGGAATCAGCCGATTCGAATCGGGTCTATCTGGACCCGCACTCCGCCGCCGAGTTTCTTGGCACTGCGCGATGCCTGCGCGGTGGTCAGTGCGCGCGCCAACGCCGCCCCGGTGCTGCGCGGCACGCGTATCAACAACCGCTGCACATCACCGGGAAGTGCGTCCTCACCACCGCCCGCCGGTGCCCGTTGGCCGTCCGGCAGATCGACCGGACCGAGTATTTCCACCGACTCGGGCAGATCTGCGCTCTCCACCAGCGCGGAGATCGCATCGGTGGTTCCGTCGACGGCCGCAACGTGCACGGCGGGCGGGAACCGTACCTCCACTCGTTCGTCCAACTGACTTCTGGCGTGCCACAGCGGGTCCCAGCGAACCAGTGCCTGCACCGTGGGTATCTCGGACTCGGCGACGACGACCACTCGGCCGCCTGCCGTGCCCGGCCGAACCAAAGCGGCGGCGGTCATCCACCGGCGCAGTGTCTCCTCGGCCGCGCGCAGGTCTGCCCGGCCGAGCAGGGCCCAGCCGTCCAGCAAGAGGGCCGCACCGTATCCACCGTCGACCGTCGGCTCGGCACCGACGGTGGACACGACGAGACCGGCACCGGGTCGGACGGCGTCGAGCACGGCGGCGCCTCCCGAGTTGTGAACCGGTACACCGGGAAATGCCCGTCCGAGTTCTTCGGCGGTGCGGCCCGCGCCGATCACGACCGCACGCAGGTTGCGCGATCCGCATACCGTGCACCGATGCGCGGTGTCTGCGATTCCGCACCACGAGCACGTCGGACTCCCTGCTCCGTCGCTCCCCGGGGCCGACGGCAGCGCCAACGGACCGTTGCACCGGCGACACCGAGCCGGATGTCGACACTTCGCGCACGCCAGTGACGGCACATAGCCCCCGCGCGGAACCTGAACCAGCACAGGCGAATCGGCCTTCAGCGCGGCCCGCGCCGCCTCGAACGCGATCGCGGGCAACCGGGCGACACGGGCTGCCGGATCCCGCGCGAGCGCATGGTCCGAGTCGGCCAAGGCCACGACGTGGGGTTGACGCTCACGGACAAGCTCACGTGGAGCCACCAGGTCGTGTGCCCAACCGGAATCCACGAGAGCTTCCGCCTCCGCAGTCCGCGCATGTCCGCCGATGACCACCGCGGCTGCGGAGACGTGCGCTCGCAGCAACGCCACTTCTCGGGCATGCGGATACGGCGAACGGGGCTCGGCGAAACTGTCGTCACCGTCGTCCCAGATGGCGATCATGCCGAGAGTGGACACCGGAGCGAACACGGCGCTTCGTGTCCCCACCACGACGACCGGGCCCGATCGCAGACCACGCAACCATTGCCGATACCGCTTCGCCGGGCCCAAACCGGCCGACAGCGCCACCACCCGGTCGGCACCGAGCAGAGCCGTGCAGGCCGTCTCCAGACGATCGAGGTCTCGCTGATCGGGCACCACGACCACCGCGGACCGACCGCCGGCCACGGTCACGGCGGCGGCCTCCGCCAACCGCACCGGCCACAGCTCACCGGGCAACGCCTGCCATACCGCGCGCGGTATGCGTCCCGACGCCAACGCCTCGAGGAAGTTCGAGCCGTGGGTGTAGGCCGACCAGGCTGCCCGGTCGATGTCGGGCTCGGCCGGGGGCTCGACGGCGGGTGTCTGTTCCGCCTCGACTCGGGCGTGGCGAGCCGGGATCGCCAGCCGCAGCACGTCCGCCCTGGTCCCGGCGTATCGATCGGCCACCGCCACGGCCAGTTCAGCGATCTCCGGAGTCAGAACCTGCTCCGCGGACACCACCCGATCGAGCCAGCCGAGCTTGCCGGAATGCTCGGTCTCGGCCAGTCTGGCCAGCACGAAACCGTCGACCAGCCGGCCCGCGAACCGCACCCGAACTCGGACACCCGGCTGAGCATCATTGCTCACCTCTTCGGGCACGAGGTAGTCGAACTCGCGGTCGAGATGCGGCAGCGGCAACATCGGAAGAATGCGCGCGATCGGGAGATCCGACGCCGCCACCCGCGCTACGCCCGCCACCGCACCTCCTCCTCGATTCTCACCCCACACTCGATGTCGGAGCACCGAGTCGGTGCGAGCAGGGTACGTGCAGAACGGTCGAAACCGAACTCAGAGTCCGGCAGCCTCCCGGAGCTTGCCGGCGCGGTCGGTGGACTCCCACGGAAGATCGATGTCGGTGCGGCCGAAGTGACCGTACGCCGCGGTGGGCGCGTAGATCGGTCGCAGCAGGTCCAGATCACGAATGATGGCACCGGGACGCAGGTCGAACACCTCGCTGATCGCCGCCTGAATGCGCGCGGGATCGGTCTTCTCGGTGCCGAACGTCTCGACGAACAACCCGACCGGTGCCGCCTTGCCGATGGCGTACGCCACCTGGACCTCGATGCGATCGGCGAGACCGGCAGCAACAGCGTTCTTCGCGACCCAGCGCATCGCGTACGCAGCACTGCGGTCCACCTTGGACGGGTCCTTGCCGGAGAACGCACCGCCACCGTGCCGTGCCATGCCGCCATAGGTGTCGACGATGATCTTGCGGCCGGTCAGTCCGGCGTCGCCCATCGGTCCACCGAGGACGAACTTTCCGGTGGGATTGACCAACAGACGCACGTTGGACGTGTCCAGTGTCGGCACGTCCAACTCGGCGAGCACCGAGCCCAGCACCTTCTCACGAATGTCGGGAGTGAGCAGGTTGTCGAGATCGATGTCGGCTGCGTGCTGAGTCGAGATCACGACGGTGTCGAGACGAACGGCATTGTCACCGTCGTACTCGATCGTCACCTGCGTCTTGCCGTCCGGACGCAGGTACGGCAGCACTCCGCTCTTGCGGACCTCGGTCAGTCGCCGAGAGAGCCGGTGCGCCAACGCGATCGGCAGCGGCATCAGCTCGGGAGTGTCGGTGTTGGCGTAGCCGAACATCAACCCCTGATCCCCCGCGCCCTGACGGTCGATCTCGTCGTCGGACAGTCCCTCGACTCGGGCCTCGTGCGAGTGATCGACGCCCTGAGCGATCTCGGGAGACTGCGCGCCGATCGCGACGTTGACACCGCACGAATTTCCGTCGAACCCCTTGGCCGACGAGTCGTACCCGATCTCGAGCACCTTCTCGCGCACGATCTTGGGGATGTCGGCGTATGCGGTGGTGTTGACCTCACCCGCGACATGCACCTGGCCGGTCGTGACCAGAGTCTCCACGGCCACACGGGCACGCGGATCCTCCGTCAGCAGAGCATCGAGAATGGAATCGCTGATGGCGTCACAGATCTTGTCGGGGTGACCCTCTGTGACGGACTCGCTGGTGAAAAGCCGACTACCGGACTTGCTCACGGACTTCCTCTCGACGCATGTTCCTGCCCGACCCGACGCCTCGCGCCGGTCGGGCACTCCACGAAAATTGACGTTCCTTCGGTGTTATCGCCCCTGCCGGAGCCGCGCAAACCTCTACGGCACTACACGTGGTGCCCAGCACGGTAGCCGGTACGACATCGATCGTGCACTCTCAGCATCGTCACGAATTCGACTTCGGTCGAGCACTCCGCGCATCGAGCATCTGCGCCACAGAATCCAGCACGCGGCTCGCGAGGAGTGCTTTCGAGCCCTCGCCGAGCGCCGCTTCGGAACCGTCGGAACCGAGCAGCCAGCCGTCGTTGTGGTCGACCTCGAACGCCTTGCCGTCCCCGACGGCGTTGACCACGAGCAGGTCGCAGCCCTTGCGTTCGAGCTTGGCCCGCGCGTACGTCAGCACGTCTCCGTTCGCGTCCCCGGTCTCGGCGGCGAATCCGACGATGACCGTCGACGGTTCGAGTTCACCGTCGCGGCGAGCGGACACGAGGCCGGCGAGTATGTCGTCGTTGCGGACCAGCGGGATCGACGACGGTTCGTCGGCCCCCTTCTTGATCTTGCTGCCCGCGATGGATTCGGGGCGGAAGTCGGCGACCGCGGCCGCCATCACCACGGCGTCGACACCGACGGCAAGTTTGCGAACGGCTTCCTGCATGTCCGACGCCGTCTTGACGTGCACCACGTCGACCGCGGCCGGGGCGTCGAGGTCGCTGGTGTACCCGGCGACCAACGTCACCTGGGCTCCTCGTTGCGCTGCCACTCGCGCAAGCGCATATCCCTGCTTGCCCGAGCTTCGGTTGCCCAGAAAACGAACCGGATCGAGAGGCTCGCGAGTGCCCCCGGCAGAGACAAGAACACGACGTCCTTCGAGATCCCGAGGGAGCGCATCCCCTCGCTCGGTCACCAGCATGGAGAGCGCGAAGATCTCGTCCGGCTCCGGTAGCCGACCCGACCCGGTGTCTCGCCCGGTCAGACGCCCCGATGCCGGTTCGATCACGTGTGTACCGCGAGAACGAAGGGTCGCGACGTTGGCGACCGTCGCGGGGTGCTCCCACATCTCGGTGTGCATCGCCGGGGCCAGGACCACCGGGCACCGCGCCGTGAGCAGGGTGGCCGTCAGAAGATCGTCCGCACGTCCCCCGGCGATGCGGGCCATGAGGTCCGCGGTGGCGGGCGCGACGACGACGAGGTCTGCCTCCTGACCCAGTCGCACATGCGGGACTTCCGGCACGTCCGCGAAGACGCCGGTGTGCACCGGTTGGCCGGACAACGCCTCGAATGTCGCGCGCCCGACGAACTCCAGGGCGGATGCGGTCGGGATCACCCGGACCTGGTGCCCGCTCTCGGTGAAACTGCGGATGAGCGAACAACTCTTGTAGGCGGCGATACCTCCGCCGACTCCGACGACAACGTGCAAGTCAGATGTCCTCTGTGAGGTTCTTATTCGCCTTCGGTGTGCTCGAGCAGGTCCGCGTGGATCTCGCGGAGAGCGATCGACAGCGGCTTCTCCTGCAGACCCGGCTCGACCAACGGTCCCACGTACTCGAGGATGCCGTCACCGAGCTGGTTGTAGTAGTCGTTGATCTGGCGGGCACGCTTGGCTGCGTAGATCACGAGGGCGTACTTGGACGAGGTGCGGGCGAGCAGCTCGTCGATGGGCGGATTGGTGATGCCGAGCGGCGTGTCGTAGGCCGGCAGAGCGCTGCGTCCGTCGAAGTCGGAAACGGCCGCTGAAATGCTGCTCACTGATGATCTCCTGAAATTGCATCGTTGGTGCTACGAACTAGCTGGTCGGGGCCTCGTGCGCCGTGAAAATGGTCAGCTGTTGCCGACCGACGACCTACCGACCAACAAGGATACCAACTGTTCGCACGAATGGTCGACATCGGTATTGACAACCACCGTGTCGAACTCGTCCTGTGCGGCCAATTCCACCCGTGCGGTCTCCAATCTCCGCTCGGTGGCCGCGCTCTCCTCGGTCGCGCGCCCGACCAGACGAGAGACGAGGTCGTCCCACGTCGGTGGAGCCATGAACACCAGCATCGCCTCGGGCTTGGACACCCGCACGGCACGGGCACCGGCCAGATCGAGCTCGAGCAACACCGGGCTACCCGCCTCCAGCGCGGCCTCCACCGGTGCGGCCGGAGTCCCCGACCGCTGCAGACCACCGTGAATGCTCGCCCACTCGAGCAACTCGTCGTCGGCGATCATCCGATCGAACTCATCGGCCGACACGAAGTGGTAATCCTGACCGTCCACCTCACCGGGCCGCGGTGCTCGCGTCGTGACCGACACGCTGAACACCAGCTCGGGCAGCGCAGCACGCACGAGCCGAACGACACTGGACTTGCCGACGCCGGAGGGGCCGGACAACACCACCAACCGGCCGCGCTCGATCTCCGGGACCGAAGTCGCCGCAGTGTCACTCACCGTCGTCAGGCCTCGAAATCGAACTTCGTCAACAGCGCCTTGCGCTGCCGATCTCCGAGACCGCGCAGTCGACGGGTGGGCGCGATCTCCAATTCCGTCATCAGCTCCGCGGCCTTGACCTTGCCCACCTTCGGCAGGGCCTCGAGCAACGCGGAGACCTTCATCTTTCCGAGAATCTCGTCCGTCTCGGCATCTGTGAGCACCTGCTTGAGGTCGGTGCCGCCGCGCTTGAGGCGCTCCTTGAGCTCGGCGCGCGCTTTCCTGGCGATCGCTGCCTTCTCGAGGGCAGCGGCACGCTGCTCGGGCGTCAACTGGGGAAGGGCCACTGTCGGTTCCTCCGTCTTCTCGTTCTGGGCGATACGACGTGCACGATCGCTGTCGGCACGTCGACCATCGATGTTCCACTGCCACGGACCACGTTCATCGGCGCTCCGCACCGGCGATCCGCACTGTTCGTCGGCAGCGCTAGCGACCGTACCGACGACTGCCGCTCACCGCTAACCCGCCCCCGAATGCCGGAGCGCGGCAGCGTCGACTATGCGAGACCGGCTTCGATCTCGTCGCGCAACCGCGTCGCCGCGTCGCGCAATGCCGTCACCGACGGGCCTGCCGCCAGGACACCCCGAGAGGAGTTGGGAAGCAACAGCTCACGCGAATCGCGGAAGATCTCCGCGAGATCTGCAACCGTTGCTCCCTGCGCTCCCAGACCCGGCGCGAGGATTGGTCCGGTGTAGTTCGACAGGTCGAGACCGTGATCACGAGTGGCACCGACGACCAAGCCCACCGTGTCGGCGTCGACGCGGTTGCGCTTCCCCGCCGCGTCGACGATCGACTGAGCCACCGTCTCGCCGTCCGAGGTCGCCGCCTGCTGCAGGGCCGAGCCCTCCGCATTCGAGGTCCGAGCCAGCACGAACAGACCGCGCCGGTGTCGCACCGCTCGATCGACGGTCTCCCCCAGTGAATCGAAGCCCAGGTACGGCGACACCGTCACAGCATCCGAGGACAACGGAGAATCGGGTTCCAGCCAGGCCTGCGCGTACGCATCCATCGTGGTTCCGATGTCGCCGCGCTTCGCATCGGAGATCACCATGGTGCCCGCATCCCGAAGCACACCGACAGTGCGTTCGAGCACCGCATACCCGGCAGATCCGTACGCCTCGAAGAACGCCACCTGAGGCTTGACGATGGCCACCTCGCCGACGAACGCCTCGACGCACAGCTCGGCGAACACCTCGAGACCGTCCGCCGAGCGAGGCAGGTCCCACGCCTCGAGCAGCGCCGGGTGCGGATCGATTCCGACACACAGTCGACCACGGGCCGCAACCGCGGCGCGCAACCGATCCGACCAGGTGTGATGGCTCACTCCACTCCCAGCCCCTGCTTCAGACCGGCGTGCAGGTCTTGCAACGAGCGAACACCGATTCCTCCGGCGATGCCGGCTTCGATGCCCTGCACTGCTGCCGACGCACCCTGCACCGTGGTGATGCACGGAATGTTCTGCGCAACTGCCGCGCTACGGATCTCGTACCCGTCGACGCGGGGGCCGGAGTTGCCGTACGGGGTGTTGATCACCATGGCGATATCACCGGCGAGAATCCGGTCGACGACGGTCCGCTCCCCTGCGGGCACGTCCTCACCGGACTGCTTGTAGACCTGCTCGCATTTGATTCCGTTGCGCCGCAACACATCTGCGGTTCCTTCTGTCGCAAGGATCGTGAAGCCCAGATCCGCCAGTCGCTTCACCGGGAAGATCAGTGATCGCTTGTCCTTGTTGGCCACCGATACGAACACCGCGCCACCCGCAGGCAACGAGCCGTACGCCGCAGTCTGACTCTTGGCGAAAGCGGTACCGAAATCGAAGTCGATTCCCATCACCTCGCCGGTGGACTTCATCTCCGGGCTCAGCAAGGTGTCCACTCCGGTCCCGTCCGCGCGGCGGAACCGGTTGAACGGCAACACCGCTTCCTTGACGGCGATCGGGGACCCGGCCGGGACGGTGCCACCGTCCCCGGTCTCGGGCAGGATTCCCGCGGTCCGGAGTTCGGCGATGCTCTCCCCGAGCATGACGCGGGCGCAGGCCTTCGCGAGCTGCACTGCCGTCGCCTTGGACACGAACGGAACCGTACGGCTCGCGCGAGGATTGGCTTCGAGGACGTACAGGATGTCGTCCTTGAGTGCGTACTGCACGTTGAGCAGACCGCGTACGCCGATGCCCTTCGCGAGCGCCTCGGTGGACCGTCGGACGTTCTCGATGTCGGTCTTGCCCAGCGTGATCGGCGGCAACGCACAGGCCGAGTCGCCGGAGTGGATACCGGCCTCCTCGATGTGTTCCATGATGCCGCCGATGTAGACCTCGGTGCCGTCGCACAGTGCGTCGACGTCGATTTCGACTGCGTCTTCGAGGAACCGGTCGACCAGCACCGGACGGTCGTCCGAGATCTCCGTCGCGTTGGAGATGTACGTGGCCAGCGACGCCTCGTCGTACACGATCTCCATGCCGCGTCCGCCGAGCACGTAGGACGGGCGCACCAGCACCGGGTAACCGATTCCGGCGGCGATCTCACGGGCTCCGTCGAACGTCGTTGCGGTGCCGTACTTCGCTGCCGGCAATCCGGCTGCGTCGAGCACCTTGCCGAACTCGCCCCGGTCCTCGGCGAGATCGATGGCCTCGGGCGACGTTCCGACGATCGGGACACCCGCGGCCTTCAGTCGCTTGGCCAGTCCGAGCGGGGTCTGCCCGCCGAGCTGGACGATGACGCCTCGCACCGTGCCCGACGCGGCCTCGGCCCGGTACACCTCGAGGACGTCCTCGAAGGTCAGTGGCTCGAAGTACAGGCGGTCGGCGGTGTCGTAGTCGGTGGAGACGGTTTCGGGGTTGCAGTTGACCATCACCGTCTCGTACCCGGCCTCGGACAGTGTTTGCGCCGCGTGCACACAGCTGTAGTCGAATTCGATGCCCTGACCGATGCGGTTGGGACCCGAGCCCAGGATGAGCACCTTGGGGCGGTCCGGCTGCGGGGCCACCTCGGATTCGGCGTCGGGGTCGAGTTCGTAGGTGCCGTAGTGGTACGGCGTCTTGGCCTCGAACTCTGCGGCGCAGGTGTCGACCGTCTTGTAGACCGGATGCACACCGAGCTCGGTACGCAGCGCACGCACACCGTCCTCACCGCCGAGTTCGGGACGCAGAGCGGCGATCTGTCGGTCGGACAGTCCGTGGTACTTCGCCTGACGCAGCAGCGCCTCGTCGAATTCGGCCGCCTCGCGGACCTGGACGCCGAGTTCGTGGATCTGCTGGAACTGATCGAGGAACCAGGGGTCGATCTTGGTGGCCTCGAAGAGCTGCTCGACGGTGGCGCCCATCGCGAAGGCCTTCTCGATCCCGTACATCCGACCGTCCTGAGGAACGGACAGGTCCGCCAGCAGCGCATCGAGGCTCTCTGCCTCGACCTCGGGGCCGGTCCAGTACCCCGCGCGCTTGGTTTCGAGCGAGCGCATCACCTTGCCGAATGCCTCGGTGAAGTTGCGGCCGATGGACATCGCCTCACCGACGGACTTCATCGTCGTGGTCAGCGTGCCGTCGGCACCGGGGAACTTCTCGAACGCGAACCGCGGTGCCTTGACGACCACGTAGTCCAGGGTCGGCTCGAAGCAGGCCGGGGTCTCGCGGGTGATGTCGTTGACGATCTCGTCGAGGGTGTAGCCGATGGCCAGCTTGGCGGCCATCTTCGCGATCGGGTAACCGGTTGCCTTCGACGCCAGTGCCGACGAGCGCGACACGCGGGGGTTCATCTCGATGACGACGAGGCGGCCGTCCGCCGGATCCATCGCGAACTGGATGTTGCAGCCACCGGTGTCGACGCCCACCTCACGCAGGATGTCGATGGAGAGGTCACGCATCTTCTGGTATTCGCGGTCGGTCAGCGTCATGGCCGGGGCGACGGTCACCGAGTCGCCGGTGTGCACGCCAACTGGGTCCACGTTCTCGATGGAGCACACGATGACCACGTTGTCGCGGCCGTCGCGCATGAGCTCGAGCTCGTATTCCTTCCAGCCGAGGATGGACTCCTCGATGAGGACGTTCGCCGTGGGCGAGGCGGCCAGCCCGCCGCCGGCGATCCGGGTCAGATCCTCGTCGTTGTATGCCAGTCCCGAACCCAGACCACCCATCGTGAACGACGGCCGGACGACAACCGGGAAGCCGAGCTCGGCAACGGTCGCACGGACCTCGTCCATCGTGTAGCAGACGGCCGACTTGGCGGATTCGCCACCGACCTTGGCCACGATGTCCTTGAACTTCTGGCGATCCTCGCCGCGCTGGATGGCGTCGAAGTCGGCACCGATCAGCTCGACGCCGTACTTGGTGAGAATGCCCTGATCGTGCAGTGCGACAGCGGCATTGAGTGCCGTCTGTCCACCCAGGGTGGCGAGCACGGCCTGGATGGGGTGGCCCTGCTCGGCCTCGCGGGCGAAGATCTTCTCGATGAACTCCGCGGTGATCGGCTCGACGTAGGTGGCGTCGGCGAACTCGGGGTCGGTCATGATCGTCGCGGGGTTGGAGTTGACGAGGCTGACGCGCAGTCCCTCCTCGCGCAGCACTCGGCACGCCTGGGTGCCGGAGTAGTCGAACTCACAGGCCTGACCGATGACGATCGGGCCGGATCCGATGACCAGGACGTGGTTCAGGTCTGTGCGGCGTGGCATTACTTCTTCTCCTGAAGGACGCTGGTGAAACGGTCGAAGAGGTAGGCGGCGTCGTGTGGACCGGCCGCGGCCTCGGGGTGGTACTGCACGGAGAAGGCGCTTCCACTGATCAGTTCGACGCCTTCGACGGTGCCGTCGTTGGCGCAGGTGTGGCTGATGCGGGCGCGGCCGAAGTCGGTGTCGAACTCCTCGCCCGCTTCGCCCTCGAGTGCGAATCCGTGGTTCTGCGCGGTGATCGCGATGCGTCCGGTGGTGTGCTCGATGACCGGGATGTTCATGCCGCGGTGGCCGAACTTCATCTTGTAGGTGCCACGGCCCAGTGCCCGCCCGAAGATCTGATTTCCGAAGCAGATACCGAACAGCGGCAGCTCACGTTCGAGTACCTGCCTGGTCAACGCGACGCTGGTGTCCGCCGTGGCCGGGTCGCCTGGTCCGTTGGAGAGGAAGACACCGTCCGGGTTCAGTTCCAGAACCTGCTCGATGGTGGTGTTCGACGGCACCACGTGCACTCGGATACCGCGCTCGGCGAACATCCGCGGAGTGTTGGTCTTGATACCGAGATCGACTGCGACGACGGTGAACCGAGCATCACCGGACGGCTCGATGGTGTAGCCGGCTCCGGTGGTCACTTCACCGGCGAGGTCGGCACCGAGCATGGACGGCTGACCGACCACCTGCTCGAGCATCTCCTCCGAGGTGCCGAGCGCGTCGCCGGAGAACACTCCCGCCCGCATCGAGCCGCGGGTGCGCAGGTGCCGTACCAGGGCGCGTGTGTCGATTCCGGCGATGCCCACCACGTTCTGGGCCTCGAGCTGATCCTGCAGAGTTCCGGTCGAGCGCCAACTCGAGGTGCGGCGCGCCGGATCTCGAACGACGTATCCGGCGACCCAGATCTTGTTGGGATCCTGCGCGCTGGCGGCTTCACCGTCCTCCTGGTTCCAGCCGGTGTTGCCGATCTGCGGCGCGGTCGCGACGACGATCTGTCGGTGATAGCTCGGGTCGGTCAGGGTCTCCTGGTACCCGGTCATTCCGGTACAGAACACGGCCTCGCCGAGGGTGCGCCCCTGTGCGCCGAATGTGGTGCCGCGGAATGTCCGGCCGTCCTCCAGAACAAGAACTGCGCTGCTCACGCGGTTTCCTCCTTGGTTTCTCCGGTGGAACTCGCTGTCCACACCGGGTAGATCTGCTTGTCGTCGGCCCGGAAGCCGGTGTCTATCTCGGTCCCCGTCGGGAGCTCCCAACGAATGACCAGAAGCCCGTCCTTGGTCATGACCTTGCCCGCCAACCCGCGCTCGGTGCGGATCGCACGAATCGATTCCGCTGGAATCCAGATGGGAGATTCACCGTCTCGATCGAGCAGAATGCCCTTCTCGTACCGCGACAGTTCGCCGGTGGCGCGATGGCCGATGTCGCCGACGGCGATGCGGTCCTGCCAGCTCGGCGCGATGGTGCTGCCGACGTACAGGCCGGTGGCCGGCTCGATGTGAGTGGCACCCAGATTTTCGGGCACGGCCGGGAATTCACCGATTCGCTCTTCCTGACGCTTCTGCCGTCCTCGCCAACCCCAGAAGATCAGGGCGATCATCAGCGCCCAGAACAGGACGAATCCGATGACGATGAGAACTCTGTCCACGGCTCTACTCTCCCGCTCTGTTCGCCACGACTCCGTCGCGGACGGTGATTCGTCCGCGCAACACCGTCGTGGTCACCTTCGAGGAGAAGGTCATGTCCTCGAACGGCGTGTTGTGTGCGACGCTGGCCAGCTTCGCGCCCGAGACCGTCCAGCTCGAATTCGCATCCACCAGCGTCAGATTGGCGATCTCACCGACCTCGATGGGTCGACCCTGATCGGCCAGTCCGACGATTGCGGCAGGACGCTCGCTCATCACCCGCGCCACGCCGCGCCAATCGAGCAGGCCCGGGGTCACCATCGTGTCGACGACGATCGACAGTGCGGTTTCGAGCCCGAGCATCCCGGGACGGGCGATCGAGAACTCACAGCACTTGTCCTGTTCGGCATGCGGCGCGTGATCGGTTGCCACACAATCGATCACACCGTCGGCCAGGCCTCTGCGCAGGGCGTCGACGTCAGACTTCTCGCGCAGCGGCGGGTTCACCTTGTTGATCGCGTCGTACGTCTCGAGCCGTGAGTCGTCCAGCAGCAGGTGATGCGGGGTGACCTCGGCAGTGATCGAAATGCCCTGTCCGCGTGCCCATTTCATCAGCTCGACGGTGCCCGCGGTGGACGCGTGGCAGATGTGCACCCGCGCACCCGCATCACGGGCCAGCAGGGCATCCCGTGCCACGATCGATTCCTCGGCCGCACGCGGCCAACCGGCCAGTCCGAGCCGCGCCGCAGTGGACCCCTCGTGGGCGACGGCACCGACGGTGAGCCTGGGCTCCTCGGCGTGCTGAGCGATGAGGACACCGAGCGAACTCGAGTACTCCAACGCCCGACGCATGATCAGTGGATCGTCGACGCAGTGGCCGTCGTCCGAGAACATCTTGACCCGGCCGATTCCCGCTGCCATCGTGGCCATCTCGGCGAGCTGCTTGCCCTTCAAACCGACCGTGATCGCACCGACCGGGTGGACGTCGACGAGGCCGACTTCCTGTCCCCGACGCCAGACGTGATCGGTGACCACCACCGAGTCGGCAACCGGATCGGTATTCGCCATCGCGAACACCGCGGTGTAGCCGCCCAGAGCAGCTGCTGCCGAACCGGATTCGATCGTTTCGGTGTCCTCGCGGCCGGGCTCGCGCAGGTGCGTGTGCATGTCGACGAATCCGGGCAGCAGAATCTGGCCGCGGGCATCGACCACCTCGGCTCCGTCGGCGTCGAGGTCCGCACCGATTCCGGCGATCTCTTCGCCGGTGATCAGAACATCGGTCTCGGGACCCTCGCCGTACAGCAGCACGCCTTGGAGCAGGACGGAGGTCGCAGGTGCGTTCACGATGCACCCCCGTCCGAACCGACCAGCAATCGGAACAGCACCGCCATCCGCACGTGAACTCCATTCGTAACCTGTTGCAGAACTGCAGTTTTCGGAGAATCGGCCACGGAGGACGCGATCTCCATACCGCGAAGCATCGGACCCGGGTGCAGGACGACGGCGTGCTCGGGCAGCAGGTCGAGACGGCGCTGCGAGAGCCCGTACGTGATCGAGTACTCACGAGCGGAGGGGAAGAACCCGCCGTTCATTCGCTCGGCCTGCACTCTGAGCATCAGCACCGCGTCCAGACCGGGCAGTTCGGCGTCGATATCGTGCGAGACCCGCACCGGCCAGCCGGTCACTCCGACGGGCAGCAGCGTCGGTGGCGCGATCAGCACCACTTCGGCACCGAGCGTGGCCAGCAGGATCGCATTCGAGCGCGCCACCCGGCTGTGCAGGATGTCGCCGACGATCGCCACCCGACGGCCGGCGATGTCCCCGAGTCGTTGACGAACCGTCAAGGCGTCGAGCAGGGCCTGGGTGGGGTGTTCGTGGGTACCGTCGCCTGCGTTGATCACCGTCGGGCCGCCACCAGGAGTGGAGCCTGCGGAACGACCATCGAGGCCAGGAGTGGAGCCTGCGGAACGACCATCGAGGCCAGTTCCCTGAACGGCGGTCCATTGTGCGATCTGGTGTGCAGCACCCGATGCCGGGTGTCGGACGATGAGGGCGTCGGCTCCGGCGGCGCGCAACGTCATCGCGGTGTCGCGGAGCGACTCGCCCTTCGACACCGACGAGCTGCTGGCGCTGACGTTGATGACATCGGCGCTCATCCACTTGCCTGCGACCTCGAACGACACGCGGGTGCGCGTCGAGTTCTCGAAGAACACCGTCATGATGGTGCGCCCGCGCAGTGTCGGTAGTTTCTTGACCTCGCGACCGAGAAGCGCCTGCTCGAACCGTTCGGCTTCGTCGAGTATCTCGGTGGCCGATTCGGCCGTCAGGTCGGCGACCGAGAGCAAGTGCTTCATCGAGCGGATCCTCCCTCGGACAGGCTGACGCCGTCACGGCCGTCGTGTTCGGAGAGCAGCACCGACACGTCCTCGGTGCGCGCTGTGGGGACGTTCTTGCCGACGTAGTCCGCACGAAGCGGAAGTTCGCGATGGCCGCGGTCGATGAGGACCGCCAGCTGCACCGCACGGGGGCGACCGAGGTCACGCAGTGCGTCGAGCGCGGACCGTACGGTTCGCCCGGAGAACAGTACGTCGTCGACGAGTACGACCAGTGCGTCGTCGACGCCGCCTGTGGGCACCGAGGTGCGCTCGAGTGGTCGGTGCGGCTTGTTCCGCAGATCGTCGCGGTAGAGAGTGATGTCGAGGGACCCGAGCGGAGGCCGCACGCCCGAAAATGCCTCGATACGTTCTGCGAGTCGTTCCGCCAGCGTGGTCCCACGCGTGGGGATGCCCAGTAGCACCACGCGCGGCGAGTCCGCGGCGTCGAGGGCCGTCTTCTCGATGATCTGATGGGCCATGCGGGAGATGGTGCGTCCCACATCGGCCGAGGACAGCAATTCGCGAACGGCGGGGTTCGCGGACGAGCTTTCGGGCGCAGGCAAACTACGACCTCCTTCTCCGCCTCTCTGGACGGATCGTTAAAGGATGTCTGACAACAACTGCGTAGAGCCTAGCAACGCTCTGCGAACCGAGACCAGCAGGCTCGCAGAGCGTTCGGTCACACGTGCGTCGACCGTGCGCTCACTGCTCGGCGTCGACCGACGCTTCACCGGACGCATCGGACTGCGTACGACTCGAGACGGCCGCGGCCGCGGCGCGTACCTGCGGCGCGACCAGGACGATCTGACCCAGCACGCCGTTGACGAAGCCGGGCGAATCGTCGGTGGACAGCTGTTTGGCCAGCTCGACGGCTTCGTCGACGGCGACGACCGGTGGGACGTCGGTGGCGTGGAACAACTCCCACACCGCAACGCGCAGGATGGCCCTGTCCACTGCAGGCAGACGAGTGAGCGTCCAGTCCTTGAGGTGATCGGCGATCACGCCGTCGAGGCGATCGAGATTCTCGGCTACGCCCTCGACCAAGGTCGAGGTGTATTCACTGACGGGAGCAATCGTGTCGTCGCCGCGTGCGAGTTCGATGCGCTCGGTGGTCAGGTTCACCGGGTCGACGTTGCGCGCCTCCGCCTCGAACAGAAAGTCCACCGCCCGCTTGCGGGCCTTGTGACGTGCACCCAGCTTCTTCGCACCGGGGGCACCGTTCTGCGAGGCGGAGGATGTCGACTTCTTCGATGACACGTTAGGAGTTCACACGCCCGAGGTAGTTTCCGTCACGTGAGTCGACCTTGAGCTTGTCGCCGGTGTTGATGAACAGCGGCACCGAGATCTCGGCTCCGGTCTCGAGGGTCGCCGGCTTGGTGCCGCCGGTGGAGCGATCGCCCTGCAGGCCGGGATCGGTGTGCTTGACCTCGAGCTCGACGGTGACGGGGAGCTCGACGTACAGCGGAACGCCCTCGTGCATGGCGACCTGAACGCGCAGGTTCTCGAGCAGGAAGCGTGCGCCGTCACCGACGGTGGCCTCACCGATCGAGAGCTGGTCGTATGTGTCGGCGTCCATGAACACGTAGTCGCTACCGTCGTGGTAGAGGTACGTCATGTCGCGGCGGTCGACCGTTGCGGTCTCGACCTTCACACCGGCGTTGAACGTCTTGTCGACGACCTTGCCCGAAAGCACGTTCTTGAGCTTGGTCCGCACGAATGCGGGTCCCTTACCGGGCTTGACGTGCTGGAATTCGATGATCGACCACAGCTGGTTCTCCAGGTTGAGAACCAGTCCGTTCTTGAAATCGCTGGTGGAAGCCACTTGCTTCGCGTCTCCTCAATCGTTTGTGCGCGTGACGCGCCGTCGGTCACGTGCGGGATTCGCTCCCGCCCGTGCGCTAGACGGACGTGAGTTCCTTGCTTGTCAGGGTGAGCAGTTCCGGACCCCCGTCGCGAACGACGAGTGTGTCCTCGATCCGAACGCCGCCGCGACCGGAGAAGTAGACACCCGGCTCGACGGTGACCGCTGCACCGCTCAGCAGTGTACCGGTGCTCGTCTTCGCGATTCCCGGCGCTTCGTGGATTTCCAGGCCGACGCCATGGCCGAGCCCGTGGAGGAAGTACTCCCCGTACCCTGCGTCCTCGATCACCGAGCGTGACGCGGCGTCGACCGAGGCGGTGGTCACTCCCGGTGCCAGGGCTTCGCGACCGGCAGTCTGCGACCGCTGCACCAGCTCGTACAGATCGCGCTGCCACTGCGCGGGAGTGCCGATGACGAAGGTTCGAGTCATGTCCGAGTGGTAGCCGCCGACGAGTGCACCGAAGTCGAGCTTGACGAAGTCGCCGTCGGCCAACACCGCATCGGTGGGCCGGTGGTGCGGGACCGCCGAGTTGGCACCCGCCGCAACGATGGTCTCGAACGAGATGGCATCGGCACCGTGGTCGAGCATCGCCGATTCCAGCTCGCGGGCGACCTCACGTTCGGTGCGGCCCGCCCGGATACCGCCCCCACCGATCAATCGAGCCAGGGCCTCGTCGGCGGCGCGGCAGGCGTCCCGGAGCAACCCCACCTCGAACTCGTCCTTGACCATGCGCAACGACTCCACGACACCCGGTGCACGCACCAACTCCGCAGCACCGTCGAGCTCGGACCACGCGCGATGGGCGTCGACGGTCACCACATGACTCTCGAAACCGATCCGGCCGCCGCTACCCGACACGCCCGATCGAAGCAGGTGTATCGCCGACGCCCGGTCGATCTCGGCCCGAAGATCCGGCACCTGCTCGGCCACCTGGGTGACGTACCGACCGTCGGTGCAGATCACCGTCCGATCCTCGTCACCGGCCGAATCGGCCACCGAGACCAGTAGCGCGGCGTTGGACCCGGTGAATCCAGTCAGATATCGCACGTTGAGAAGATCGGTGATCAGCATCGAATCGAGTCCGTCGGCGGCCAACAGTTCTCGTAGGGCACCACGACGGGCACCGAAATCGGCAGGCATGAGCCCGACATTACCGGTCGCCCCACAGGCTCCCCCTCCCTCGACCGGCTCGTCGAACTTGTGGGCCCCGACACACAAACTTCGACGTGCGGATATGCTGTGCCGCATGACTGGGTGGGCAGTGCGTGGCATAAGTATGGGATTGGTCAACGTCGTCGTTCGACTGCTGCTGGGGGCAGCAGTGTCGATGTGGCCGCTGAGCGGATCGGCACTGCGCTGGGTGGCATACGCCCTCGTGCTGCTCGTCATCATCGTGTGGGCCGGCATCGATGGAATCCGCGACCGGCGCAAGCATCCCGACCCCGAGGACGGCGAGGACCTCACCATGGTCTGGCTCAAAGCCGCTGTGGTCGGTGGACTCCTCGGTGGTCTCCTGAGCTGGATCGTCGACTTCTTCGTCGATTTCAGCCTGGGTCAGAACGGTCTGGTCTTCGAGCTCACGTCCGGAGCCGCGTTCACGATTCTCACCATCTTCATCGGCGCCAGCGTCGCGGTGTTCGTGGGACGACAGATCGTCAACCGCGAGGCCAAGAAGAAGTTGGCCACCTCGGACGCCGAACGCGCGCACGACCGCCAGCTGGTCAACGCCGGCCAGGAGAACCGTTCGGGTCAGGCAGAGGCGACGCGGACCGAACCCACGCGGACCGACACGCAGTGGGCTCCCGAGCACGGCGACGCCGACACCGAGGTGTTCTCGGCAGTGGACGCGGACGGCAAGCCGCGGCTCGACAAGCGCGGCCGCCACGGCAGCGCCGACGGTTCCTGACTCCCCTACATCGACCTACGGGCGGTGATCGACGCTGTACGCGTCGATCACCGCCCGTTGTCGTCAGGCCCCGAGACTGGCCGACGGCGTCACAACATGATGGCCGACCCACCTGCGGCCGGGGCCTCGCGGCCGACCGCGGAGAATGCAGCGACGAGCAGTGCCGGATCCGGACCTTCGAGCCGTCCGGGCTTGGCCAAACCGTCCAGAACCACGAACCGCAGCAGCCCGGCCCGGTTCTTCTTGTCCGTCTGCATGCCCTTGAGCAGATCCGAGAACGCATGCTCGTCGTAGGTGACCGGCAAGCCGACCGATTCGAGAATCGAACGGTGGCGGTCGGCAGTGGCGTCGTCCAGGCGCCCGGCCAGGCGTCCCAGCTCGGCCGCGAACACCAGACCGACCGACACCGCGGCACCGTGACGCCACCGGTACTGCTCCCGCCGCTCGATGGCGTGCGCAAGCGTGTGCCCGTAGTTGAGAATCTCGCGCAGGTTCGACTCACGCAGATCTGCCGCCACGACCTTCGCCTTGACCTCGACCGAGCGCCGAATCAGCTCCGGGAGCACCTCGCCGGTCGGATCCAGCGCCGCGGCAGGATCGGCTTCGATGATGTCCAGAATCTTCGGATCGGCGATGAATCCGGTCTTGATCACCTCGGCCAGGCCCGAGACGATCTCGTTCTTCGGCACGGTCTCCAGGGTCGCCAGATCGATCAACACGGCAGCCGGTTCGTGGAAGGAGCCGACGAGGTTCTTGCCGGCATCGGTATTGATGCCGGTCTTGCCGCCCACGGCCGCGTCGACCATGGCCAGCAGCGTCGTCGGGACGTGGACGATACGAACTCCGCGCATCCAGGTCGCGGCCACGAATCCGGCCAGGTCCGTCGCCGCGCCGCCGCCCAGACTGACGATGGCGTCGCTGCGAGTGAGACCGATTCGGCCGAGAACCTCCCAGCAGAACCCGGCCACGGCCAGATCCTTGCCGTCCTCGGCGTCCGGAATCTCGATGCGATGAGCGTCGATTCCCTTGTCCGCCAGAGCCGCTCGCACTGCTTCCGCGGTCTCTGCCAGCGGAGGCTGGTGGAAGATCGCCACGGTGGCCGTTCCGGCGAGCTGGTCGACGAGATCCGTCAACAGACCTCGGCCGATGATCACCGGGTACGGGTTGGCAGTCTCGACCTGGACGCGCACTGGCTCTGTCATCGAATCACCTTCATCTACTGGGGGTTTTTCTCGTTCGCATCGCGCCCGGGAACAGGGGCGATGGCGGTCAGCTTGGACACCAACTGGCCCACGACCCGAGCGGGGCTGCGACTGTCGGTACGCACGCGCACCGTGGCCACCGATCGATAGAGAGGTCGCCGATGACGCATCAGTTCCTGGTACTTCGCACGCGGATCAGGACCGGCGAGCAACGGCCGGACCGTGTTCGCACCGGTACGCCGAAGCCCTTCGGCCACACTGATTTCCAGGTACACCACGGTATGCCCGGACAGCAGGGCGCGGGTGGCGGGCGACAGCACAGCACCACCGCCGAGGGAGACGATCCCGTCGTGCGAGGCCAGAGCACCGGCGACAATCCGCTCCTCGATCTGCCGAAAGGCCGGTTCGCCGTCGTGCGAGAAGATATCCGCGATCGTACGACCGGTGTCTCGCTCGATCGCCACATCGGTGTCGAACAGGTCCAGGTCGAGAGCCTGTGCCAGCCGCCGACCGATCGTCGACTTGCCTGCTCCCGGCGGTCCGACGAGGACCGCGTACGGGGTCATCGTGGAGGTCGGGCGGCGGTGCCCTTCACGTAGTGGTCGACGTTGCTCGTCGTCTCCGCCAGCGAGTCCCCACCGAACTTCTCCAACGCTGCCTGCGCGACGACCAGGGCGACCATGGTCTCGGCCACGACACCGGCAGCCGGGACAGCGCAGACGTCCGAGCGCTGATGAATGGCCACGGCCTCGTCGCCGGTCGTCATGTCGACCGTTGCCAACGCGCGCGGAACCGTCGAGATGGGCTTCATCGCCGCCCGCACTCGCAGGGCCTCACCGTTGGTCATACCGCCCTCGATGCCGCCTGCCCGGTTGGTCGAGCGCAACACACCGTCCGGACCGGGCTTGATCTCGTCGTGAGCGACGCTTCCGCGTCGACGCGCGGTCTCGAAGCCGTCCCCGATCTCGACCCCCTTGATGGCCTGGATTCCCATCAATGCCGCGGCGAGTCTTGCGTCGAGCTTGCGTTCTCCGGAGACGAAGGACCCGAGGCCGACGGGCAGACCGTGCACCACGACCTCGACGACGCCGCCGAGGGTGTCACCGTCCTTCTTCGCTGCCTCGATCTCGGCGATCATCGATTCTTCGGCGGCCTTGTCGAAGGCGCGCACCGGAGATGCGTCGATGGCATCGAGGTCCGCACCTGCGGGCGGCGGTCCGACATAGGGGTCGGATGCCCCGATGGAGATCACGTGGGACACGACATCCACTCCGAACGCCTGCTTCAGGAACAGGCGGGCGACGGTGCCGATGGCGACTCGGGCGGCGGTCTCACGCGCGCTGGCGCGTTCGAGCACCGGCCGGGCGTCGTCGAAGCCGTACTTGAGCATCCCGGAGAAGTCGGCGTGGCCGGGCCGGGGCCGTGTCAACGGAGAGTTGCGCGCGAGATCCGCGAGCACTGCCTCGTCGACGGGATCGGCCGACATCACCTGCTCCCACTTGGGCCACTCGGTGTTGCCGACCTCGATCGCAACCGGACCACCCATCGTGCGTCCGTGTCGGACTCCACCGGTGAGGGTCACCTTGTCGGCCTCGAACTTCATACGGGCACCTCGGCCGTAGCCGAGGCGACGGCGAGCGAGTTGAGAGGCAATGTCGTCCGAGGTCACCTCTACTCCCGCGACCATTCCTTCGAGAATGGCGACGAGAGCGGGTCCGTGGGATTCTCCGGCAGTTATCCAGCGCAGCACTCGAACATCTTTTCACGCCAGGGACGCCGCGGATGCCAGCAGGGTGGCCGCGCACATGGACGGGCCGTGCGGGATGCGGGCTCGCCTGTGCCCCAACGCCGCGGCGATCGACCCCACCACGGCAGTTGCCACCGGTGCCGACAGCGCGGCGATCGCCCATCCTCCCCCGCCGCCGACGCACGCGATCGAGCCGACCGACCAGGCGAGTTTGACGTCCCCCGCTCCGAACGCCGCGGGCGCGAGGAGGTGAACGACGAGATAGATCGCGAACAACAGAGCACCGCCCAGCAGTGCCCCCGGCGAACCGGTGAACACGAGCGCGATCGTCACCACGACCGCCCCGGGGACGGTCAAGGCGTTCGGCAACCGGCGTCGCTGCAGGTCGACCGCGCTGAGTGCGGCGAACCACCACGTCGTCACGCACAACGGAACCGCGTTCTCGGTACCGCCGAAACGCCACCAGACCCATCCGGTGCCGATCGCAGACAGCAGCGGTAGGAGCCGAGGACTCCATCGGACCAAACAGCGGCGCATCGTCAGCCCCACAACGGCACCGACCACGACCGCACCACCCACGACAATCATGACCGAAGGCTTGCACCACGGCAGCGATCGACTGTGACGAAAGCCCAGGTGGAACATTGCCCTGTGCACAACTCGAAACCTGTGGACAACTCGCGGCCCGTGGACTACTCCGGCCCGTGGACTACTGCCGGCTCGAACTCACAACGCGGTGAACAGTGCGTCCCGCATGATCGCTCGCGGTGCCGGCCTGCCGGTGAACTGCTCCACCTGCCCGTACGCCTGATTGAGCAGCATCGACAATCCGCTGATGACGGTTCCACCGGCTGCGTCCACGGCAGTTGCCAGGGGCGTCGGCCACGGATCGTAGATGGCGTCGAGGACCAGGGGTGCATGGGCGAGATCCGACGCGATGTCCGCGGCCCCGGCCGCGGGCACGGTGCTGACGAGCACAGCGGACTCCGCTGCGACGGTGGCGAGCCGAGGGTCGGTCATGTCCGCGAATTCCGCGCGCATCCCCGCGGCGACGGCGCAGTCCAGTGTGTCTCGGGCGCGGTCGGCCGACCGCGCGACGACAGTGACCGCAGTCGCTCCGAGTCCGGCCAGCGCCACGATCGCCGGCCTCGACGTTCCTCCTGCGCCGACCACCGTCACGGTGCGACCGGACAGGTCCTCGATTCCGGCGTCGCGCAGTGCGCCCACGATTCCGTCGACGTCCGTGCAGTCGGCGCGCCAGCCCGACTCGGTGCGTACCAGGGTGTTCGCCGAGCCGGCCAGAACTGCCCGCGCGGTGCGCTCGGTCGCGTACGCCAGAGCCGCGACCTTGCCCGGCATGGTGACCGACACGCCGACCCATTCGGGACCGAAACCGTCGAGCAGGCCGGGCAACTGCTCACCGGTGCAGTCGATGCGCTCGTAGGTCCAGTCGGCGAGGCCGAGCGCGCGGTACGCGGCACAGTGCAGCACCGGCGACTTCGAGTGTTCGACAGGGCTTCCGAGTACAGCGGCGCGCACGTCAGCGGCCGCTGTCGAGGAAGCCACCCTCGACCTTGGTGATGTTGGCCAGGTGTTCCTCGTAGCTGCGGGTGAACAGGGTTTCGCCCGCCTGGTTGATGGTCACGAAGTACAGCCAGTCACCGTCGGCGGGCATCTCGACCGCCTGCACCGCACCGATACTCGGCGAGGAGATCGGAGTTGCCGGCAGCCCTTCGCTGGCATAGGTGTTCCACGGGGTGACGCGGGCGCGATCGGCGTCGGTGGTGGCCACCTCGGTCGTATCGAGCGAGTAGTTGACCGTCGAGTCGAACTCGAGCTTCTGCGGCACCGCGAGCCGATTGAGGATCACCCGGGCCACCTTGCTGAAGTCCTGCGGCAGCGACTCCCGCTCGACGAGCGACGCGGCGACGAGGGTGTCGTACGGAGTCAGCCCGGAGTTGGCTCCCGCGGTGAGGATTCCGGTGTCCTCGTAGCGGGTGGCGCTCTCGGACACCAGCTGCTTCAGAATGTCGGTCGGAGCCGCGCTGGGATCGAAGTCCCAGGTTCCTGCGGCGATCAGCCCTTCGAGCTGCCGATCGCGGTCCGGGACTCCCTCGACGCGATCGGTGGCCCAGTCGGGCACGCCCAAGGCGGCCGGGTCGTCCACGGCTCCAGCCACGTTGAGGTCGTCGTAGCTCACGCAGGTGGGGGTTCCACTGCCGGTTCGGTCCACGCAGCTGGCCTCGGCGATCAGGGTGTAGATGCCCTTCTTGACGGCACCGGTGTTCACGTCGCGCGCGTCGTGCAGCTGACGGCCTTCCGAGATCACCATGTTGCCCACCCGGGACGCGGGGTCGACGAGTTCGTTCACGGCCTGCGAGGCAGGCACGTTGCTGGCGAGCAGATAGAAACCGGGTTGAACCGAGGTGATGGCGTTGTTCAGGAGCGCCGCTTCGAGGAAGGCTCCCGAACTGGCGACCACACCCTTGTCCGCTGCCTGGGTACCGATCTGTTGCGCGGTGTCGTTGGGATGAACCTGAATTACAACGCCGTCGCCCGGTGAGCCCGCGGTGAAGTCGGCGTTCGGTGTCGTGCGATTGCCGAACTTGTTCACCGCGAAATACGCTCCTCCCGCGACTGCCACGACCAGTACGAGCCCGAGTACCAGAGCGACCAGGCGGCCGCGGCGCTTGCGGCTGGAGGCAGCTCGGTCCTTCCGGGTCGCGGCACGGCTGCGGCCGACCTCCTGTGGCAACGCTCCGCGCTCGGCCTCGTGCTCGGGCTCCCGATCTGCGTCACGAGAGGACCGGGGATGCGGCTCCTGACGCTGCGGCGGGCCGTGCACAGTGCGGTGGAACTCGCTGCCCTCGTCCACGCGATAGCCGATCGGGTCGGTGTGCGCCTCGTCCGAGCGCGCATCTCGCCGGTCCCGATCGGACCCTTCGTAGTTCACTCGTCGACCTCCGTCGATCCTGAATTGTTCGCTGCACGATCCGATACGGCACGGCGCTCGTCGAGCCAGCCCTGCAGTATCGCGACCGCCGCAGCCTGATCGATCACCGATCGTTGGTTCTTGGCTCGCACTCCACTGTCCCGTAGCGCGCGCGATGCACTCACGGTAGTCAGTCGCTCGTCGGCCATCCGAATCGGCACATCACCCAATCGCCGGTGCAGGGAGCGGCCGAATTTCTCGGCTGCGTCGACGGCATTGCCGCGCTCTCCGCGCAGCGTCCGAGGAAGCCCTATGACGATCTCGACGGCCTCGTATTCGGCGACGATCTCCGCCACCCGCGCCACGTCCGGGGCGTCGGGACCCTTGATCTTCGATCGCGGCACGGTCTCGACCGGCGTGGCGAGTACACCGTCGGGATCACTAGAGGCGATACCGATGCGCACACTGCCGACGTCGATGCCGATACGACGGCCGCGGCCGGGATCGTCGACTCCTGGCCGATCGGGGCCGCGCCCCTGAGCTACCACGATCGTCAGTGGGTGGTGAGTTCGGTCAATCGAGCCCGGGCTGCGTCGATACCGGCTGGGATTCCGGCGACGTCCGATCCCGAACCCTGAGCCAGCTCGGGCTTGCCGCCGCCCCGCCCACCGATGCTCGGACCGAAGGCCCCCACCAGATCGCCTGCGGCAATACCGGCGTCCTGAGCTGCCTTGTTGGTCGAGACCACGAACGGGACCTTGCCGCTCACGGTGCCGAAAAGCACCACCACGGCCGGATCCGCGCCCAGCCGTCCTCGGATGTCGGTGACCAAGGTGCGCAGGTCGTTGCCGCCGACGCCGTCCGGTGCCTGCGCGATGACCGCTCGCACGTCGCCGAATCGCTCGGCCTTGCCGACGAACTCACCTGCCGAGGCCAGCACTGCGGCGGCCTTGACGGCGTCGAGTTCCTTCTCCGCGACCCGCAGACGCTCGACCAGGGTCTCGATGCGGGCCGGAACCTCCTCGGACGGCACCTTGAGCGAGGACGCGATGCCGGCCAGCAGCGCGCGTTCCTTGGCGAGATAGCGGTACGAGTCGAGGCCGACGAAGGCTTCGACTCGGCGCACTCCCGAGCCCACGGACGATTCACCGAGAATGGTGACCGGGCCGATCTGCGACGAGTGCTGCACGTGCGTACCACCGCACAGTTCCATCGAGAACGGTCCGCCGATCTCGACGACGCGCACTTCGTCGCCGTAGTTCTCACCGAACAGGGCCATCGCGCCCATCTTCTTGGCACTGTCCAGGTCGGTGACCATGGTGTTGACCGCGAAGTCCGATCCCACCGCGTCGTTGGCGACATTCTCGATGTCGTCGCGCTGCGCGTCGGACAGCGCACCCTGCCACGAGAAGTCGAACCGAAGGTAGCCGGGCTTGTTGAGCGATCCGGCCTGCGTCGCGTTCGGCCCGAGCACCTGTCGCAGTGCCGCGTGCACCATGTGAGTACCCGAGTGGCCCTGAGTCGCACCCTTGCGCCACGCGTGGTCGACGTCGACGTGCACGGTGTCGCCCTCGGTGATCTGACCCGACTCGACCACCGACTTGTGCGTCCAGAGCTTCTTGGCGATCTTCTGCACGTCGTTGACCTTGACGCCGAGGCCGGGTGCGGTGATCGTGCCGATGTCGGCGATCTGGCCACCGGACTCGGCGTAGAGCGGGCTGCGGTCGAGGATGATCTCCACCGAGTCTCCCGCAACCGCGGTCGGTACGCGGACGCCGTTCGAGATCAGGGCCAATACCGTTGCCTCGGAGCCGAGTTCGTCGAATCCGGTGAACTCGGTCGGCGAACCGTCGACAAAATCCTTGTAGACCGTGAGGTCTGCGTGTGCGTGCTTGCGGGCACGGGCGTCGTCCTTGGCCCGGTTGCGCTGCTCGGCCATCAGCGAGCGGAAACCGTCCTCGTCCACCGACAGGCCGGCCTCGGCGGCCATCTCGAGCGTCAGATCGATTGGGAAACCGTAGGTGTCGTGCAGCGCGAATGCCTCGGCACCGCCGATCTTCTTCGCACCCGACGCCTTGACTGCCTCCGCCGCGCCCTCGAACAGTCGCGAACCCGAGGTGAGGGTCTTGAGGAACGCCGTCTCCTCCCCCACTGCGACGGTCAGAATGCGATCGAAGTCGGTCACCAAATTCGGGTACGACTCGGCCATCGTGTCGCGTACGACGGTGACGAACTGCGCCATGGTCTCGTCGGGTGCGCCGAGCAGGCGTGCCGATCGGACGATGCGGCGCAGCAACCGGCGCAACACGTAGCCGCGACCGTCGTTGCCGGGATTGACTCCGTCGGAGATCAGCAGCGCGGCAGTCCGGGCGTGATCGGCGATGACGCGGAAACGCACGTCGTTGTCGTGGTCGGCACCGTAGGCGCGTCCCGAGAGTTCCTCGGCCTTGGCGATCACCGGTCGGACGAGGTCGGTCTCGTAGACGTTGTCCACGCCCTGGAGCAGGAAGGCGACACGCTCGACGCCCATGCCGGTGTCGATGTTCTTCTTCGGCAGCGGACCGAGAATCTCGAAGTCGTCCTTGCTGATTCCCTTGCCGCGTTCGTTCTGCATGAACACGAGGTTCCAGATCTCGATGTATCGATCCTCGTCGGCCTCCGGACCGCCCTCGGCACCGAACTCGGGTCCTCGGTCGTAGTAGATCTCCGAGCACGGGCCACAGGGTCCGGGAATGCCCATGGACCAGTAGTTGTCGGCCATTCCTCGATGCTGAATTCGCTCGTCGGGCAGGCCTGCGATCTCCTTCCAGAGCTCGATCGCCTCGTCGTCGTCGAGATACGCGGTGGCCCAGATCCGCTCGGGATCGAACCCGTAGCCGCCGTCCTCGACGCTGTCGGTCAACAGAGACCAGGCATGCCGGATGGCGTCCCGCTTGAAGTAGTCGCCGAACGAGAAGTTTCCTGCCATCTGGAAGAACGTGTTGTGCCGGGTGGTGATGCCGACGTTCTCGATGTCGAGGGTGCGCACGCACTTCTGGACGCTCGTCGCCGTCTTGTACGGCGGTGTCTGCTGACCGAGGAAGAACGGCACGAACGGAACCATGCCCGCATTGACGAACAGCAGATTGGGGTCGTCGAGGATCAACGACGCACTGGGTACTTCGGTGTGTCCCGCCTTCACGAAATGGTCGAGGAAACGCCTGCGGATCTCATGGGTCTGCACGGATACAGGTTAGCGTCGTCGGACCCCGCACCGACTCGAGGGCCTATCGGCCTCGGATGATGCGGCGCAGTTTCCCGACCCTGGTCGCGATTTCCCGCTCGGCACCGTGCTCGGTGGGCTCGTAGTAGTTCACGCCCACCAGTTCGTCCGGCGGATACTGCTGCCCCAGTACGCCGCCGGGACTGCTGTGCGGGTACCGATACCCGACGGCGTTCCCCAGCCCTTGAGCTCCCTTGTAGTGGCCGTCGCGCAGATGCGGCGGCACCGACCCCGACTTGCCTGCAGCCACGTCGGCCATGGCAGCACCGAGTGCGCCGATCACGGCACCGGACTTGGGCGCAGTCGCCAGATGGATCGTGGCCTGCGCCAGCGCCAACCGCGCCTCGGGCATCCCGATCATCTGCACGGCGCTGGCAGCGGCGGTCGCCGTCTGCAACGCCGTGGGATCGGCCATCCCGATGTCCTCGCTGGCGTGCACCACGAGACGTCGCGCGATGAACCGCGCGTCCTCGCCTGCCGTGATCATCCGCGCCAGATAGTGCAGGGCTGCGTCGACGTCGGACCCTCTGATCGACTTGATGAACGCGCTGATGACGTCGTAGTGCTGATCTCCGTCGCGGTCGTAGCGCACGGCGGCCTTGTCGACACTGGCCTCGACCGTCGCGAGATCGAGCATCCCGTCGGTCGCGGCGCCCGCTGCCGCCTCGAGTGCCGTCAACGCCCGTCGGGCGTCGCCGGCCGCGAGACGCACCAGGTGATCCATCGCGTCCTCGGCGATGGTCACTGCACCGTCCAGGCCGCGTGGATCGTTCGCGGCGCGAGTGAGCAACAACTCGATGTCCTCGGATCCCAGCGGCTGCAACTGCAGAACCAACGACCGGGACAGCAGCGGCGACACCACCGAGAACGACGGATTCTCCGTGGTCGCGGCCACCAACAACACGATCCGATTCTCGACGGCAGCAAGCAGTGCATCCTGCTGGGTCTTGGAGAATCGATGCACCTCGTCGATGAACAACACCGTCTGCTCGCCCGAGAGCAGTCGGCGACGCGCGAGTTCGATGACGTTGCGCACTTCCTTGACCCCGGCCGAGAGGGCCGACAGCGCCTCGAACTTGCGTCCGGTCGCCCCCGAGATCAGCGACGCGAGCGTCGTCTTGCCGGTTCCCGGTGGTCCGTAGAGCATCACCGAGGACGCACCGGAGCCCTCGACGAGGCGGCGCAGTGGAGC
This sequence comes from Rhodococcus sp. IEGM 1370, assembly GCF_033142325.1. Classification (NCBI taxonomy): domain Bacteria; kingdom Bacillati; phylum Actinomycetota; class Actinomycetes; order Mycobacteriales; family Nocardiaceae; genus Rhodococcus; species Rhodococcus sp. IEGM 1370. The sequence goes on along the minus strand of NZ_JAWLRY010000005.1, from coordinate 9,979 downwards.
ACCCGGAGCCAACAGATGAGACTGCCCCACCACCTCGTCGAGGCTCGTCGGACGCATACGCACCGCCAGAGGTGCGTCGGGCCTGACGTAGGTGGACGTCGGACGGGACTCGGCGATCATCGCCTTCGGGGGCGCAGGCGCGTCGAACAGCCCGTCGCCCAACTCGTCGCTCCCCGAGATGTCCCCGCCGGAGAAGTCACTACCGATGCCGCCGCTCACCCGTCGAACGCTACCGATGCGACCGGCGGATGCGCGAACGACGTCTTGCTCAGCGCTCCCACTTGGTGCGCAGAGCGGTACCGACCGACGTCGCGTAGTCGGCGATGCCGGTCTCACCGACACGAGCAGCACTGTCTGCCAGCGCCGTCCACCGCGAGATCAGTGCCTGCGACCGCGGAACCGACAGGTGGTGGGCACGCGCCGCGGCGATGCGAGTGTGGTCGTCGGGCAGGAACCAGTAGGTGCTCAGCCACACCCAGATCAGACGTGCGTCGAGAATCTTGCTCGCCAGCGTGGTGTCGTCGGCCAACGCGGGCCATATGCCCACCACTTCCGAACGCCACGCGTCGATCATCGCCTGCTCTCGAGCGTGCGAGAGGTCGAAGCTGCACAGGCAACCGGGGAACGACGCCAACGCGTAGGTGATGTCGAGGGTGGCGTCACGAAATCCGCCCCACTCGTAATCGAGGAACCGAACGCCTTCGTCGTTGACGATGATGTTGTCGGGACACAGGTCGGACGGGCTGAAGGCGCGGAAGGCGCCATGCGCGAACAGCCGTCCGCTGCGAGAGACGCGATCGAGAATTGCATCCGGGGTCGTTCCGACGCCCAGAAGATCGGTCAGCAGCCCGGGGACCTCGGCGAGAGCGTCGGGTATCTGGGCGGAGATCCCGTCGGTGGAGTCGGGTTGTCCCACCCGTCGCAGCAGAGCGGCGAAGTCGTCCTCACGGCCGACGGTGGCGGCGTGCATGCGGCCGAGCGCCTGCGCCATGGCCATCAAGGAATTAGTCACCGCGGCTTCGTCCGAGTTGCGCAGCAGAGTGGTGATGGGACTGGCGTCGCCGAGATCGCTGAGCACCAGCAGTCTCGCGTCGAGGTCGTACGCGTGCAGCTCGGGTCCTGGCCTGCTGTCCGTGGCCAGAGCGTTGGCGAACTGGTACGACGCTGCCTCGCGCAGGAAGGCGCTGGAACCGGAGATGTCGGCGAGCTCGGCATGCAGTTCCGATTCGGCGGGCAGGTCCCGGACCTGCTTGATCACCAGGGTGCGGGGCAGCTGAAACGGGTTCTCGGACACTCGGACTCGCAACACGATCGCTTGGCCGCTACCCCCCAGATTCACCGGGTCGATCAACGTCACCGGAGCTCCGGTGCGTTTGGTGAGGAGTCGCTGGGCTGCTGCTACTACCTCTGATACAGGGTCTGCCAGTGTTGCGGTCATCGATATCCAAGCTACCCGTTCGGTGTGTTCTGCTGTGCCGTCTCGGTGACTACGAATGGAAAACGATTGTCCGTTTTGCGGCTTTTCGCACGTTGCATTCGTAGATTCGACCAGATGGTCGGTTACCCCCGAGCCACCGAAGTATGCCGGGTTCGCTACTGCGGTGCAACGTCCACCGATACGGCGATGGTGCTCTCCTCCGCTTCGGTGTAGATCACTCCGCGCAGGGGAGGCACGTCGGCGTAGTCGCGTCCCCACGCCACGGTCGCGTATCGCTCGTCGACCAGCTGATCGTTGGTGGGATCGAAGGCGAGCCACCGATCGTTCGGCATCCACACCGCAGCCCACGCGTGGGTCGCGTCGACACCGATCATCCGCTCCTTGCCGGGCGGAGGCTCGGTTGCGAGGTATCCCGACACGTACCGGGCCGCCAGACCCTGGGACCGCAAGCACGCGATCGCAAGGCGAGCGAAGTCCTGGCACACTCCCGATCTCGCGGCGAGGACGTCGACAACGGTGGTCGAGACCGTCGTCGAGCCGGAGAGATAGCAAAAATCGGTGAAGATCCGATGTGTCAGATCCACGACGACGTCCGCGAGGGGACGACCGGGCCAGAAGCTGGGGGCCGCGTAGGCGCGCACCTCGTCGGTGATCTCCGGAGTCGGCAGATCGAGAGCGAACTCCACGGCCGACGCACGGGCCGGATCCGCAGGCACGTTCGCACCGAACAGCGCCATCCGAGCCGACTCCCAGGATGCAGTCGCCGGCCACGACGTCGTCTCGTCCGCCGGACGGGGATAGACCTCCACCAGCGAATCCGCCGTCACCACCAGCTTCTCGTGGTCGTGCGTGACGTGGAAGTACACGTCCTCGTTGCCGTAGACGTCCACGCCGAAGGATTGATCGGTGGGAGCCGGCTCCACCGTGACCGACTTCTCCAGACAGTGCTGCCCGTCCATGTCGCGCGGCGCGAGGAATCCGCGCCCGTAGGACGAGGTGACCCGGTCGGAATACGTGTAGGTGGTGATGTGCTTGATTCGGTACCGACGACTCATCACCGCACCCCGTTCGCAGTTCGGATGTTCGCGCTGCCCCACAGCGGCTGCGTGCCACCGGGCAACGACATGTGCGTGGCGAGGACGACGCGGGACAATTCCTCGAGCGAGTCGTGGATGCCGTCCACCAGCTCGAGCAACTCCACCCGCCTGCCGTTCGCATCGACCGATTCCAGATCGCCCGGGTCCACGCGCCGCAACCGCACCCGCATCTGCTCGACGAGCTGCTCGGGCCGCGACGTACCCGAGGCATCGGGCAACGAACCCAGGTCGTCCCGAAGCCGATCGAGCTGGTAGACCAACGCTCGCGGGTTGCCCTCGTCGAACAACAACAGTTGCGCGACGGCCGCCGGACGTGCGCGCCCGCTGTTGCGTCTGCGGTAGATCACCGAGGACTCGGCCGCGGACAGCACCGAATCGATGACCGCTTGTTCGGTGGACGGCGTGAGAGCGTGGCTCAGCGTGGCCGAGAGCAGCGCAGTCAGCTGCAGACCACGCTCGATCCGTTTGCCTGCATCCATCAGGTACCAGCCCGCGTCTCGCACCATCGATTCCGATGCCAAGCCGGCCAGCGCAAGCAACCCGCGCAGCACACTCGACTGCGACGACGCCAATTGCGCGCCGTTGTGAACCGGCGACTCGGCCAGCTCCTCGAGCGCGGTGTCGATGCGGTTCAGCACCGCCCAGGTGTCGTTCGAGAGCTGGTCGCGCACCGCGCGCGCCGCTTGCTGCATCCGATCCACCGATTGGGCCAGCGAACCCAGACGTCCCGTCGAGAGCATCAACGAGCGCATTTCCACGCTCGCATCACCGCGGTTCTTCTCGTCGAGGAACCCCGGCCAGGTGCGCGAGACCTTCGTGACCGCTTCGAGAAGAATCGGCAGACTTTCGCTGCCTTCGAGCCACGGCATCGATCGATAGTCCTGATTGCGTTCGCGCGCAGCGATGAGCAATCGAGTCATGTCCTCGGCACGCTCGCTGTAGCGGCCGAACCAGAACAGGTCGCCGAGCACACGCGGGGAACTGACGACATCGACGTTGGACGCGGCGTACTGCGGCAACTCCTCCACCGTGGCGGGCGGGGTGTGCGGAGCGGAGTCGGCCGGGGTGACCCGTTCCACCGACTTGACCCACACGTCCTTCGACGCCACCGTGATGAGCGGTTCGGTGACCGGTGCGGTGAGCACCACCTGCCCCAGGCCGCCGCGCATCGGCGTGTACCCGCCCCGCTGCGCAACCGTGAACAGCCGCATCCCCACCTGCGCCGGCACCACCGACAACTGCGAACCCGAGCCGCCGTCGATCGACGAACCGACCGGAGCCAACGAGAACTCGGGGACTTCCTGCCCTGTCCACTTCCACGGCTCGGCGAGAATTCGCTTCCACAGCTCCTCCGCGGCGACGTCGGTGAGATCGTGCCCCACCACCGTGCGACGTGAGGTGGTCGAGCGCAGCACCAGCGAACGCATCCGGCTTCCGATGTGCGAGAGCTGATCCGGGTCGCCACCCCAGTAGGTCTGTACCGAACCGAGAATCAGATCCTCGTCCAGCAGGGCACGACTCAACGCCGGAAGCAACGGAATCAGAGCCGGGTTCTCGAGCACACCGCTACCGAGCGTGTTCACCACGCTCACGGCCCCGCGCCGCAGCACTTCGACCAGGCCGACGACTCCAAGATGAGAATCCGGGCGCAGATCGAGTGGGTCGGCGAACTCTGCGTCGACTCGGCGCAGCACCACATCGACCCGCCGCAGCTTGCCGAGCGACCGCATCCACAGACAGCCGTCGCGGACCACAAGATCGGCATTCTCCACGAGCGGAAAGCCGAGAACCGTTGCGAGATAGGCCTGATCGAATGCCGTCTCGGAATGCGAACCGGGACTGAGCACCACCACGACCGGATTCTCCGCCGATGCGGGTGCCGCATCGCGAAGCGCCAGACGAACCGCCCGAGCGAACGTGGACAGCGGCCTGGGATTGCTGGCCTGGAACAACTCCGGCATCGCGCGCGACATCACCCGCCGATCGGCGAGCGCGTAGCCCACTCCCGACGGTGCCTGCGTGCGGTCGGCGACGACCCGGAATTCGCCGTCGGAACCTCGGGCGACATCGGCGGCATGCATGAACAGCTGATGCGGCCCCGGAACGGTGATCGCATGCGCCGTCCGCAGATAGCCCGGATTGCCGAAGACCAACTCCGGCGGAATCAACCCCCGACGAACGGTTTCTTGGGCACCGTAGATGTCGGTGAGCATCGCATCGAGCAACATCGACCGCTGAACCAAACCTGCTTCCAAACGGTCCCACTCGTCGGCCGCGACGACCAACGGAACACTGTCCAACCCCCACCGAACAGCACTGGGCAACGCCTCGCTGCCACCCGACGGAATCGGGTTGTACGTGATGCCGTGGTCGTCGACCAAACGGCTCACCCGCGACTGCAACGTCTGCATGGCACCCGAGCCGGCCTCGCGCATACCGTCGACCAACTCCGCCCAGTGCGGACGGACGGAGTCGTCGGCATCGAGCATCTCGTCGAACCGATCGGCACGACCGGTCACGGCCTCACGCCGACCGCGATACGCGAGCCACGGCGACCCGGCACCACTCGAAACGTCTTCGTTCCTGCCGGCTCCACCCGAAACATCTTCGTTCCTGCCGGCTCCACTCAGGGTGGTATCCACGGGCACCATCGAGCCGTTGTTCCTTCCGTCGGTCGATCACACTCCGCCGCCGGGTGACTCCGCTGCCTGCGGAACCACCCGATACGCGTCGGACCGAGATCGCTACCGGTCGACTCGTTCTCCTGTGCAATCGCGCGTCAGGACGTGATGACTCCGGTCCGGCGCAGGTCGAGCATGCCGGGCGCGGACACATCGATCGCTTGGCGAGCGTGCATCTCGAGCAATCTTGCTACGTCCACCTTGCCCGAGGTGAACCCGCCCTCCTCGAAGCGGCCGTTGCGGCGGGCTTCGGCTTCCACCGAGTTGACCGGAGGCCCCTCGTACGAGCGACCGCCCGGGTGCACGACGTGGTACGAGCACCCACCGACCGCACGTCCGGTCTGCATTTCCACCAGATCGAAACGAAGTGGACTCTGCACCTCGATCGTCGGGTGCAGAGCGCTCGGCGGCTGCCAAGCGCGGTAACGCACGCCGGCGACCTGCACGTCCTGACGCTCGGTCCGCAACATCGGCACCGGCACCCCGTTGCACGTCACCATGTACCGGCCCGCGTCGGCTCCGGCGACCTGAACCTGGATTCGTTCCACCGAAGAGTCCACGTACCGGGCGGTGCCCGAGGATGTCGATTCTTCGCCGAGGGTGTTCCATGGCTCGATCGCACCCCGAAGCTCGATCTCGGCGTCACCGACCACGGTGGTACCGATTCGAGGGAATCTGAACTCGGTGAACGGATCGAGCCAGCTGGTGTCGAAATCGATGCCGTGCTCGCGGAGGTCCTCGACGACACGACCGATATCGTTGATGACGAAGTGCGGCAACATGTACCGACCGTGCAGATTGGCACCGTGCCGGATGAGAGGTGCCTTCAGCGGGGTGTCCCAGAACCGCGAGACCATCGATCGCACGAGCAGTGACTGCACCATCGCCATCTGATGGTGCGGCGGCATCTCGAACCCGCGCAGTTCGAGCAGTCCCAGTCGTCCGCGAGTGGAATCGGGACTGTAGAGCTTGTCGATGCAGAACTCGGCGCGGTGCGTGTTGCCGGTGATGTCGGTGAGCAGGTGCCGCAGCGCTCGGTCGACGACCCAGGGCGACGCCGATCGGTCGGCCCCGGTCAGTCGCTCGATCTCGCTGAATGCGACCTCGAGCTCGTAGAGCGATTCCTCGCGTCCCTCGTCGGCGCGAGGAGCTTGCGACGTGGTGCCGATGAAGCGGCCCGAGAACAGGTACGACAGCGACGGGTGCCGCTGCCAGTGCGTCAGCAGCGAGACCAACAGGTCCGGTCGACGCAGAACGGGTGAATCCACCGGCGTCACGCCGCCGAGGGTGATGTGGTTTCCACCGCCCGTTCCACGTGTGGTGCCGTCGTTGTCGAATCCCTCTGTGCTCAAACGGGACTGACGCGCCTCGAGGTAGAGACGCTCCATCAGATCGTTCTGTTCCGCCCACGAGGAGGTCGGTTGCACGTTGACCTCGATCACACCGGGATCCGGTGTGACGGTCAGGGTTTGGATACGCGGATCGGACGGCGGACCGTAGCCCTCGATCACGACGGGCGTGTCGATGGTCGACGCCGCCTGCTCGACCCGCGAGACGAGATCGACGAAATCGTCCAACCGATCCATCGGCGGCATGAACACGTGCAGGACGCCGTCGCGAACCTCGGCGACCAGTGCGGTGACGGAGGTGCCGCCCACCCCGGACGTCTCGTTCACCAACTGCGCGTACCGCGACTCGGCCGGGTTCACCGCTCGCGGCGGTTGCTGAGTCAGCTGCGGTGTGGGCAGATCCGGCTTGGGCGCGGTGGGGTCTGCCGGGTTCTCGACGGGACCGCCGTCCCAGGAGATCGCCCGTAGTGGCAGCCGCAGACCCGCGGGAGAATCGCCCTCCAGCAACACTATTCGGCCGCGGCGCAACTTCCAGTCCGAGCTCTCCCAGCCGGAGCCGTCCTCGGTGCGCGAGATGGGCAGCACGAATGCCGCAGGCTCGTCGGTACTCGCATCGAGCCGTTCGAGCAGTTTCTTTCTGGCATCAGCGGAATCGGCTCCCGGTTCGAGATCCTCGTCGTCGGCGGGCGGATCACCGTAGGGCTGGCGAACCAGGTCCAACAGTTTCACCAACGGGTCCTCGTAGGCGGGACGCGCCTGTGAGGCGGGCAGTCCGAGCGCCTTGACCAACTCGTCGATCAGTGCCTGCGACGCCGAATTGTCCACCGGCTCCGGGCGCAGGTCCTCCGCCAACCAGGGATCGGCGATCAGATCGGAGTCGTGCCACAGAGCTTGACCGTCGGTGCGCCAGAACAGTCCCACCTGCCACCGCGGCAGAGGTTCGCCGGGGTACCACTTGCCCTGGCTGCGCTGCACCAGACCGTCCGGTGCGTAGATGGTGCGAAGCCGTTCGGCGAGCACGCTTGCCAGCTTGCGCTTGTGCGGGCCGTCGGCCGTGGTGTTCCACTCGGGCGCTTCCTGATTCTCGATCGCGACGAACGTGGGCTCGCCGCCGACGGTCAACCGAATGTCCTGATCGAGCATCCGCTCGTCGATCTTCTCGGCTGTGGCCTTGATCGATTCCCACTGCTCGGCGGTGTACGGCAACGTCGTTCGCGGATCCTCGTGGACGCGGACGACGGTGTTCGAGAAGTCGAGTTCGGCCTTGCACTTGCTCGTCGCACCGGAGATGGCGGCGGCAGTCGACGGGTGCGGCGTCGCCGACAGTGGAATGTGGCCCTCGCCGGCGAACAGGCCTGATGTCGGGTCCATCCCGACCCAGCCCGCACCGGGGAGATAGACCTCGGTCCAGGCGTGGAGATCGGTGAAGTCCTCCACCGGCCCGGACGGGCCGTCCAGCGACTTGACGTCGGAGGACAACTGAACCAGGTAACCCGAGACGAACCGCGCTGCCAGACCCATCTGACGTAGTACCGACACCAGCAACCACGCCGAGTCGCGGCACGACCCGACAGCGGACGTCAGGGTCAGATCGGGGGTCTGCACTCCGGGTTCCATGCGCACGGAGTACCCGACGTCGCCCATGACGGCTTGGTTTGCCATCACGAGAAAATCGATGGTGCGCAACGACTCTCCGCGTTCGGTGACAGCCGCCTGCAGCTTCTCCACCCAGGCCGAGACCACCGGTCCCGGTCCGGATCCGGCCTTGCCCTCGTCCACCGGCCGTAGATACGGCTCGAGGTCGGGAAGGTCGTGCTCTTCGTACGCGAAGCCGTAGTGCTCGGCCCATTCCTCGACGAAGAAGTCGAGGGGATTGATCGACGCCATGTCCGCGACGAGTCCGACGGTGATCGACAGGTGATCGGTTCGCTCGGGGAAGACCACCCGAGCGAGGAAGTTTCCGAACACGTCCTGCTGCCAATTGACGAAATGCTCTGCCGGCTCGATCTTCAGCGAGTACGCCTCGATGGGAGTACGCGAATGCGGTGCCGGTCGCAGCCGAATTTCGTGCGGAAAGATCTTGACGGTGCGGTCGAATCGGTAGCTGGTGCGGTGTTCGAGTGCAACCTTGATGCCCACGGCGAGCCCCTCGTGATAGTCCCGGTATGGGTAGAACACCCAACCCTAGTAGGACCGGGCCCGGTGCGCTCGGCGAGAAATCGTGTCCGAAATGTACTGACCGGGCAGGTGTGTAGTGCTTGACACCCTCTCCGTGGTGGGGTTCGCTCGGCGAGAATCGAGTATTCGTTCGACGCACGCCACACTTTGCAACCAAAGGGAATCTCGTGAGTGACAATTCACCCAACGGACCGCAGTACGGCTCCGATCCGAACCAACCCCAGTACCCCACGAATCCAGCGTCCGGTTACCCACCGCCCGGCAACTACCCACCGCCCGGCAATTACCCGCCCCCGGGCAACTATCCTCCGCCACCGGTAGGCGGAAACGCCGGATTCGGACTGGGCTCGCAGTTGCCCGGCGGCGCGCAGCCCGGCAGCCTCGGATCACGTTTCGCGGCGCGCTTCCTGGACTTGCTCATTCTCGCGATCGTCCAGATCATCCTGTACTTGATTCTCCCCAGCGGGTTCTTCGGAACTTTCCTGATGGGTCTCGCGACTGCGCTCCTCGGCTTCGCGTACTTCACGCTGCTCGAGTCCTCCCGCGGCCAGACTCTGGGCAAGCAACTCCTCGGCCTACGCACCCTCGGCCCAACAGGCGGACTGCCCACTCAGGCCGAGGCGGCCAAGCGCAATGCCTTCCTTCTGCTCAACATCGTGCCGTTCGTCGGCAGTTTCCTGGTGATCGTGGCGTACATCGTCGTTGCGGTGACCATCAACTCCAGCCCGACCAAACAGGGCAAGCACGACGAGATCGCCGGCGGAACCCAGGTCATCAGCATCTCGTAACAACCTGTCCACGCCCGAGCGGACCTCCGACATCAGGCGGAGGCCCGCTCGTCTGCGTTCACAGTGTTACGGGGTCTCGGTGCTCCGAACCACCCCACGCGTCCCGACCACAGACCAGGAGAACGACGTGAACGACGATCCGACAGACGAACCGCGGCCCGGCCAGGGTTCCGATCCCGACCGCCCCGAAACGCCGAACACTCCCCCGCCGAACACGGAAAACACCCCGCCGCCTGCCGGCGGTCAGTACCCGCCCCCGCCCGGGAACTATCCGCCGCAGGGCAACTACCCACCGCAGGGACCTCAGGGCGGCTACCCGCCTCCCGGTGGCTACCCACCCCCGCCCGGAAACTACCCGCCCCAGGGCAACTTGAACCGTCCTGGGACTGGTGGAGACTGTGATCTCACCAGGAGAATGCAGATATGGGTGCACCAAGGAAGTTCGATG
>NZ_JAWLRY010000059.1:0-1478 GCF_033142325.1 Rhodococcus sp. IEGM 1370 | reverse complement strand
CTCCACGGTGATGTGCCGGCCTGAGCCGGTCGAGATTGCGCTTCGAACCCCGTTGGCGCACGATGGCGCGGCCGATGTCGATCGGCAGCGCTCGGATCCACAGCCCGAGGTCGGGTTTCTTTCGTTGTCGTCGGGTCGGGTGAAGTCCGGTCAGGCGGGCGCGGGTAGCGCCGCCATCCGCGTCAATGCGGTGACAATCAGAGTCGACCATGTCGCGTTCTTCGACAGCTTCAGGTGGATGCGGCGGGCATGTATCGAGATGCGTCCCGCGATCGAGAACACCCGCAGGCGAATACGTTTCGGCTCCCACCGGCGCGCTTCGTGGTCGGTGAAGCCAAGCATCTGAGTCCACGCCATCAAGTCCAGAGCGAGCTGGACAATCGCCAACCAGATGCGGTTCTGATCGAACCCGTGCAACGGAAAGTTGGTCAGTCCGGTGTCCTTGGCGGTGCGAATGCGATCTTCGCAGCGGGCGCGGCGACGGTGCCGCAGTTCGAGATCCTGGATCTGACCGCGCACGGTGTTGGTGGCGAACGCGGTCAATCGAAGACCGTCGGAATCGGTGAACCGCAACTGTGCTCCGGGGTGGGGGCGTTCCTTCCTGATGATCACGCGCATCCCGGTCGGCCACGTCGTGAGGTCGAGGAGGCCGGTGGCGTCGATGACCCACGCACCATCGCGGACCTTCTCGGCGTGGTCGACGGCGACGGACCAAGCGCTGTCGGGGGCCGCGCTCAGCGCGGTGACCATGGCATCGGTGAGTCCGAAGCCGATCGAATACGACACCCGCTTGTTGTGCAGCCAGGTCATGAATGTGTGGCTGGCTCCGGCACCGTCGGTACGGACCATCACCGTTCGGCCCGGACGAGATCCGGTCGCAGAGCGCAACTGTGCCAGAGCTTTTCGTGTGACCTCGATATGATCGGCGGCCGTGTTCGAGCCGGCGTTGCCCGGCCGTAACAGTGCTGCGACGGGTTCGCCGGTCCCGTCGGTGCCGTGGTCGACGAACGCCAACAGGGGATGAAATCCGAAGCCTCGTTTGTAGGTCGGAGCTGCAGATTCCTTCTCCGAGTGGGCGGTGACGAGGGTGGCGTCGAGGTCGATCACGATCGGGTTCTGGGCGGTGATGTCGTGATCGGGTGCGTGCTTGCCGGCATGTTTCCAGGCCGCGGCGCGAGCGTATGCACGAGCGGTGTCGATCGCGGTGAGCACTGCGGGTGCATCGGCGGACAGTGCGGCGACCAGTCTGGACACGGTCGGATCGGAGGGCACTTTCCCGAACACGGCGCTGTGTTCTCGCAGGGTGGCGATGTCGGCGAGGCAGTCCCCGCCGAGTGTCAGCGACACTGCGAGGTCGGTGATGATCTTGCCTGGATCGAAGTGCGCCAACGGTTTCCGCCACGGTGACAGGTTCCGGGACAGGGCAGTGGTGAGTCCGGTGACGTCGACGGTGCGGAGCAGTGTCACCGCTCCGGCGT
>NZ_JAWLRY010000058.1:0-1817 GCF_033142325.1 Rhodococcus sp. IEGM 1370 | reverse complement strand
CCACCAACAACGCCACTTTCGGTCGGACGAACATGACCTATCAACAACTCGCCATGTCGCGGGTACGAGCGGTCGAACACGGGCGCAGCGTCGTCGTGTCGGCCACCAGCGGCGTCAGCGCCGTCATCGATGCACGCGGGGAGGTCGTCGAGCGCACGGAGCTGTTCACCCCCGCAGCTGTCGTCACCGAGGTGTCACTGAGCACCACCCTCACCCCGGCGACGATCACCGGCAGCGTTCCGGAATGGATTGCCGCCACCGGCGCTGGTGCAGCACTGGCGTTCTCGCTGCTGCGCCGACCACGCTCCATCACACCGAACCCCGCAAACTACTATGTCGCGTAGTATTTAGATGGTGGTCGGTGAAGGGCGTGCGGAGATGACGATCGACGAACACCCCCGTGCGCACTCGCCGGGACTGGTGCGCAGAACAGTGGCGATGCTGCGCAACCGGTGGCGACAACTGACGTCGATGCGGACAGCGTTGGTGCTGCTGTTCCTCCTCGCCGCCGCAGCTGTCCCCGGCGCTTTGCTGCCGCAGCGCAATCTCAATACCCAGGCCGTCGATTCTTTCATTGCCGCGCGTCCGGTTCTCGGGCCGGTGATGGACACGCTGGAATTGTTCGACGTGTTCGCGAGTTCCTGGTTCACCGCGATCTACGTCCTGTTGTTCGTGTCGCTGATCGGCTGTCTGACTCCCCGGTTGATCGAGCACGGCAAAGCTCTTCGCGCACAACCTGTTCGAGTACCGCGAAACCTCACTCGACTACCGTTGCATCATTCGGGCACCCTCGCCGGTGACCCCGAGAAGGTGATCGCCGACATCGCGCGGCACTTGAAAGGGTGGCGTACCGCCGTTCGACCCGAGCCCGATGGGGCACTGACTCTCTCGGCGGAGAAGGGCTACACCCGCGAGGCCGGGAACCTGCTGTTTCACTTCTCGCTGATCGGTCTGCTCGCGGCCATCGCGATCGGCAAACTGTTCGGCTACGAAGGCTCGGTCATCGTCATCGCCGACAACGGGCCCGGTTTCTGCAACACCTCGCCCGCGATCTACGACTCCTTTCGCGCCGGCAACAGCACCGACGGCACCGGACTCGAGCCGTTCTGTATCCGGGTCAGAGATTTCACCGCCGACTACCTCGAGAACGGTCAGGCCGAGATGTTCACCTCGAACATCTCCTACCAGAGCGCCGACGACATCGCCGCCGACACCTGGCGCGACTATCAACTCAAAGTCAACGAACCCCTCCGGCTCGGCGACGAACGCATCTACCTCACCGGACACGGCTACGCCCCCGAGTTCACCGTCACCTTCCCCGACGGCCAGACCCGCACCGAAGCGCTGCAGTTCCGCCCCGACGACGCCACCACGTTCCTCAGCAGCGGCGCGCTGCGATTCGACCCACCCGGGGGGACCTACGCCACCGCCGAGGAGCGCCGCCGAGGGCAGATCGCCATCGAAGGACTCTTCGCGCCCACCGCGCAATTCAACGGCAACCTGCTCTCCTCCCGCTTCCCGGAACTGGTCGATCCCGCGGTGGCAGTGGACATCTACAAAGGCGACACCGGTCTCGACACCGGCATCCCGCAGTCGATCTTCTCCCTGGACCAGGAGATGATCAACCAGGGCCGGCTGGTCAAGCAGGACCGGGTCAACCTGCGGCCCGGAGAATCGACGACCCTCTCCGACGGCACCGTCGTCCGGTTCGACGGTGCCAAGGAATTCGCGAACCTCCAGGTCGGATACGACCCCGCGCAGCGGTGGGTGCTCGTGTTCGCGGTCACGATGATGACCGGACTACTGGTGTCCCTGGT
>NZ_JAWLRY010000057.1:0-1892 GCF_033142325.1 Rhodococcus sp. IEGM 1370 | reverse complement strand
TCCGGGCTGTTGCGAATTGGGCCTGGTTGATGTTGCTGCGTGTTGGTCTGTAGTGGGGTGTGGTCGGCTGGGAGAATGTGCTGGTGGCCAAAGGTTATCGCCCGGTGGATCGGGATCAGCAGTTCTTGTTGCCGGTGGACATGCGTGAGTGGTTGCCGGCATCGGATCCGGTGTTCACCGTGATCGATGTGGTCACCGCGTTGGATACCTCGGCGGTGCATGCGGTGCGCCGCACCGGTGGTGTCGGGCGCGCGGGATACGACCCGGACATGCTGCTAACAGTGCTGATCTTCGGGTGGGCGCAGGGACAACGATCCTCGCGGGTCCTCGAGCGATTGTGTCAGCGCGATGCCGCGTTTCGGATCATCTGCGCGGGCAACACCCCCGATCACGTGACGATCTCCCGGTTTCGCGCTGACGTGGCCCCGTACATGGATGCCTTGTTCACCCAGGTTCTACTGTTGTGCGGGCAACTGGGTTTGGCCAGGTTGGGTGTCGTCGCGCTCGACGGAGTCAAGATCTCCTCCGACGCCTCACTGAGCGCCAACCGCACCGAGAAAGGTCTGCGGGCAGCGGCTGCCGAGGCCGCCGAGCAGCGACTTCGCGAGCATGCGCGGGCTGCCGCCGCTGAGCATGCTGCTGCCGACGCCGCCGAGGACGAGATGTTCGGGCCGGGATCGACCGGCGACGAGGTGCCCGAGGAGATGACCGATCCACGCTCTCGCGCGGCGCGTATCGCGCAGGCGTTGGCCGAACTCGAGAAGATCAACGCCGACAAGGCCGCCGAGCGCGAGCAGATCGAGAAGAACAAGACCGACCGGCGCACTGCGACGCTGGCACGGCGAGAGAAGCTGGTGGCGAATCATCTGCGTCGGCGTGAAGAATCGGGTCCGGTCACCGGCAAACCCCCGACGGAGATCAGAGTCGAAATATTGCAGATGAACCTGGCCGACGCGCGGGCCAGGCATCAGGCCACGATCGAGAACTACCAGGCGAGGAAGGCTGCGGGAACAGCGAAAGGACGTGTTCCCGGCCCAGTGGAGAGGAACGCGAAAGTCATTCGCGTGCAGCGTTTCCTCGACCGTGCGATCGCCGACCGGGCTGCCGCCGACGCCAAAGCCGCAGAGCAGGAACGACTGCGCGCCGCGGTCGATGCTGCCACTGCGGTATCGACGCCGCCGACCACTGTCGGAGAGGCCAAACGCAACGTCACCGACCCTGCGTCGCGGTCGATGCAGCTGCGTGGCGGTGGGTGGATTCAGGGCTACAACTGCCAGGCGGTGACCACCAGCGATGGGATCATCATCGCCACATCGGTGGGCAACAATCCCAACGACGGAACCATGTTCACCTCGATGCTCGACAAGGCTGTCGCTGCCGCCGATATCGTCTCGAGTGCTCGTGTCGATCCGGATCCGAACGCCGACAACGAGATCGGGGTGCTACTCGCCGATGCCGGGTATCTGACCGAGGCGAATTTGACCGCTCCCGGACCCGACCGGTTGATCGCGATCGGCAAGCACGCCGCGGTGTCGAAAGCAGCAGCCGACATGCCCGTCGACGGGCCACCACCACCGGGTGCGACACCGAAACAAGTCATGTCGCATCGGCTGCGGACCCCGGTCGGTGCCGCGCTCTACGGCCTGCGCAGCCACATCGCCGAGACCCCGTTCGGTCACGCCAAACACAATCTCGGATTCCGACGCTTCAGCAGCCGAGGACAACAACGAGCAGCCGCGGAATTCACCTTCCACGCTCTGGTACACAACCTGTTCAAGGCCATCGGAGCACAAACCCCGGCACTGGCTTGAGGCCGGGCACGCCCGCGACCCCGATAGTTCCTACGCGCACACCCAGCCCAACGACGGCCACCTCGAAATCGAAACAGCCCG
>NZ_JAWLRY010000056.1:0-2080 GCF_033142325.1 Rhodococcus sp. IEGM 1370 | reverse complement strand
GCGCCGACCCCGCCGTCAGCCTCATCGTCGACCACTACACCGACGACTGGTCCCAACTCTGGTGGATCCGCGCCGACGGAAGCGCCCACATCGCCGAAACCTCCAGCGCCGAGGGCACATCGGCCACCGACGCCCTGGTCGCGAAATACAGTCAATACAAAAACAACAGACCCGAGGGTCCAGTCATCATCATCGACAAACTGTCCTGGCGATCCTGGCAGGCTTCCTGACCCCGCCCCCTGCCCCCCTTTTTGACCACTCAATGTGACATTCGGTGGCCTTTTCGCCCGTCAATGGCACATCGAGTGGACTGCGGGCGGGTGACAGTGCAATGAAATTCGATGGCCAGTTGGATGCATTGTTGACACACTGCTGACCATGCACGACGCGCCTTCCGAACGGATTGTGACCGATCGCCTCGTCATTCGTCGCGAGGAGTCCGACGATGCCGGTGCTGTTGCCGACGTGATCGGCCGCAATCTCGTTCACCTTTCGCCCTGGATGGGGTGGGCGACGGAAGAAGCTGCACGAACGTCGGCGCAACTCGCTCGTATCGCCGACGCCGTCGAGCAGTGGGATGCCGGGAAGATGTTCGACTACGGAATCTTCGACCTCGAAGGCGGCGCATTTTTGGGCAAGATCGGGATGCATCGCCGAATCGGCCCGCACGGAATCGAATTGGGTTACTGGCTCGACTCCCGGGCCGAGGGACGTGGAGTGATCAGCGAGGCCGTCGCGGCGCTCATGCGGGAGGCTTTGAGGCTGGACGGAATCATCCGAGTTGAAATTCATTGTGATGCAGCGAATCTCAGAAGTCAGGCCGTACCCAGACGGCTTGGCTTCGTTCTCGACAGGATCGAGGATCAACCGATCGCCGCTGCGTCCGAGACCGGCGAGCACATGGTCTGGGTGTATCAGCCCGACCGGCGATAAGTCTGATCCGCTCGCGGTCGGACCGTGACGTTCGGGCGCGGTCGAGCCTTGGCCTGCTCGTAGCGCGCCCGAAGATCGGACAATACGCGTTCCGGATCGTCCCGAATATCACTCGGCAGATGTGTCACCACGATGAGGCCGGCATTCTGCGCTCGTTCACGACGCGCCACCGTCGCCTTGTGTGCCGCAGGCGAGAGGTGGTGCTCCAGCGAATCGATCTCCCAATCCAATGCCACGTCGTCGAGCCAATTATCGGCGATCAACAGAAACTTTCCCCGCTCGTCGTGGACGACCACGTTGTGCTGCATAGGCGGAAGTCCACTGCGCGCGTACAGTTTCTGGGCCTGGGCTTCGGCAACGGAATGCGCGCCGGCTGCCAACTCCCGCAACACCCGTCGTGGCATCGCCGTTCCTCGTGTACTACCGGCGTCGAGCTCCTTCATGATCGCATCCACGGTGGCCGCGCCTCGCTGCACGACATTGGCAATCAGCGCCATGCACTGCTCGGCATTCTTCATTCGCCGAACCGCATCGCACAAGCACCGAACGATCGGCGCAACGCGGAGTCCCGACTTCATCTCCGCCGTCGGCATTCGCCACGTTCGCTCCACCACCGCAAAGCTCACGGACTTCCGATGTTGCGGCTCGGGAATCAGGGCGAAAGTCTCCTCCAACGAGCCCGACGTGCCCAGTCCATGCAACGCCAACCCTGCCCGACCGCTGATGACAGCATCTTTGCCGCAGTAAATTGCCACCGCGGTGGCGCGCTCCATCGGCGTCGGCGAGCGATTCTTCAAGAACACCAACTCAGGTAGTGCCCGTGACCAGCTGCCGTCCGGCTGGGTGCGTCGAACAATTGTCTTCGACGCCACCCCGAGCTCGAGGAGATGCGCTGTCCTCATGAAACCGCGATCGGACGCAGCCGCAATCACCTTCGCATCGATTCGTGCTCCACCCCGCTTCATGCCCTTGATGATGCACAATCCAGGCACCCCGAATCCGACACGACGATGGGAAACACATTGCCCTGTGGATAACTCACGCCCTGTGGACAAACTCCGCCCAGGAGCACCGGGACTGTCTGAATAACGGTTGATCCGGTCCTTGGTTCGACACGC
The DNA here is from genome assembly GCF_033142325.1 of Rhodococcus sp. IEGM 1370. Lineage (NCBI taxonomy): Bacteria > Bacillati > Actinomycetota > Actinomycetes > Mycobacteriales > Nocardiaceae > Rhodococcus > Rhodococcus sp. IEGM 1370. The sequence goes on along the minus strand of NZ_JAWLRY010000056.1, from coordinate 29 downwards.
CGAGCTCAGCTTGGTGGGAAGGATCGACG
>NZ_JAWLRY010000055.1:0-2388 GCF_033142325.1 Rhodococcus sp. IEGM 1370 | reverse complement strand
GGTATCGGTGTACACCCTCACGTGATGGTCCCCGTACAACCTCATATGTAGGTGCTCGGCGAGTCCTGTCGTAACTCGCCCACGACAAGGGCCACCCTTCGAATCGTCTACCGCCAAAGTTGACGAACCCGAAGGGTGGCCCTTGCCATGATCCTAGATGGAGAGTCTTGGATGAACATCCGACGTTTCAAAGCCCTGCACGAGGCCGGCGCGACCTATGCCGACATCGCCCGCGAATGCGGCTGCGATTGGCGCACTGTCCGCCGATACCTCGCCGACGATGCACCCACGCATCCACCGCAGGGAACCTCGAGAGCAGGAACACAACCCCGAGCGATCACCGACGACATCGCCGCACTGATCGAAGAGATGCTCCGCGCCGACATCACCATCGCAGCCTCGGTCATCCACGAACGCCTCACCAACGAAAAGTCCGTGACCGTGAACTACCAACGAGTCAAAATCTATTGCAGCACAGCCAGACCCATCATCCGAGACGAACTCGGCGCAGAAGAATCCGGGCTCGGCAATCTACACCGCCGATTCGAAACCATCCCCGGCGCCCAAGCACAAGTCGACTGGGGCGATGAAGGCGATCTCTTCGGCACCGGACGCAAGGTCTACTCCTTCCACATGGTCCTCTCGTTCTCCCGTGACCCATTCTGCTGCTACACCCACTCGATGGACGCCGCCGCGTTCTGGGGCAGCCACATCCGAGCCTTCGCGCACTTCGGTGGCGTCCCGGGTTCGATCGTCTACGACCGCACCAAAACCATTGTCCGCAAACATGTCCGTCCCGGACATGCTGTCCCGTTGCATCCAGCAGCCGTCGCATTCTCCGGGCACTACGGCTTCGACATCGACGTCCTCGCCGCGTACCGGCCCACCGGCAAAGGCCGTGTAGAACGGCAAGTGAAGATCGTTCGGGATCACGTCCTGGCCGGTCGCACGTTCACCGATCTCGCTAGCACCGACCGCACCTTCATGGACTGGGTTCCGATCCGCCGGACTCAGGTGCACCGTACTCACCGTGAGGTCATCGGGACCCGCGCCGTCGTCGATCACGCGGCGCTACGTCCTGCCCCGGCCGAGCCGTATCTTGTCGCCGAAGCCCACCTACGGCGCATCGGAAACGACGCGCTGATCTCGTTCGAGGCATCGCTCTACTCCGTACCCGCCGACCGCGTCCGGGCAGGTCAACGAGTACAGGTACGCGCCGGTGCCGACAACATCGCCATCGCCACCCTCGACAGTGCCGGCGGTACCGTCCTGGCCGTCCACGCTCGCTCGCAGGTCCGCGGCGCCTGGGTCGTCGACCAGGCGCACTGGGCGTCACTGCCCGACGGTCACACCCGTGCCACCACCGACGGACGCGTCGATACAAACCCCGCGGAGGGCACACCGTCACCTTCGGTCGACGCAGGCGACCCGTTGACCGCCAAAGTCATCTCACTCGTCGGACACGTCCACGTCGAACATCGACCACTGTCCGCCTACGCCGTCTGACCGTGAACCACTATCCCACAGCATCTTCCACGACAGGACACCGTTCATGAGTTCACTGACCACCCAACGGATCATCGACAACGCCCTCCGGCTCGGCCTCGGTCACACCGCCGAATCGGTCACCGAATCCGCCGCCCGCGCAGATTCCGCGCAGATGGGATACCTCGACTTCGTCGACCACCTCCTCGCCGAAGAAGTCGCAGTCCGAGAATCCCGGCGGTTCCGCAACGCCCTCAAACTCTCCGGGCTTCCCCATCACAAAACCCTCGACGACTTCGACTACACCTTCCAACCCGGACTCGAACCGCGCCGCATCCGAGACCTTGCCACCCTCGAATTCCTCACCGGCGCAGGGAACATCGCGATACTTGGACCACCGGGAGTAGGGAAAACGCATATCGCGATCGGGCTGGCGGTCGCTGCCTGCCAAGCCGGAAAGTCGATCTACTTCACCACCCTCGACGACCTCGTTCGAAAGCTCAAAGCCGCCGACGCAGCAAACCGGCTCCCCCGGCAACTCGCGAACCTCATGCGCCCATCTCTGCTGGTCATAGACGAGGTCGGATACCTCGCCCTCGACCGCGACGAAGCCAACATGTTCTTCCAGCTGATCAGCCGCAGATACGAGAAGGGCTCCACGATCATCACAAGCAACAAGCATTTCACCGAATGGGGAACCGTCCTCGGCGACGACGTCCTCGCCACCGCGATCCTCGACCGACTCCTTCATCACTGCGACGTCCTGGCCATCAACGGCCCCAGCTACCGGCTCAAAGACCGGCAAGGGCTTGTCACACCAGTGGAGGCACCGGCATCATGAACCTGCCGGACACCGACACGTCAGGTCGTACACAGACCGACACGTGAGGTCGTCCACCGATA
>NZ_JAWLRY010000054.1:0-2440 GCF_033142325.1 Rhodococcus sp. IEGM 1370 | reverse complement strand
AGGTCCCCACTGGTGGCCAGATAAAAGTCCCCACCCCGTGTTCGTCGTGTCGATCAGGAACTTTTGGCCCGAGCGGTGACGGTGAAGGTGCCAACCACACACCGCACCACCCGGGGAGTTCCATTGAAGTCTGCGAGGGACCGTATGGACATCATTTCCACCTACAACCAAGTCGGGTCGTACAGAGCAGCCGCAGAGTTGTGCGGCACCACCCACAAGACCGTCAAACGCACCGTCGAACGATTCGAAGCCGAACAAGCAGGCCACACCCCTGCCGACCGTGTCGAACGTGAACACAATTACGACGCGGTCGCCGAGCTGGTCTGCGAACGCGTCGAGAAATCCCAAGGCAGGATCTCCGCGAAACGGATCCTGCCGATCGCCCGCACCGCCGGTTACGACGGCTCGGACCGCAACTTCCGCCGTCTGGTCGCCGAGGAGAAAGCGAAGTGGCGGGCCGAGCACCACCGCGGCCGCCGACCCGCGGTGTGGGCTCCGGGTGACTATCTGGTCATCGATTGGGCCGTCGTCGGTGGTCTGCATCTGTTCTGCGCTGTCATGGCCTACTCACGCTGGCGGTTCGTAGCGTTTGCGGCCGACGAGAAAGCAACCACGACAATGGCTTTGATCGCCGAGGCGCTCGCCGCGGTCGGCGGTGTCCCGGCGAAGGTCCTCGCTGATCGGATGGCATGTCTCAAGGGCGGTGTCGTCGCGAACGTCGTCATCCCAACCCCGGACTATGTCCGGTTCGCCACCCACTACGGGTTCGCGCCGGACTTCTGTCACGCCAACGATCCACAGTCCAAAGGTGTGGTGGAGAACCTCGTCGGCTACGCCCAACGAGATCTTGCCGTGCCGTTGTTCACCGAAGCGTCCGTTGCCGGCACCACCGTCGATGTCCATGCTGCGAACGCAGCGGCGAAAGTCTGGTGCGCGGAAGTCAACGCACGGGTGCACTCGGAAACCTGCGCCGTCCCCGACGAACGGCTCGATTCGGAGCGAGAGTTGCTCTCGGCGTTGCCCTCGCTACGGCTCGCGATCGGGCCGCCACCGGTGACCCGGAAGGTCGACCGCCTGTCCTGTGTCCGGTTCGCCTCGGCCCGGTACTCGGTGCCGGTGAAGTTCATCGGCCGCGCGGTGACGCTCACCCAAGTCGACGGCCGGCTCGTGATCATCGACCCCGCCAGCGGGGAAGTCCTGGCCGAGCACGACCTCGCGCAGCCGGGCACCGCGTCGGTGCTCGACGAGCACTACGACGGCGCCCGGCCCGCCCCGAATCGCGGACCTAGACCGAGAACCACTGTGGAGCAACAGTTCTGCGCACTAGGAGAGAGCGCCGAGCGGTTCCTGGTCGGTGCCGCGGCAATCGGTAACACCCGGTTGTCCTCCGAGCTCGAGGTGCTTCTCGCGCTCGGCGCCGCGCACGGCACCGAAGCCTTGGTCGGGGCGTTGACTCGTGCCGTGGCGTTTCGGCGGTTCAGAGCTGCTGATGTGCGCTCGATCCTCGCCGCGGGAGCCGGCACACCGCAACCCCGCCCTGCTGGTGATGCGCTGATTCTGGATCTGCCGACCGCCCCCACTCGGTCGTTGGATGCCTACGCCGTCGGTCGACCGTCCGGCGATCAGCAGGTGCCGTCATGACTGACGCCAGGTTGGTTGCAGACAAGCCGAAGACTGCTGCACCGCAACATGTTCCCGAACTCGCTGCCGACCTCGACGCGGGATTGCGGCGACTCAAACTCGCTGCGATCCGCAGGACCGCACCCGAAGTGCTGTTGACCGCCAAGACTCAGCGCTGGACACCGGAGGAAGTGCTGCGCACGCTGGTCGAATCCGAGCTTGCAGCCCGAGATGCGTCGAACATCGTCAGTCGCCTCAAGGTAGCAGCGTTTCCGGTGACGAAGACATTGGAGTCGTTCGACGTCGCTGCGTCGTCGATCCAGCCGAAAGTCTTCGACTACCTCTCCAGCTTGGAATGGGTTCGGACGCAATCGAATCTAGCGCTCATCGGACCCGCCGGAACAGGGAAGTCGCACACCCTGATCGGGCTCGGAGTCGCCGCGGTCCACGCCGGGCACAAGGTTCGCTACTTCACTGCAGCGGATCTGGTCGAGACGTTGTATCGCGGCCTGGCCGACAACACCGTCGGCAAGATCATCGAATCGCTGCTGCGGGTCGATCTGATCATCGTCGACGAAATGGGGTTCGCGCCGCTCGACGACACCGGAACGCAACTGTTGTTCCGGCTGGTCGCCGGCGCCTACGAACGACGATCATTGGCGATCGCCTCGCACTGGCCATTCGAGCAGTGGGGTCGGTTCCTGCCCGAGCACACCACCGCAGCGTCGATCCTCGACCGGCTGCTCCACCACGCCACCATCGTCGTCACCGACGGCGAGTCCTACCGCATGAAAGACGCACAACACCGAAAGGACCGCCC
>NZ_JAWLRY010000053.1:0-2491 GCF_033142325.1 Rhodococcus sp. IEGM 1370 | reverse complement strand
CTCCATCGTCCTATCCGCCCACGTCAGGGGCAACAAGACTCTAAAACAAGATGGCCCCGTTCACCGGGGACACGCCAAATCCGGTAAGTTGCGTAGCGAGAGACCGGTTGCGGAGCTTTGAATCGTAGATGCAGTACGAAAACTTGCCGTCTCGTCCGCGCCCGTGCTCGAGCGGCAAAACCAGCGGGCCTTGCGAGGTGGTGAGCTCCCTGAAGTCATCTGCCGTTAGGCCGCACTACGAAGTCAAAGGGTGCCCCCGCGCTGGCGAGGTTGCCGAGAACGTGTCTCGCCACTGGCCATAGGCTTGTGGCAGGTTTCGCGAACTCGCGCCGTTGTTGCATTCGTGGCAAAGCGACTACGCGCTGTGGGCTTCTTCGAATGCCGCTAGCAAGGTCGCGACGTTGTCTTTGTCGTGGTACATCACAATCGCGGATTCATTGTCGGTGTGCCGCGGTGGAATGTGCTCCTTCGTCATCTCTCCGAGAGCTCCGCAGTGCCGGGACCAATCCCAGTCCGCTGAGCCAGTGTTGCTCATGGTGCACGTGCAGGTCGCCCGACTAAGACGGAACTTCTGATCCGACCGGGATCGCTCTCGACTGCTGCGGATCGCGCGGCGATCTCACGCGACCGAGTCCGTCATCCATTGACGAACATCGGAAAGGACTTGGCGTGGGCGAGCCGCAGCGGAATACACGCGAATCTCCCTGTAGCAAGGGTGGTCGATACCTAGGGCTGGGAGATCGTCTTCGCGCAGCCGAACCACCCAGAACCCGGCTGCGAGCAGATCTCGGCTTTTGCGTTCATCGACGAGGATCTTCGCTGGTGCGCGGTGCCAATACGCGCCGTCGTATTCGATGACTACCGTATATCCGTCTACATCGACGCTGATGTCGGCGGTCCACGCTTTTCGGGTAGTGAAGGCTTTACTCCTGATCGTTTTGCCGGATCGGGCGTTGCCGAACGCCTCTTTGGCGGCGGTGTGGTGAGCCAGTTCGACCCGTGACTTGCCGGCTTGCCGGCAGTCCGGGCATTCGGCGCCGATCGAGCGGCTACTCAGCGGTGCCTGCCACGTGTGGTCGGGATTAATGGCGCAAATCCATTCTGGCACGAACGAAGTAGTAGTGTGTGGGCGTACGTTCCACGCGCTGAGCGGATTCGTCGGGCTCCACTCCGCGGCGAGCCCTGGATCGTGCCAGGCCAATGAGCCTAGGAAAGTACGGCAATCCGGGCATCGTAACCGTTGGTATTTGTCACGCGTAACTACACTGTCTTGCCATTCACAACCGCAGCAATCTGCTCGCCACCACACCGTTCGCTTCGAGTCCCACACCACATTCTGCGGTGTGAAGCGTCCGTTGAGCGTCGGATGCCACTGACCTGCGATCTCGGGCGAGGTGTCGGCGAGCCACCTTTTCTCCTTGGCAGCGCCGCGGCAACTCGGGCAGCCCGTTTGGAGGAACGTGGTGGGAGTCAACCTAGGGTGGTGTCCACGAGGACAATGGAATCGACGCAGCTGCGAGCCACCAGCAACCATCACCTCCCTAGGGTCGGCATCGTCAGCCCACGCGGCTGCAAGCTCCGGGACATCGGCGACCGGTGTCGTCTTCCACTCCGCGAACTTGAGACTCCGTACTTCGCGCTGGCGGGTCTCACAGTCCGGACAAATCGGCCGTTCGGTCATAGCGGCAGGCTTCGCCTCGAACCGAAGACCACACGTCGGGCACCGCCACCTGCAAATCCGGGTGGCAAGCACGGTCACCGTGCGAAACGTCGCGTCGTCATTGTGCTCGTGGTCCCACCAATCCACTGCAGGGGAGTCCGAGTCGGCTAGCAACTTCCGACCGGGGCGAGGACTGGCCGGATTTGATGATCGAGAGTTTCGGGAACATTCGCAATGCCAGCCGAAGTCCGCCATCCGTGCGGCGCTGATACGCGCACACTGGCGGCACTTAGCCACCACTGGGCCATTGCCATCGTCGCTAATCTCGTCGAGTGGGTCGATCAAGTCGTAACCGCACTCGTCGAGCCGGCCAACGATCTTATGCCTATCGACTGCGACTCCAGGAGTAGGTCCTCCGTTACCCGCCCACCCCCGCCAATGACACGCCCGACAGGTCAGAATGCCGGCCGCATTGTTGCCGATTACGTAATCAAGCTTGTAGTGAGCCTGGACACCGCAGGCTCGACAGGTCGTAAGACGCCACTCGCGTGGCTTCGTGAACGGCTCCGCTGGATCGAGGCCACCTGAGCGAACGATCGCGTCAATGCAGTCGAGACACCAAGATGGCTTCGTCCGGGTCGCGAACGCCGCCTTTCGTTGGCACCCTGGGGTTGAGCACGCCTGGGTCTTAGGCACGATTGCTTTCCCTTCTCAGCAGACTGACCGACTTCTCGCAAAGCGATTATCTCGTAACGGGGACTGTCTGAATAACGGTTGATCCGGTCCTTGGTTCGACACGCCGAGCTCAGCTTGGTGGGAAGGATCGACGAT
>NZ_JAWLRY010000052.1:0-2528 GCF_033142325.1 Rhodococcus sp. IEGM 1370 | reverse complement strand
CCTTCGAAGGACGCATCACCCCGAACGGAAACTAACCGACGCCAAGGTCGGATCCACCGTTAATCTGACACTCCCTTAACGATGTCCCGGTGACGATCAGTTAGGTATGTCCCGAGACCACACACGTCACGCATTTGCATGCGCAGAAATAGGCTCTGTGATGCACAACGATGTGCGTTACAGGGCCATGGATGCCTGGACGGTGACGTAGACGGCTACGACGAATAACAGGGCTGCGAAGCTACGGGTGAGTGTGGTGGCAGAAACTCTGTCGCTGATGACTTTTCCTGCGAACGAGCCTGTAATTGCCGCGAAAGTGAACGGTACGACGATCTCCCACGGGATGGTGGCACCCGTGCCGAGGCGTTCGGTGAAGGCTCCCGCGCTGGTGATGGAGATGATCACCAGTGACGTTCCGACCGCGACGGGCATCGAATAGCCCAGTGCCAGAACCAGGGCGGGGACGATGAGGAATCCGCCGCCCACTCCCAGAAACCCGGTGAGGCAGCCGACGACGAGCGCGGAGGCGACCAGCTTGACCACCTGCGAAGTAGTGATCTTCACTTTCGTGGGCTTGGCGGCGACCGCGACGGCGCTCGACCGTGTTTCCGCGGTCTCGACCGGGTTCGGCGTCGGTAGGTCGGCATCGTGTCCTCGCCGGGTGCGGCGCAGCATCGCACCGGCGGCGACGATCATCAGAGCCGCGAATGCGAGCAGCAAAATCTGCGGGTCGACCGATCGGTTGAGGATCGACCCACCGAAGGCGGTGCCCGCGCCCAGAAGTCCGAACACTGCCGCTGCCCGCCACCGAACGTGCCGTGCTCGCGCATGGCTGATGGCCGCGATGATCGAGGTGATTCCGACAATGATCAGCGAGGCGCTCGTTGCCGATTGCGGTTCAACCGCCAGGAGGTACACCAGAGCAGGAACAGTCAGTATCGATCCCCCACCACCGAGCGCGCCGAGGGAAAGCCCGATGAGAATCCCTGCGGCGACTGCGATCGCGAGGATGGCGACCATGTCAAATTACTGAGCCGGGCGTGCCGTCATCACGGACCACAGGGCGGCCGTCTTCGTGCCACGCCATCATACCGCCCGACAGATTGTGCGCCGTGCGATCGGCATCGGTGAGGGCCGCGACAGCTTTGCTCGACCGAGCGCCCGAGCGGCACACCACGACCAATTTCTGCTCGGGAGGATAGGCAGCAGGATCGAGATCGCCGAGGCGTACATGGACGGCGTCCGGGGCGTGGCCGGCTGCCCATTCGTCGTCCTCGCGGACATCGATCAGGATGGCTCCCGATTCGGCGATCAAAGCGTGTGCGGCGGCCGGATCGGCTTCCGGTGGTGCTCCAGTCATGAAGAACGCTCCTTGGATCAGTGGGTGCTTACAGGGCGTGCAGCGGCGTGGCCGGCACGAAGCGATAGCCGTCGCTCGGTGAGAACGTGGCCGAGACGGTGAACCGATCTCCTCGAATCACTGTGTGCCGCAACTCCACCGGCCGGGAATTCATGCAACCCGAACGGCGGATCGACAGCGCGGAGGTCTTCGAATCGAGTTCGAGTGCTGCCGCATCCTCCGGATCCGGGACGACGGCAGTGACGTCCTCGCGGCCACCGGTCAGGCGGATGCCGCAACGCTTCTCGAGCTCGATGTAGAGAGCCGTGTGAGTGAAGTCCGCATCCAGGAGGTCGCGTGCCAGATCCCCCGGCAACCAGGCACGGTCGAGCGCCAACGGCATGGTCCCTGCCATACGGATGCGCTCTAGGTAGAGCAGCGGCGCCTTGGGACCGACCCGCAGGGTAGCGGCCACCGCGGGGTCGGTCCGCAGTTCGAGTACACGCACCACGCTGTGCTGAGCAACACCCGTGGCTTCCACCGCAGCGAAGAGACTGTAGAGCGCACCGAGTGGCTGCTCGATCACCGGCGGAGCCGCCAACCGAGAAGGCCGGCCACGCTCTGCAATCAAGATTCCTTCGTTCCGCAGGTGCCGCAGGGCCTCGCGGGTGGTGTGACGGCTCACCCCGTAGCTCGTCGTCAACGCATGCTCGCCCGGGAACTCGGAGCCGGCGAATTCGTCGTCACCGATTCGGCGGACCAGATCAGCATGCAGTTGCGCCCACAGCGGCATCGCACTGGAGCGGTCGAGCGCGGCACTGCGATCGGGTTCAACCATCAAAGGCCCTCCTGTCGATCTGTGTCGGAATCCGAATTCGAGCCGCCGACTGCTGGCCCTCGGGGCCACTGTACAACAAATGTACGTACATCCGTACGGACGGGAGATGCTCTGCGCAGGTCGACACGCAACAAGACGACCTTCGCATCGACAAAGTCTCGCCGAGCACGAACGAGCGCCTGGTGGAGATCGCGCCGAACCTGGTGAATCCGTCCGCGTAGCGACGCGGCATCACGTCGCCTCCCAGTCGGTCCCGGGTCAGGCCAGTCGGTGCCGGATCAGGAGTGTCGCCCGGGGTCCTGCTCGGTCTGGGGTCTGCTCACCGTCGGTGGCGCAGCGAGCCGACAGGGC
>NZ_JAWLRY010000051.1:0-2633 GCF_033142325.1 Rhodococcus sp. IEGM 1370 | reverse complement strand
TACTACGGTGAACACGGAACTCAGCGCATCGCGGAGTTCTCAAACTAGAAAGTCTCTGGACTTGCCGGGGTGATTCAGATGGTGTCGTGGGTGGGCAGGAGTCCTATCAAAGTAGATGCCACACCCATGATCACCAATGTGATCACCAAGACCGGTTTGCGACCGATCTTGTCGCCGAAATGGCCGAACACTATCGCACCTACCGGCCGGGCGAAATACCCGACCGCAAGGGTGCCGAATGACGCCAAAATGCCGATGAAAGCACTGCTTTCAGGGAAGAAGAGGCTCGGGAAAACCAGGGCGGCGGCGAGGCCGTAGATGGAGAAGTCGTAGTACTCGAGCGCAGTCCCCGCCATACTTGCAGCGGCGATCTTTCGGACTTTCCGGCTGTCCGTGTCTGTCTTTTTGGGCGCATGGGTCATGGCTGATCGAAACTCCTTGCACTGGGGCGCTCTGAGGGAGTGATGTAGTGGGGCAGTGTTGTTCGTGCCGACTCGCGGTGTGACTGTCGCCGGTCAGGTGTCCAGCGTGACGTCGATACTGGCCCACCCTGTCCGCAGGGCGCGGCCCGAGGATTCGACGGGATGAGCGAGGGTTATCGATCGGGTGGCACCGAGCAGCTGTTCGCCGAAAATCCGTAGCTCTTGGCGCGCAATCGGAGCCCCGATGCACATGTGCGGTCCGAAGCCGAAGGTCAGATGCGGGTTGCGTTCTCGATCGAGTTGGACGTGGTGCGGATCGTCGAACTTGTCGTCGTCTCGGTTCGCCGAGGCGACATTGATCGCTACCAGCTCGCCCTCTGGTATCCGCACACCGTGGACCTCGGTTTCCCTGGTGGTGCGGCGGACGGTCTGATGAAGAGGTGGCCCCATCCGGAGAACCTCTTCGATAGCAGCCGGCAGCAGCGTCAAATCCAGTCGAATTTGTTGCTGGGCAACTGGATTCGTCGCCAAGTAATTTACCAGCGAGCCCATCGCGGAGCTCGTAGTGTCCGCGCCTGCAGCAAAGAGTTGGGTGACAATCGATCGTGCGTCGGCGTCGGAGATCGGCTGCCCGTCCGGTTCGAGAGCCAGTATGCCGGTGACGATGTCGTGTGCCGGATCACGCGGAGTTGATCGCCTGTCGTCGATCAACTCGGTCACCGCATCGTCCCACAGCGTTGCCTGCCGGGCCCCGAACGCGGTGATGTCGTGCCGCAGCCCGTCCGCTTCGTCGAGGGATGCGGTGAGCTCTGCCCATCCGGTGGCCGACAGACCCAACAGCTCAGCCAGAACCTGCGGCGGTACGAGGCGGGCGACGGTCCGATAAATGTCTCCGCCCCCGTTGGCCAGCAGCGGTGCAAGCTGTTCGGCCACGATGCGTTCGATGCTCGGAAGAAGCGCCTGGACTCGATCTTCGACGAAATATTGGTTCAGGAACTTTCGGTAGAACCCATGGACAGGGGGGTTGGTGCTGATGGGGATCGGGCAGTTCGGTGACGGGTATTCCACGAAAGGCTGCCCGCTGGCAAAGGTTTTGAAGTCCCGGCTTGCCTTGGAGGCGTCGGCGAACGTCATCAAGCTCCAGAAGCCACCGAAATCGTCGCTGTGGACTACGGGGCATTGCTGTCGTAGCTGCTCGTAGTCACGGTGAAGGTCGGTCGATTCTGTGGGCGAGTAGGCCTGCGCCGGCACGGCTCGGCTGTGCTCGTTTTCGTTGACGGTCATTTGGAAACCCCTGAGTGATGTGAATCGACGCGCGGTCGGGACGGCAGTGATGCCTCGGGTAGCTGTGTGATCTGACCTCTCACCGCAGTGCCCTCCGATCCCTCGATGGACGGTTTGCAGGCGAAGCCGGGGCGGCGGCTCGGTGTGAGGTACTGCGGTCGAATTGAAGCCGCGGCCCTAGTGTAACGCCAGTCATACTGTACGACAATATGTGATGTGCACTATATCCGTGGGGTTCGCGGAGTTTTTGCTGTCGTCCAACTCGGACTGCCCGCACCCGCGGATGCCGCTCCCGTGACCGACCTGCCAGCTGCCTGTAGCCACTCTCTAACTACAACGCAGCTGGTGACAGACCCGCATCTACTGCGTCACGGGAGGTCCTCCAACTCCATCAATCGTCATCGCCCGGCCTGCAGGTCAGAAGTCGTCGCCCGAAGCGACCCCGAAATGCGGTCGACTACGGGCTCCGATGGACTGACACATTGTCATACAAATTGTCGCGACATGGTCGGTCAGCGGTCGCGCGGGTACTCCAGGGCGTCGCCGAGCAGGGCACCACGCAGCAGCGCATGAAGGTTCTCCTTCGTCACCGACTGCGGATTGCCGGCAGGAACGACGGGAAGGATGAGTTCGACGGCCTCGTCGAGATCGGACTCGCGCAGTCCGAATGAGGCCAAGGCTGCCGGAGCATCGACCAAGTCTTGCAAATCGGTCAATCCGCCCAAGGCGGACGACGCGCCGAGAGCCTGTGCGATTCGAGTCGCTGCGTGGGGTGCGTGCGGTGCGTTGAAAGCGAGCACGTGGGGTAGAACCGCGGTGTGGGTTTGCGCGTGCGGTAGGTCGAAACGTCTGAACCGTCCTGGATCTGATGGAGACCTGGTTCAAGCCACTTCGCGGTCGGAGGTGGCGGTCGAGCATTGATGACGG
>NZ_JAWLRY010000050.1:0-2740 GCF_033142325.1 Rhodococcus sp. IEGM 1370 | reverse complement strand
CTACGGTGAACACGGAACTCAGCGCATCGCGGAGTTCTCAAACTAGAAAGTCTCTGGACTTGCCGGGGTGATTCATTCCGACCGTTCCTACGACTTAGACAGGGAACAGCCTCGCGGTGCGGCGCTGTGTCTTGGGTGTCGGTAAGACGCACGTTACGCACCTTGAGAATGGTTGCCGGCGGCGCTTGTGGACGCAGTCAACCGTCAAGTCCTCATCCTCGACGCTGAACTCGCCGCAGGCTGAGTCGGTTGCAGCCGACGAGTCGCGCGACACCCCATAGGTCATCATCTTGTAAGACGACCGTCCAACCTGTTGTGATGAATGCCAACGCTAGTGATGATAGCTATCGGAGCTCGCAACGCTAGCGGTACTGACACCGGGCATGATTTCGCCTGGGTTGAACAGAGCGCCCAATCCGTACGTGATCACAGGCTCGCGAATGTTCGGTTTGCGATGTTGCTGCCTGGCGCAGTCCGTCGCAGTTATCTCGCCTCTCAGTTCAATCCGCCGAACCGTGGGTCCGGCGGATTCGGCTGACGCACTGTGGAGCAAGGTGTTGCAAGGCTCTGCAACGCCAGCCCTGTACAGACACTCTTGGGCTTCGGCATACGCGAGTGCTAGGCCATCTAGCATTGCTATTTATCCTGCTGAGGGCGGTTGCACGTGAGATTCGCCCTGCGCGCAGACGGGCAGTTAACCGGGTTCGCTCCGTTCGCGTTCTGTTGAGCAGTAATTGAAAAGGTATGGGTGCAATGATAGCTAGCGGAGCTAGCAAAGGATGCAGAGCGAGCGGAGCGCCGGTACTTGCGCTAACGTAGCTGGCGTAGCTAGCAAAACAACGCTAGATAGGCGTGGTGCACTAGTTGCGAGTGCTACACAAGCGGTGCTTGCGAGGCAAGTGAGAGTTGCTCGTCGAGCACGTTTATCTAGCGTAACTAGATCCGCTTGGCTAGATACGCAAGGTACTGCAGCTCGGCGTGCAAACAGTGCGAGACGAGCGAAGCGAGCTACGCAAGCGAGCCAAGCACTCGTCGCAAGGTTCGCTCCGCGTGTTAACGCAGCACACGAAGCAATTGGCTATAGCGTAGCGAGCCAGAAGGCCTGCAGGGCATAGGTCCAGGGTGCGAGCCAACGCAGTTTTCCTCGGAGAAAAGTTCGTTGGCCTTGATCCTCAAACAGAGAAAGGAACGCGAATCCCAATGTCGACGTCGTCGAAGCAACCCAGGAAGTTCGCGATATGTAACCAGAAGGGTGGGGTTGGGAAGACAGCGACAACACTCGGATTGGCGAGTGCATTGGCGGACAAGGGCAAACACGTCCTCGTCATCGATATGGATCCTCAGGCCAACGCGACGACCGGTCTGGGAGTCGACGTTGATGACGACATGCGAACTACCTTCGACCTGATGTCGGTCACTGGCGAGGGTGCAGCAGCGGATGCGGTAGTAGCAACCGAATGGGATCGGGTCGACCTGATCGCGGCGACTCAGAGCCTCGCCAATCTTGAGGCTGACGGTGCAAACGACTTGATCTTTCGGTTGGATATCGCGCTTGAGGGTGTCGATCTGTCGCCTTACAGTGCAGTTTTCATCGACTGCCCGCCGTCGCTTGGAAAGTTACTTTTCGCGGTCCTCTGCGCCTGCGACTCAGTCATCGCGGTCACCGAACCCACCATCGACAGCGTGCGAGCGATTACCAAGGTTGAGGAAACCATCACCAACGTCAAGCGGCGTGCGAACCCTCGTCTCGAGCTCGAGAAGATCGTCTTGTCTAAGAAACGAAGGACCTCGGAGCATCAGTATCGCGAGGACGAGTTGCGTGCTGCATACGGCGAATTGGTTGCAAGAGCGGGGATCCCGGAGCTGGCGGCGCGCCAAGACGCTCATAGCAGCCACACTCCCATCCATTCTTACAAGGGAGGCCGGGCGATAGACCTGCAAGTCGCCTACGACGCCCTGTTGAAAGAACTGTCTATCGACCTCCTAGGAGAGCCTGCCGCATGAACGCACAACGCGAACCCGCCATCCGCCGCCATCCGGCTGCAGACCTCCCTTCGCGACCGACCGCTTCACCCAGGCGCGTTGGGCTCGAAGCACAGCAAGAATCAACCGGTTCGCCGAGCGTCGACGTTCCGACCAGTGCTGGCGGTATCAGACCGACAAACGAGCCCACTCTTCCGGCAACGAACGAACCGTTGGCTCAGCACAATGCGCGGCCGGCGGCAGGACCAGGCGCGGAAAAATTTACTGAGCAGCACAATGTGCGGATACGGAGTTCTACCAAGCTTCGTTTGAACAGAGCCGTCGACAGGCTGCGGTACGAGACAGGGGACCGATCAATCAGTATTGCTTCCTTGACCGACGCAGCGCTCTGTGAGTACCTCGACAAGCGGGGCATCTAGACCGTTGAATGAGGATGCCCGCTTGCTGTGCTAGCTAGCGTTGCTAGCACAGCCCTTTTGGTCACCCATAAGTATTCAGTCACGTACATGTGCGCGATGGCAGACCTACGGCGGGACCGAGACTTCAGGCACCCCCACCGAGGCTCGGAGTCCTTTTTGACGATCGTTTATCGAGACACCCCGCGGCCGAATCTGTCAGTTTCAAAAGACGGCTGCACTCTTTGCAGGCGTTTTGAGGATGAGTGCACGTGTCTTCTGACATTGAACCGTCCTGGATCTGATGGAGACCTGGTTCAAGCCACTTCGCGGTCGGAGGTGGCGGTCGAGCATTGATGACG
>NZ_JAWLRY010000004.1:125389-298881 GCF_033142325.1 Rhodococcus sp. IEGM 1370 | reverse complement strand
GTCGAGCGGGCCAAGCCGGCGACGTCGAGCAGCACATCGAGACGGTACTGCGCCTTGAGGGCGATGACAGCGAGAACCTTCACCGTCGTCCCTGTTCCCTCAAGGCCCGCAATTTTCCCAAGTACGCCACCTGCGTCCGCAGCCGCTCGTTCTCCTCACGCAACCGGTCGAGCTCGCCGGGATCAGAACTCGACGACGCCGGTCGACGTCCCGCCCGCTTCGGTCGTAGCGCCTCGTCGCCGTCGCGGCGATATCCCCGCACCCACGGATCGATGATTCTCGCCGACGACAGTCCGTACTCACGTGCCAGCTCGATCTTGCTCTCCCCAGCCAGAACACGTTGCACCACAGCAAGTTTGAACTCGAACGAGAAGTGTTGTCGATCCGGTTTCTCCACCAACGCATTCCTCCCTCGAACCCGCCACCGGTCGTAGAGCAAGATCACTGGGCCTGCCCCGCCACCGACCTTCTTAGCAGCCGAGACGGCACCGACACCATCCTCGAACAACGCTACCGCCGCGACCCGCTGATCCTCGGTAAGTGAACTTCGTGCACGCATACAAAACTCCCCGGTAGTCGGAACTGAATTACTCAGTCCAACTTCCGGGGAGCGGTGCATTGCACTCGGATCGACTGAAAGCCACATTGATCCACCGAGGTTGGGTGAATGGACCACTGCACACGTCTGGCCGGTGCAACGGTCCATTCACGCAGATCGGCGTGCGGCGTGGATGGACCACTGCAGACGTCTGGGCGGTGCAATGGTCCATTCACGCGAACAAGGGTGCGCGCGAACGAGGGTGCACGCGGACCGAGTGGGCGAATCTGCAGAAGAGCCCAGCGTCAGCCGAGCAATCCCCAGTCTTCGAGGCCCTCGTACAGCGGCTTGCTCTGTGCCAGTTTCACGACGCGGTCCTTGAGGGAATCGCTGGCTTCACCGGTGGCCAGGGCGGTGGCGATGATGTCGGCGACCTCGGTGAACTCGGCTTCGCCGAATCCGCGGGTTGCCAGTGCGCCGGTGCCGATGCGCAGGCCGGAGGTGACCATCGGCGGGCGCGGGTCGAAGGGCACTGCGTTGCGGTTGACGGTGATGCCGACCTCGTGCAGGAGATCCTCGGCCTGCTGGCCGTCCATCTCCGAGTTGCGCAGGTCCACCAGAGCGAGGTGCACGTCGGTGCCGCCGGTGAGGACCGATACACCCTTGTCTGCGACGTCGGCACCGGTGAGACGCTCGGCGAGCAGTGATGCACCGAGGAGGGTGCGCTCCTGGCGTTCCTTGAACTCGGGCGTCGCAGCGATCTTGAACGCAACTGCCTTGGCGGCGATGGCATGCATCAGCGGGCCGCCCTGCTGGCCGGGGAACACAGCGGAGTTGAGCTTCTTGGCCCATTCCTTCTTGGCCAGGATGATGCCGGAGCGGGGTCCGCCGAGGGTCTTGTGCACGGTGGAGGAGACGACGTCTGCGTACGGCACGGGTGAGGGGTGCACGCCTGCGGCGACGAGTCCGGCGAAGTGCGCCATGTCGACCCAGAGCAGTGCGCCCACTTCGTCGGCGATGGAGCGGAACGCGGCGAAGTCCTGGTGACGTGGGTAGGCCGACCAACCGGCGATGAGCACCTGAGGCTTGGCGGCGATGGCCTGCTTGCGCACCTCGTCCATGTCGATCCGGTGGTCTTCCTTCGACACCCCGTAGGACTCGACCTCGTAGAGCTTGCCCGAGAAGTTCAGCTTCATGCCGTGCGTGAGGTGGCCGCCGTGGGCGAGGTCGAGGCCCATGATCTTGTCGCCCGGGTTGATCAGTGCCATCAGGACCGCGGCGTTGGCCTGCGCTCCGGCGTGCGGCTGCACGTTCGCGAACTCGGCACCGAAGAGTTCCTTGGCGCGGTTGCGCGCGAGATCCTCGACGATGTCGACGTGCTCGCAGCCGCCGTAGTAGCGGCGGCCGGGGTAGCCCTCGGCGTACTTGTTGGTCAGGACGCTGCCCTGGGCCTGCAGCACCGCGCGGGGAACGAAGTTCTCCGAGGCGATCATCTCCAGCGTGTCGCGCTGACGCCCCAGCTCACCGGCCATCGCTTCGGCGACCTCGGGATCGAGTTCGGCCAGTGACAGGTTGTTGACGTCAGTCATAACAGGAGTCTCCAAGGGACAGCAGAATAAAGGGGGCCAGGCCAGTTTACGAGACGCGCAGTGCACCGGGTGTCAGTGGCTCGTCGAGCAGCCTGCCGAACAGTTGCGCGCGCTCACTGGCCGTCTCACCTCGGTCCAGCCAGCCGGCGAGCAGCTTGTAACCCTCGACGTAGGTGCTGATGTACGCCCGCCACAGCGGGGAGGACAGAAAGCGCAGGCTGTGCCGGGCGCGCTGCGGCGATGCCAACGACCATCGCTCCAGGTAGGCGGCCACGTCGTCCTCGCTCTTGTGCTGATCGTGCAGCAGCAACGCGGCGTCCTGCCGCACCCCCAACAGCTGGCTCGACGCGGCCGCGAGACGCTCGGCCTTCTCGCCGTCGAATCGCAGCCCCAGATCGGCGTAGATCTCCTGTGCCCACAGGCCCCAGCCTTCGCCGACGACGGCACCGAGCGCGTGATCGGCCAGGCCCTCGGCCATCAGGCACTGCGGGGTGTTCACCACGAACAGTGTCTGCTCGAGTTGGCCTGCACCGAGCAGTCCGGTCTCCTTGCGGCAGTGTTCGGTGTGGTGGCCCGGGTAGGACTCGTGCGCGATCAGGTGCGGCAGGTTGGCCATCTGCTGTTCGATGTCGGAGTTGATGGCGACGGTGGACTGGAAATTGCCGAGGTAGTAGTTGAACCCGGACCACGGCTTGTCTCCGACGACCTCGTAGGTGACCTTCTCGGTGTCGGGCAGCGTGTATTCGGCGCGGACGCGGTCGCGCAGCGCGGACGAGAACGCCTCGACGCAGTCCTGCAGTCGGTCGGCCGGAATGACGTCGGCACGGCGATGCGCGATCAACCGTTCGCCGAGCGACCCGGGACCGGCGAGAACCTCGTCCATCTTGCGGTGTGCCTGCAGGTACTGGTCCTGGTCGCCGGCGGAGATTCGGACGTCGAAGTAGGCGTGGACCTCGTCGACGAAGCCGATGTCCTCGCCTGCGAACTTGCGCGCCGAACATTCGAGTGCGCGCAGGTGGACGTCGAGGAACGTCGTGCGCTCGGGTGTCAGATCGACGTTGCCGAGCTCGGCGCGCAGTGTCTGTGCTCGACGGATCAGCTCACGCGGCTCGGGGGCCGGGGCGTTCTCGGTGATACGACGCAACTCGGGATCGCCGGTGTACGCGTCGACGAATCCGTCTTCGAGCCGGTCGAAACTCAGGCCCAGCAACAGGTATTCACGAACGAGGGAAGCAGCATCCATATCCGAACCCTAGTACGGCGAACGACCCCGCCCGTGCGCGATCCACCGGCACCGAGCACAATCTGGAACCATGCGACTCGCGCTCGACAGGAGCTCAGCCGAACCCTCTGCAGCTCCGATGTGGCAAGAGTGGAGCCTGCGGAACGATTTTGGTCGGAGTCGTGCGTGAGCGAGTCCAGTCCGTATGTCGAGTTCGACCGTGTGCAGTGGCGCACGCTGCGTCAATCCACGCCGTTGGTGCTGACCGAGGAAGAACTCGTCGGTCTGCGTGGTCTGGGTGAACAGATCGATCTCGACGAGGTGGCCGAGGTCTACCTACCGCTGGCGCGACTGATTCACCTCCAGGTCGCGGCCAGGCAACGGCTGTTCGCCGCGACCGCGACGTTCCTCGGTGAGAAGCACCCCGACCGTCAGGTCCCGTTCGTCATCGGTGTCGCAGGGAGCGTCGCCGTCGGAAAGTCGACGACGGCCCGTGTGCTGCAGGCACTCCTGGCCAGGTGGGACCACCATCCGCGGGTCGATCTGGTCACCACCGACGGATTCCTGTACCCGACGGCCGAGCTCATGCGTCGAGGCATATTGCACCGCAAGGGTTTTCCCGAGAGCTACGACCGGCGCAAGTTGCTCAGATTCGTCACCGAGGTCAAGTCCGGGACCGAAGAGGTGGGCGCACCGGTCTATTCGCACGTCTCGTACGACATCGTCAAGGGCCAGTACCACATGGTCCGGCAGCCCGACATCCTGATCGTGGAGGGGCTCAACGTATTACAGACCGGGCCACGGTTGATGGTCTCCGATCTGTTCGACTTCTCGATCTACGTCGACGCGCGAATAGAGGACATCGAGAGCTGGTACGTCAGACGCTTTCTGGCATTGCGCAAGACGTCGTTCACCGACCCGTCCTCGCACTTCCACCACTATGCGGGCCTGTCCGACGACCACGCGCAGATCGCGGCCGAGGATCTGTGGCATTCGATCAACCTGCCGAATCTGGTGGAGAACATCCTGCCGACGCGACCGCGAGCGACGATGGTGCTGCGCAAGGACAACGACCACGCGATCAACCGGCTGCGGCTTCGTAAGTTGTAGAGCTCAGATACCGAAGCGACGGTGTCTGGCCGCGAAGTCACGCAGCGCCCGCAGGAAGTCGACGCGTCGGAATTCGGGCCAGTAGGCCTCGGTGAACCAGATTTCCGAGTAGGCGCTCTGCCACAGCAGGAAGCCGGAGAGTCGCTGTTCGCCCGAGGTGCGGATGACGAGGTCCGGATCGGGTTGGCCGGAGGTGTAGAGGTGGCTACCGATCTCGTCGACGTTGATCGACGCCACCAGCTCGTCGCCGCTGACGCCCTCGGCGATCTTCTCGGTCACCAGGGACTGCACGGCGTCGGCGATTTCCTGCCGACCGCCGTATCCGACGGCGACGTTGACGTGTGTGCCCGACCGTCCCTCGGTGAGCGCAGCCGCTTCCTTGAGTCGACGCGCGGTCGACGCGGGCAGCAGATCGAGGGTGCCGACGAGTTTGACGCCCCAGTTCATCTCGGGTCCGCAGATCTCCTCGACGACGTCGGTGATGATGTCGAGCAACGAATCCAATTCGTCGGCGTCGCGGCGGAGATTCTCGGTGGAGAGCAGGTAGATGGTCGCCATCTCGATTCCGGCTGCGTCACACCAGCCGAGCATCTCGGCGATCTTCAGTGCGCCCATGCGGTGCCCGTGCGCGACGTCGGTGAACCCGTTCTCGCGAGCCCAGCGGCGATTGCCGTCGCACATCACCGCAACGTGCCGCGGGTGCTGCACGCCTTCCAGCTGGCTCAGCAGACGCCGCTCGTACACGTTGTAGAGAACGCCGCGGACCTTCTGCGGAATGATCACCACTGCTTCGTCACCACTGCCCCGTCACCGCTGCTCTCATCACCACGAAGGATCACCTTACGCCGACGTCTGCGAGGCGGTCGCCGGTACAGTAGCGTCAGAACCTACGGTTGCGTAGGTTCAAGGCGGCGGCACGGGAGGCAATCGACATGACGATGTTCGGACTCGACGAGATACCCGTCAAACCTCGCATGCGCGGCTGGATTCACCTGTACGCGTTCGGCGTGGCGGTGGTGTGCGCGATCACTCTCGTCACGCTCGCGTTCAGCATGGTCTCGGTCAGTGCGGGTGTGGCCGTGAGCGTGTATTCCATCACCGTATGCGGCGTGTTCGGGGTCAGCGCCACCTACCATCGCGTGCACTGGAAGACCACGGCGTCGCAGATCTGGATGAAGCGCGCCGACCATTCGATGATCTTCCTGTTCATCGCGGGTAGCTACACCCCGTTCGCCGTGCTCGGTTTACCCGGATCCACCGGACGCACGTTGCTCGTCGTCGTATGGGCCGGGGCCCTCGCCGGGGTGGCCCTGAAGATGTTGTGGCCCACCGCTCCCCGCTGGGTCGGGGTACCGCTGTACCTGCTCCTCGGCTGGGCGATCGTCCCGGTCGCACCCACGCTGATCGACCACGTCGGCTACGCGCCGTTCGTCTTGCTGCTCGTGGGCGGAGTCTTCTACAGCATCGGAGCCGTGCTGTACGCCACCAAGTGGCCGAATCCATGGCCGACGACCTTCGGCCATCACGAGTTCTTCCACGCGGCAACGGTATTGGCGGCAACCTGCCACCTCGTTGCCGTCTGGCTCGTACTGTTCTGATCGACCTCAGGTGGTTCGGGATGCCTTGTCTCGGTACATCAGTGCGTCGGCGCGCTGAATCAGCCGGTCTCTCGACTCCCCCGGCTCACGTACTGCAACACCCACGCTCACCGATACCCCGAGCAGATTCGATCCGAACGGCACCGGCTCGCCGCAGATCGCCGACCGCACCGATTCGGTGACTTCGGCGGTGTCGAGGCCCGCCGACCCGTCGAACGTCACCGCGAACACGAATTCGTCTCCCGCATATCGGCCGACGACGCTCCCGCGCGGCGACCACTGGTGCAGTCGACGGCCCGCTGCCTCGAGCACGGCGTCACCTGCCGGATGACCGTGCGCGTCGTTGATGGATTTCAACCGATCGACGTCGACGAAGGCCAGGGCAACCGGCAGATCCTCGGCGATCCATTCGTCGACGTAGGCGAGCAGAGGACCTCGTCGCAGCAATCCGGTCAGCTCGTCGCGCTCGGCGCGATCGCGCCAGTGAACGGTGTCGTCGACGACGGGATTGACCAGGTCCAGCAGTGCGACGATGAACCGTCGCCCGGCGATCGTCGAGATTCCGACGTGCATCCAGCAGGAGACGACCTCCCCGTCGACGCGCCGCACTCGACGCAGAGCTCCGATCGGTCGACCGTGGTCGGTGGGGCCTGCCTCGGGGTAGCGGTGCTCGAGCTGGACCGCAATACGCGTCGCCGACGCGCGATCCCCGAGCGGCACGAAATCTGCAACGGGGCGACCGATCATGTCGTCCACGGCGCACCCGAGCACGCCCTCGCACAGGGTGTTGGCACCGACCACCTCGTAGTGCATCGAGTGCACCATGGCCGCCATCGGAACCGCGGCCACGAACTGGGCGACAGCAGCGCGCTGGTCGTCGGTCACCGCCTCGTGCACGGTGTCCGCACGCACCACACCCTCATTCATGACACCTTCGCTCATGACACCGTCGATCCATTGGTAGACGCTCGACCGCCCCAGGCCGAGGAAACTCCCGGCAACAGTACTGTTGCTCCGTCGAAGCATCGACGAGCGTGGTCAACTCCGCAGTGCGAACGGCAATTCTTCGGCAGAGGTCACAGGACGGTCGCACACGAAGCCACGACACACGTACGCCGTTTCGAGGCCGTCGACCGGTGGACGGTCGCTCAGCAGCACCGACGAATCCGTCAGGCCTGCGACCACCACGGAACCGCCAGGGGCCAGAGCCCGGACGGCCGAGAGCAGGTCACCGCCGGGTGCCGTCGACACCGCGACCTGAATGGGACCGCGAACGGACGCTTCCGCGACCGCCAACCAGTGGCCACCGGACCTGGGTGCTCGTTCGAGAATCGAGGCCGATCGTGCCAGCGACGCAGCCGCCAGTTCTCCGTACCGCGCCGAGGAGGTGTGATCGACCAACGCCGCTGCGGTGAGCAGCGCCTCGGCCATCGTCGACGCGCCCGACGGGGTGGCCCCGTCGATCGGGTCACGGGGCCGGGTCACGAGAGTCTCGGCATCGTCGGCGGTGTCGAACCACGCGCCGACGTCGTCCGGGTCGGCGAAGTGGTCGATCGCGGCATCGACGATCGACGTCATACGCTCGGTCCACACCGTGTCTCCGGTGGCCTGGAACAACGCTGCCGCCGCGACCGCGAGAGCCGCGTAGTCCTCGAGCACACCGGTGGCCTCACCGACTGCACTGCCGAGTGAGGCGCGGCGGACTCGGCCCGACTCGACGTGGCCGGCGAACAGTTGCTCGCCGCACTCGACTGCCGCGTCGACCCATCGCGGTTGCCCCAACCCGGTCCCGGCCTCGACCAACGCCGTGATCGCCAACCCGTTCCACGCGGTGACGACCTTGTCGTCGCGGCCCGGTTGCGGCCGAGTCGCGCGAGCGGCGAACAACGTGCTGCGCACTCGGGCGAACCGGTCGTAGTCCTCGGGTTCGGCGGGCAGCTGCAAGACCGACATGCCGGCCTCGAACGTGCCTGCCGAGTTCACCGCGAACAGCCCTGCTGCCCACACACCGTCCTCGAAGCCGAGTGTCTCGGTCAGTTGCTCCGGAGTCCACGCATACGTCAGCCCCTCGATGCCCTCGGTGTCGGCATCGAGTGCCGACGCGAAACAGCCGTTGGCCGTGCGTAATTCACGCAGCATGAACTCCGCGGTGTCCGACGCCACCCGCCGGGCGAGCGCATCGTCGTCGACTCGCGCTGCGTGCGCGTAGAACCGCAGCAGCAGAGCGTTGTCGTAGAGCATCTTCTCGAAGTGCGGGACGATCCACTCGGCATCGACGGAGTAGCGCGCGAATCCGCCGCCCAGTTGGTCGTAGATACCCCCGCGCGCCATGGCCGACGCGGTACGGCGCACGACGCCGAGAACCTCGGTGTCGCCGGTGCGCTCGTAGTGCCGGAGCAGACCTTCGAGCAACGCGCCGGGCGGGAACTTCGGTGCTCGGCCGAAGCCGCCGTAGAGGGTGTCCTCGTCGGCGCAGATCGCGGAGACCGAGGCCGCCAATGCATCGGCGTCGATAGGGCGACCGCCTGCGGGCACGCCTGCGCTGTGTTTGCGAAGTTCGGTGACGATGTCGGCGGAGGCGTCGAACACCTCCTGTCGCCGCGTCGACCAGGTGTCGGCGATCGCGGTGAGCAACTGCTGGAACGACGGCATTCCCTGACGCGGAGCCGGCGGGAAGTAGGTACCGCAGTAGAAGGGTTCGGTGTCGGGGGTCAGGAAGCACGTCATCGGCCACCCGCCCTGGCCGGTCATCGCGACGGTGGCGTTCATGTACACCGCGTCCAGGTCGGGTCGTTCCTCGCGATCGACCTTGATGCACACGAAATGCTCGTTCATCAGCGACGCGGTCGCCTCGTCCTCGAACGACTCGTGTGCCATGACATGGCACCAGTGGCACGCCGAGTATCCGATCGACAGCAGGATCGGAACATCGCGATCGCGGGCGGACTGCAGTGCCTGCGGTCCCCACTGCTGCCAGTGCACCGGGTTGTCCGCATGCTGCTTCAGATACGGGCTGGTGGACTCACCCAGGGCATTGGCGTCGAGCATCAGGGCTCGTCGGAGACGGCGGGTTTGGTTCGGTTCTGTTCCGGTGGAAACGGATCTGCCAACCCGCCGCGATCGGTGCCCTCGTCGAGAGCCTGATCCAACGTCGGATCCTCCTGCTCGAACGTGGCGGGCAGACGCTTGATCTTCTTGTTCATGGACCAGATCAGCAGTGCCGTTCCGACCAACAGCGCGACCAGGATCACCAGACCGATGGGCGAGGACTTACCGAATTCGGGACCGGTCGGCTGCTGGGCGAGGATCGAAACGATCATTTGTCGGTCTCTTCTATTCCGGCGAACAGGTCCGTCTCGGGCAGCGACGTCGTGACCCGAGTGCGGGCCAGCTCGAACTCTTCGGTGGGCCACAGCTTGCGCTGCACGTCCAACGGCACGGCGAAGAACGAGCCGTTGGGATCGATCTGCGTCGCGTGTGCGCGTAGGGCGTCGTCGCGCTGCTCGAACCAGTCACCGACGGTGACCTGAGTGGTGATGCGGCCGATGATCTCGTCGCGCTGGCCGTCCCACCGCTTCAGCCAGTCGACGAACGGGCTCTCCTCGCCGCGGTCGATGAACCAGTCGTGGAAGAGCTGCATGCGCTTACGAATGAACCCGTGCGAGTAGTACAGCTTGAGCGGAGTCCACGGCTCACCGGCGTCGGGGAAGCGTTCGGGATCGCCCGCTGCCTCCCATGCCGCCATCGAGACCTCGTGGCACCGGATGTGGTCCGGGTGCGGGTACCCGCCGCGTTCGTCGTACGTGGTGATGACGTGCGGCTTGAACTCGCGAACCACCTTCACGAGCGCCTCGGTCGAGACCTCCAACGGGACCAACGCGAAACAGCCGTCGGGAAGCGGCGGGAGCGGATCGCCCTCGGGCAACCCGGAGTCCTCGAACCCGAGCCACGTCTGCTGCACGCCCAGCACTCGGGCGGCCTCGGCCATCTCCTCACGCCGAACCTCGTGGATGCGCTCGTGCACGCCCGGAATGTCCATCGCCGGATTGAGGATGTCTCCCCGCTCGCCACCGGTCAGGGTGACGACCAGAACATCGTGTCCTTCGGCCGCGTAGCGAGCCGTTGTCGCAGCGCCTTTGCTGGATTCGTCGTCGGGATGGGCATGCACTGCCATGAGCCGCAGTCCGGACACGTTCTTCCTCACCTCGGATTCGCCTGATTCTTGCCTGCCCCTATAGTTCCATCTGACGCCGACAGGCCCCCAGCGGCACCCCCGAATCGATCCCGAGAGCGGCCATGACCAACGCACTTCCCGCAGGTAGATACCCGTCGGGTTCAGGCCCGAGCGGTATTCGACAGGCCCCCAAACGTGCGACGAAGATCGCACTGGTGGCACTGGTCCTGCTGGTCGGACTGGGCGTGGCCTACTACGCGTACAGCAAGTTCTCGGTCAAACCGATCGAGGGCAGTCAGCTCTCGTTCGACATCGTCGACGAGGACACGATGTCGATCAGGTTCAGCGTCACCCGGCAGGATCCCGAGCAGCCCGCTGTCTGCATCGTCCGCGCTCGCTCGCGCGACGGCTCCGAAACCGGCAGGCGCGAGGTGTACATCCCACCGGAGTCGGCGTCCACCACCGTGGAGATGACTACCGAGGTGACGACGTCGGCCGCCCCTGCCGTCGGCGACGTCTACGGCTGCACCCTCGATGTTCCCGAATATTTACGAGCCCGATAGGCGAACTGCCTGTTCGTGGTAAGGTCGGGTCATACACGGCCACCGCAGAAGGTGCCGTGTATTGCTGCATTGCGGGCAGGGTTCACCTGCGAACGATGACGACGGCTCCAGGATGTGGGCCGGCCAAGGGGATCCAACCATTGGAGTCCCCTGTTCGTTGCGTGCCCTACCTGCTCAGAAACCGGAATCCGAGCTCGAGATTCCGACTACGAGGGAGTGATCGAGATGACCGAGACCCAGGTGACCTGGCTTACCCAGGAATCACACGACAGGCTCAAGAGCGAACTCGACCAGCTCATTTCCAATCGCCCCGTCATCGCCGCCGAGATCAACGAGCGTCGCGAAGAGGGCGATCTGAAGGAGAACGGCGGCTACCACGCTGCGCGCGAAGAGCAGGGCCAGCAGGAAGCACGTATCCGCCAGCTGCAGGAGCTGCTCAACAACGCGAAGGTCGGCGAGGCACCCACCCAGTCCGGTGTCGCACTGCCCGGCTCGGTCGTCAAGGTCTACTACGACGGCGACGAGTCCGATACCGAGACGTTCCTGATCGCCACCCGCGAAGAGGGTGCCCGCGACAACAAGCTCGAGGTGTACTCCCCCGCGTCACCGCTGGGCGGATCGCTCATCGACGCCAAGGTCGGCGACACCCGTGAGTACACGCTGCCCAACGGCAAGACCATGAAGGTCACCCTCGTCAGCGCGGAGCCGTACCACACCTAGGCCTGCTCACGAGAAGACATGAAAGCACCCACGGTCGCCGAGCGACCGGGGGTGCTTTTCTGCGTGGATGTCAGGCGGTCATCGTCTTCTGGTACTTGCGCACCGACAGCGGCACGAACACCACGAGCATCAACACGACCCAGATCAGGGTGTAGAGCACGGGGTTCTGCAGTGGCCACACCTCCGGCGGCGGTGCCATCGGGTTGGTGTTGCCGAACTGCTCTCGCACCGCCAACGTCACCGACGAGATCGGATTCCACTCCGCGATCGTCTTGAGCACGGTGGGGAAATTGTCGATCGGGACGAAGGTGTTGGCGATGAACGTCAAAGGGAAGATCACGATGAACGACGCGTTGTTGAAGATCTCGGGCGACCGCACGATCAGACCAACCAGGGCCATCACCCACGAGATCGAGTACGCGAACAACAGCAGCAGCACGTACCCGAGCAGAGCGTCGAAGAACGAGGACGTGATGCGCCACCCCACGAGGAGTCCGGTGAGCGACATGATCGTGATGGTGACGAGGTTGTTGCCCACATCCGCTGCGGTCCGCCCGATCACCACTGCCGATCGTGCCATCGGCAACGACCGGAACCGATCCATCACGCCCTTCTGCAGATCCTCGGCCAGCGACGACCCGGTGAGGGAGGCACCGAAGATCATCGTCTGTACGAAGATGCCGCCCATCAGGAAGCTCTTGTAGTCGATTCCGGGGACATCGATCGCACTGCCGAAGACGTACGCGAACAGCAGGACGAACATGATCGGCGAGAGCGTCGCGAAGAACAGTAGGTCGGGAACTCGCTTGAGCTTGATCAGATTTCGCTTGGTGATGATCGCGGAATCCAGAAGAACGTTGCTCATTTCTCTTCCTCCGCCGTCTCGGGTTCGCCGGTGGTCTGACCGGTCAGACTCAGGAACACATCGTCGAGGTTCGGCCGCCGAAGACCGACGTCGACCACTCCGATTCCGTTGTCCTCCAGCTGGGCCAGCGCCGTGGACAGATCCTTCGATCCCCCGTTGACGGGCATGACGATCCGGCCCACCTGATCGTCGAGGGTGGGTGGCTCGACGCCGATCGGAGCGAGGATCTGCATCGCTCGCTCGGCCTGGGACCGATCGGTCAACACGAATTCGACTCGCTCGCCGCCGGTTTGGGCCTTGAGCTCGTCGGCCGTGCCACGCGCGATGATCTTGCCCTTGTTCAGCACGATGATCGAATCGGCCAACCGGTCGGCCTCCTCCAAGTACTGGGTGGTCAACAGAATGGTCGTGCCGTCGCGAACGAGATCTGCGATGAACTCCCACATGGTGATTCGACTACGTGGATCGAGTCCGGTGGTCGGTTCGTCGAGGAACACCACCCGTGGTCGACCGATCAGGCTGGCCGCGATGTCGAGTCGCCGACGCATACCTCCCGAGTACTGCTTGGCTGTCCGGTCACGTGCGTATTCCAGGTCGAATCGTGCGAGCAGTTCGTCGGCCCGCTTCTTGGCCTCGGCCTTGCGTAGGCCGAACAGTCGGCCGACCATCTCGAGATTCTCGTACCCGGTCAGGTACTCGTCCACGGCCGCGAACTGACCGGTCAGCCCGATCGTGCTGCGCACCTCGTTGGCCTGCGTCGCCACGTCGAGCCCGAAGATCCGGGCCGAGCCGGATGTCGCTTGCAGCAAGGTGGCGAGAATACGGACCGCCGTGGTCTTTCCCGCGCCGTTGGGGCCGAGCACACCCAGCACCGTGCCCTCGGGAACGGTGAAATCGATCCCGTCGAGCGCGACGTTCTTGCCGTACCGAAGTACGAGGTCCTCTACTTCTATAGCGTTCGCCATGGCCCTCTCCCCGTTTCTCTCCTGGTCGGTGTAAGGACTTCCGAACGCGTAGAGATTAACCGGTCTTGATCGGACCGGGCGTCCACAGACCCGAACGCTGGACCTCTTCTGCTGTGATCTGCGCCGCCTGCGCCGTCTCGTCGTACGGGATGTACTGCTCGATCGATCCCCAGTCGCGGTCCCAGTCGCCGTCAAGATACGACGGGATGGTGCGGGCGGAGGCGACGATGTCGATCCACCCGAGCGGCCCACCGCCGAAGTGGTCCTGCCACGCGTTGGTGATGACGGCACCGCTGCGGTCCGGCAGCACCCGGTACTGCGGAACTTCGGCGACCCCGAGGCGGTGATCGAACGGATGCTGGCAGGGGAAGTTGAAGCCGACCTCCCAGTCCAGCATCACCGGAGCGTCACGGCCGACGACCTCGTTCAACGTCTGGGTACGCGGAACCCGCGGCGGCGTGATCGCCAACCACTGGTCGGAATCTCGATCGTTGTCGGCCAGCACGAGCCGAATCGTGTTGGCACCGTTCGGAATCTGATCCATCGGCACACGCAGGTTGCGCCACGACGGCGTCGGGCCGATGTCGATGGGGGTCACCCGACCCTGCGCCTGCCCGTCGACTCCGTACTCGAGTTCGAGGCTCTGCCCGTACGTGACGATGCCGTCGGAGTCCACCGAGCGGATGCGTCCGGCAGCGGCGATCGAGATCAGGTCGCCGGGATCGGCAGGCAGCGCGTACCAGCCGGTCGTCAACGTGGCGGGGGCGTCGGATCCGAACGAACCGAGCACCGGCACGGTGGCCGGATCGAGGCCGAACGGCAATGCGCTACCGCCGGTTCCGGCCCCGGTGGTCGACGTCGGCTGCTGCTGCTCGTCGGTGTCGACGGTGTTCGAGGTACCCGACGCCGAGGACTCCTTGTCTGCGGTGAGATCGCCCGCCACACCGTCGGGGGTGAACCCGTCGTTCTCTTCGCCCAGCGCGGCGAACGCATCCCCGGTGACCGGTTGCAGCACATCGGCATTGGGGTTCGTCTCGAGCAACACGTCGTTGGCAAGGCCGCACGTGTCGCCGGCAAGCGCCGAGAGATTCGATTTCGCGACCGAGTACGACGGCCACTGCGCCACGGCACCCTTGGCCATCGACGCGACGGCCACCAGCACCATCAGTGCTGCTCCGACAGCGATCGGCGGCACCGACCACCATCGCGCCATCGGTTTGTCGGTGCGCACGTACGGCGCGCGGAGATGGAACCAGACGGCTGCGAGCAACAGCAGCAGGGTCAGGCCGAGGAACATGGTCGAGATGCCGAGACCGGCAACGAGGATCGGCTTGTCCCAGAACGGAACTCCCCAGGCCGAGACGTACCAGTACCCGTTGGTTCCGGTGAACGCGACGGCCGTCACGAACGAGACCGACGCGGCGAACAGCAGTCGGTTGCGCCGCGATCGCAGTACCGCCGCGCCGGTCGCCACGGCTGCGAGCACCGCAACCGATGCGGCGAGTCCGGCGAAGACCCCGAAGTGGTGGGTCCACTTGGTGGGGGTGATCATCATCAAGGCCATAGCCCCGACGGTGATGCCGACGATCCGCCGCGCCGGTCCTGTTGCGGTACCGGGGATCTTGCCGCCCTTGCGCAGCATGGCGACGACGACCGCGATCAGCGAGACGATCATCACGAACACCCCGAAGCGGCGCGCGAGCGAGCCGTCGATGTCCATGTTCATCAGCCACTGGTAGCGCAGGTACTCGTCGAACCAGGCCTGGCTCGGCCCGGCCGCGTTGTGCACTCGCTGCATCTCGAGCATGCCGGCCACGGTCTGGTTGCCGAATGCGAACACCAGAACCACCGTGCCCGACGCGATCAGCGGGGCCAGCAACGTCGCCGCGCCCAAGGCCGTGCTACCGAACTGCCGGGCCCGAGCGACGACGATCTGCAGCACCGGCCTGGCTCCGGCGATCAGCGGTGCGAAGCAGATGAAACCGGAGGGGCCGCACGTGACCGTCAACGCCGCGATGAGTATCGCCGCGGCCGCGGGCAGCAACCTGCGGGTCGCGATCGAGCGCTCCACCGAACACCACGTCAGCAGTACTCCGAGCGCCACGAACGGCTCCGGACGCAGGCCGTTGTTGTACGGCAGCCAGAACGCGAGCAGCACCAGCCCGCCCGTCCACAGGGCAGTCTTCGAGGCGCGAGCAGCAGCACCGAACCGCGGAATCACCTCGCGACTGATGACGAGCCACGCCACGACCGCGCAGATCAGCGTCGGCAGGCGCATCCAGACACTGGCCGTCGAGACGTGCGACATGATTCCGAACATGTCGTACAGCGGCGTACCGAACGGTGTCTCGGGCACACCGAAATAGCGGAAGTAGTTGGCCATGTACCCGGCGTGATCGGCCGTACGCGCCATGCCCAGCTGATAACCGTCGTCGGAGGTGTTCGCGCCGATCAGATGCCACACCAGCAACGTCCCGATCACCACCGCATCGGCAGCACCGAACGTCCACCAGCGACGCGGCAGGAACCGTCGGGCACGTCGGCCGTCGGACAGGTCGAGGCGGTGCAGCGCCACCAGCGAGATGCCCGTGGCGAGTACGCCGACGATCATCGCGAACCACTTCACCGCACTCGGGGTCGACGAGAATCGACTGTCGAGCTGCGCGGTCAGTGTCAGGCCGTCGACGGTGCCGCGAAGATCGCTGAACACTCCGACCAGCTGCGGCCGAACATCGCCCTCGCGCGTCGCGGTGTCGGCACCGGTCAGCCCGACGGTGGTCGCCGTGCCGTTCGAGGTGATCGTCAACGCGCAGTCGTCCGCAGTCGAACGGCTCAGCTCCGAGACCGGCTTCTCGAGGAGGACGGAATCACGCAACGTCACCTTCAGTTGCGATGCCTCACCACCCGTGACCTCGGCGACGAGACCGTAGCGATAGGCGTCGGGCGATCCCTCGGGCGAGGTGGACAGCAACAGCCCGCCGTCGGGCAACAGATTCGCGGCAGCACACGGGACCGTCGCGTCGACGCTGATCGGGGTGTATCCGACGAGCGGAGCCTCGACACTGGCGATCGTGTCCGACTGCGGCCACGTCAGGGAGGACTGTTGCTGCTCGATCGGCAACAGCGGTATCGCGATCGTCAGCAGGATTCCCAGGACTGCGGAGACGATCGCGACGAGCCGAGCCATGCAAATATCTCCCACCGATGTCCTGGTCCAGGTCGCTGATCAAGGTACCAGCCGGGGTCGAGCGAACCCGGCACGCTGATCGTGCGGAAATGTGCTCGACGCAGAACAGTTTCCTTCCGACCGATACTCCGGTTCGGACAACCTTCGCTGTGGCACACTCAGCCCGATGATCAGCCCGATGACGGTGCATGTCGACGACACCGGTGCTGATTCCATTGCCGCGCGAATAACGACCCCATCAGGCGTCGAAGTGCGAGTGAGAACCGAGTCGAATTACTCGCTGGACCATTCCTCCACCCCCTGGCTTCCGCCGCTCCTGACCGCCGGGATGCGCAAAGGGTGGGATATCGCTTTCGACGGCCCCGTGGATTCGACCGCACTTCGAGGTGCATCCGAGGCTCAGAAGATCTTCCGGGACTGGTACCCGAAGCGTTTTCGAGAAGTATCGATGTCGGCGGAACCCGGCCGCGTTGCCACCGGCGCGACGGGAGTGGGTTGTTTCTTCAGCGGTGGCGTCGACAGCTTCTACTCGGCAATCATGGAATCCGACCGCATCACCCACCTGGTCTTCGTGCATGGTTTCGATATCGGTATCGACGACGAGAGTTTGGCGGCCAGAGCCTTGGCCGGAGCCCGAGAGTCGGCGGCGGAATTGGGAAAGCCGTTGATCGAGGTGAAGACCACGATCAGGTCGGCCTTCGCCGACCGACTGCCTCTCGATTGGGGATACGACTTCCACGGTGCCGCGTTGGCGCACGTCGGTCTGGCGTTGTCGCAGCACCTGAGCACCGTCATCATCCCGTCCTCGAACTGCCGCGAGGAACTCGCACCGTGGGGCTCTCATCCAGACCTCGACCCGTTGTGGTCGAGTAGCTCGGTCGCCTTCGAGCATCACGAACTCGATCTGCACCGTTTGGGCAAAATTCGTCGAATCGGCGAGAACCGGACCGCGATGAACCATTTGCGGGTCTGCTGGGAGAACCTCGACGGGGAATTCAATTGCGGCCGATGTGCCAAATGCGTTCGCACCCAGATCGGGCTGGCGGCCGCGGGTGCGCGGTGCACGACTTTCCCCGAAACCATGGATGTGCGCGCTGTGGCTCGAATGCACATGAGAAGCCGCGATCGCGGCTACCTGAGAACCTCACTCGCGGCGATGCACGATGCCGGTGTCACCGACACAGAACTGCAGCGGGCCGTGAACACAGCAATACGCCGAAGCCATTGGACCCCGGCGCTTCTCTACGTGCGTAGTGCAGGTTCGTATATCGGCCAGGTGATCCGTCGAAGTCTGCGGCGTTGAATCGGTTGTGTCGACCAGCAGGTCAGTTCTCCACGTGCACTGCGTATCCGGCCGCACCGAGAGCATCGAGCACCGAGCCGCGGTGGTCCGGTCCGCGGGTCTCGACGGTCAACATCACGTCGACCTCCTCGAGCCCCAGGCGTCCGCCCGTACGGGAGTGGACGACGTCGACAACGCTGGCACCGGCGTCGCGCACCACGCCGAGCACCCCGGTGAGTCCGCCCGGCTTGTCCGAAATCGTCACGCGCACAGCGAGATAGCGTCCACCCGCCCGGAGACCATGAGTGATGACGTGGGTGAGCAGCAGCGGGTCGATGTTTCCGCCGGAGAGGACGGCGCACACCGAACCGGTCAATCCGAGCTCGTCCGCGGAATGCGTCATCAGCGCTGCCACCGCTGCCGCCCCGGCCGGTTCCACGATCAGTTTCGCGCGTTCGATGCACAGCACCAACGCCCGCGACAGCGCATCCTCGCTGACGGTCACCACGTCGTCGACCCATCCCTGCACGTGATCGAAGGGCACCGATCCGGGCAGGCCGATCGCGATGCCGTCGGCCATCGTCGACATCGATGTCAACGCGATCGGATGACCCGCCTTCAGCGATGCAGGCCACGCGGCAGCACCCTCGGCCTGCACGCCGACGATCCTGATACCGGGCTTGGTCAGCTTCACCGCCGCGGCGACACCGGCCAACAGTCCACCGCCGCCGGTGGGGATCACGATGGTGCCGACGTCCGGCATCTGCTGCAGCAGTTCGGTACCCAACGTCGCCTGCCCCGCGACGATGTCGAGGTGGTCGAACGGATGAATGAGAGTGGCACCGGTGCGTTCGGCGAATTCCCTCGCCGACTTCAGCGCCTCGTCCACCGTGTTGCCCACCAGATGAACAGTCGCGCCGTAGGCCTTGGTGGCGACGAGCTTCGGTAGCGACACGCCTACCGGCATGAACACCGTCGAGTCGATCCCCACCTGCGAGGCGGCCCACGCCACACCCTGAGCGTGATTGCCCGCGCTGGCCGCGACGACACCGCGGGCGCGCTGCTCGGCGTCGAGCCGGGCAATGCGGTTGTACGCCCCGCGCGGCTTGAACGATCCGGTGCGCTGCAGGTTCTCGCACTTGAGCCGCACCTCGTGGCCGGTCAGGTCCGACAGAATTCGCGAGGCCACCACAGGGGTCCGGCGCATGACCGGCTCCAGCAGCTCCTCGGCCGACGCGATATCCGACGCGGTCACCCGCACAATTTCCGACACGGTCGCAGTATGCCAGGAACAATTACTCTCGTGACGTCATCCGCCACCGGTCGTCACTACAGTTGTGGAGCGCGTGCCGCACCACGGCGAGCCGCGACGGGCGCAAAGGATTCTCTGAACATGACGCAGGCTGGATCCGACGAGGTCGACGACGGCCGCGAGATGCGTGGCAGCGTCGAGATCAAGGATCGGGCCATGTCGCGGACTGCCATCGCGGCGGCATCGAAGGATCCTCGGGTCACGCGCACCACCGGCGGCTTGTCGCGACTGACCGGGCGAGAACTCCCCCGCGCCGACGTCACCCTCGGCGAGGACACGATTGCCGTCAACCTCTACATCGGGGTGACCTGGCCGTCGCAGATCACCGAGGTGACCGAATCCGTGCACGCCACCGTCGAGGCCGCGTTGGCTACGATGACGGGCCTGCACGTGCATCGAGTGAACGTCCTGGTATCGGACACCACACTGGACACCGGCCCCTCGCCCACCTCGAATACCGAAGCATCGCAGCCCATCTCACCTCGACCACCCACTGCTGGCCCGGCCGCGATGCCGTTGGCACTGTTGTTCGGGTTCGCCCTCCTCGGTGTGGCCTTTGTCGCCGGCCGGGAATTCCTGATCGCACACGGCAACCTCGGTGGTAGCCCGTGGATCGCCGACGCGGTGTCCTGGATCTCCCGATTGCACTGGCAGAGTTGGATGATCGCCGCCGCGATCGGAGCCGCCGTCGTCGGGTTCTTCGTCGTGTTCATCGGGGCCAAGCCCCGAACGAGAACGCATTCCGGCCTGGGCGAGTCGGCGTCGACCGTGTGGGCCACGCCGACCGACATCGCTCGATTGTGCAGTGCTGCAGCACAGTCGACCCGCGGAGTCGTGGACGCGCACACCGTCGTCACCCGGAAGAAGATCGAAGTTCGGGTAGAGCGTGACGCTGCGTACGATGCCGACCGTATCGACGTCGGCGTGCGCGAGGCACTCGCTCCTGTGCTGTCCGTTGCTGCGGGCGAGCGCCGGCTGACGGTGAAGCAGTCGGTGGCAGCACCGACGAGGGTCTCGTGATGAAGACCTTCGTTGCCGGTGTCGACCGACTCCTCGCCATCGCGACCGGGGCCGGGTTGATCGCGGGAGGTAGCTTCGCGCTGGCCTGGCATTACGACGTCCCCTGGGCACGAGAGATGCTCTCTCGCTTCGATCGTGCGCGAATCGCCGCCCTACCGGAACAGGGCTGGTGGTTGCCGACCCTGGCCGTGGTCGGCTGCATCGCCGTTGTCACGGCACTGCTTCTGTTGATCGGCAACTTCTCTCCGCGCACGACCGGAACGGCAAGCGTCATCGAGAAGCCCCACTTCTCGGCGCACGTGGACCTGAGCGCCATCGCGTCGGGCGTC
This sequence comes from Rhodococcus sp. IEGM 1370, assembly GCF_033142325.1. NCBI lineage: Bacteria > Bacillati > Actinomycetota > Actinomycetes > Mycobacteriales > Nocardiaceae > Rhodococcus > Rhodococcus sp. IEGM 1370. Next base: position 278,407 of record NZ_JAWLRY010000004.1, on the reverse strand, counting down.
GCCGCGGAGCTGGCCGATTTCCCCGGTGTCCGACGCGCCCGCGGTACGGCGATCGACGATCGGGGAATGCCCACCATCACCGTATCGGTCCATGCTGCAGCCGATTTCGATGTCGTGGCCTTCACCGCCCGAGCCGAAGCCCGTGCCGCCTTCGTGGCCGAATCACTCGCCGGTGCACACGTCGCCACTCGCATTCAACTGCACGTCGACAAGCGGCGGTAGCGCGGCCGCGCAGCGTTGCGACAGGCCCGGCCACCTGTCCCTTCTGTCGGATTCACCGGTACGGTGTCGATACACGGCCCGAAGCAGGGAAGATCCGCGGAGCTCGACTCGAGTGGAAGGGAGTCCGCCTCGATGGGGCGTAGGAACGGCGACTGGATGTTGATTCTTCTCGAACCGGATTCGGCGGCATGCGTGGTGGCGGTGGGGACGACGCAGAAGAGCAAGGTTCCCATGGCAGCGTTCCTGAGGAGGTCGTCCGACTCGATCCACGCACGTGATGCGGTTGCTCGGTGCGCAGAATCGGGCAGGGACGTGGACATCGAATGCGGGCCGGGCAGGTACGTCTCGGCTCGTCCGATTCTCGGTGACGACGGTACGGTCCAGGCGGTGTGGGCCAGACTGCATCCGGGCACGTGCGACTCTCCGCCGTCGAATGCTTGGGCCTTTCGCTGGAATCCGACTCGCGGCACTGCCCACTCCAAGGACTCCCCGGCGCTGAATTCCGATGTGGCGCACTTGTCGGTAGCAGAAGCGATGGCAACGTTGGATTTCGGATTGCGAGCCACCGACGTCCTCGCGATGCTGGTATCCAGCACAGTCGGCGACACAGTGGATCTCGACGCCACCCAGCGTTGGACCACGGACGAGCTACATCGAATTCGCGTGCTGGCGCACACCACCGTCGAAGGGGAAGCTCGTCACCTGCGTGGCATCGCAATCGACCGCGGTCCGTTCGTCATGAACCATCCATCCCCTACCGGAGTCCAGGAGACGATGAGCGGGCTCGTAGCGGGTGCCTCGGTCATCGCACGACGCCACACCGCAATAGTCGATCTGTGCACCCTGGAGACCTTGTACTGGCACGGCCCGCCGCCACCGTCCATCGCCTGGAATCTCGACCCGACCGACCCGCGACCGCGAGTGCACCCGGACGACGACGGAGCAGTCGACGCACTCGCGAAATCAGTGTCCCGGGCCGGCGGCGCAGGAGACGAACCGAGCATCACCGTCAGATTCAGAGACCGAAACGGCGGCTACACCACCCACTCGGTGACCGCGTGCGCTCTACCGATTCTCCCTGACGACGAAGAACCTCGGCTCGCGCTGGTGACGGTGACCGAGGCCCGCATCTGATCGCGCGCAGCGCTGGCGCTTCGGCACCGACGGGTTTAAGGTTCGGTGTGTTACGCAAAGACTCGGTCAACGAGGCGTAACCCGCGACCTACCTTGTGTCTCTCGGGATGGTCCGCACAACTACAGATCGCCGGACGAGCGTGCGCTCTCGTTCCAGGCCGATCCCATCGAGTACGCAACCGGCCCATATCCGTTGTGGCCCCATATTCGTTGTGGCACTGCACCCGGCTCGGTCCGAACGACAGCCACCATCACGTCGCCGAATCGCCCCTTACTCACGAACGGGAGACATCATGAACCGCATTTCTGCTCGGACTCGCACCGCATCCATCGCCTTGATCGCCGGCTCGATGATCGCCGTGACGTCGATGAGCGGGGCCGCTGTTGCTCTTGCTCAACCCGCGCCACCCGCGGTGTCCGCCACCGTCGAGGAATTCGTCCCCGTGAGCGCAGAAGAAGTTGCCTCGCTCAATGCTTCGCTGGCAGAACAGGGCCGCAATCCACTCCCCGCCGGCACAGCCGGCTTTCAGATCAGCGACGATGCGACTGTGACGATCGTCGACGAGACCGGCAAGGTCCTCGACCGGCAGCCGACTCCCACGGGACCTCAGGCCCGTGGAGTCACCGATGAAATCAAGCGAGTAGTCGGTGCCTGCCTCGGAATCGACTTCTTCGGCGCAGTCGGTGCTTGGGAGGCGATCGAAAGCCAGGTGAACTCGTGGGACAAGGCTGCCAAGTTCGTCCTGAGGCGAGTCGGCCTGATCGCCGCATTGTCCTGCGGCGGCGGAATATTCGCGGAGTACCTACTCTGACATGCCCTTCTCCCCAGGAAAGGAACGATTGCCATGACAGCTCCCACCCGAAACAAGTTCGAGCGATGGTCCGGCGGGATGCCCCTCGCCGCCCCGGTGGCATTCGGAGCCGTGCTGTTGATCGCCAGTGTCTCGTCGAAGCTCGGTGGCAGCTCCCTCTTCTTCTTCGCCCCTCTGGCCTTCGTCACCTCGGGAACGATGGTCTGGCTCGGAGCCCGACGTGATCCGACGCGAGACCACCTCGCTCACGTCACCGTCGGGTCGGGACTGCTGGTGGGATGCGGCGTCGTCGTCGCCGTGTGTGGTCTCGCAGGCGGTCTGATGCTCGACTCACCGACGTTCTGGGCGTCCATAGCCGTCGTTGCAGCAATTGCGGCACCGATCAGCGCAGGCATCAGCCCATTCTCGTCGCCGAGGGGCTAGTGCCTGCGGCAGTGGGGGGGGGGGGGGGGGGGGGGGGGGGGGGGGGGGGCCCCCCCCCCCCCCCCCCCCCCCCCCCCCACCACTGGCCACGGCACCTACAACCGCGGGTCGACCGGCTCGGATTCCAGTGCCAGGACGGCGAACACGGCCTGGTGGATGGAATAGAGCGGCTCACCGCGCACCGAGCGATCCAGCGCTTCCATTCCCAGCGCGTATTCGCGAAGCGCCATCGACTGCTTGTGTCCCACGTTTCGGTTGCGCAGGGCAGTCAGTCGATCCGGGTCGGTGTAGTCGGCACCGTAGATCAGCCGCAGATACTCACGGCCACGAACCTTCATGCCGGGCTGCATCTTTCCGCGCGGAGCGTTCGCTTCCGGTTTGACGACCATGCCCTCGCCGCCCTGCGCCGTCAACTCCTCCCACCACTTCTCACCTGCCGCAACCGAATCCGGCGACGACAGATCGACCTCGATTCGACGGGTGATGGCGAACACCTCGGGAGCTGCTGCCACCAATCGGTCGGCAACATCGAGGTGCCAGGCGTGCGGACGATCGGCATACGTCTCGACGTTCGACGCCAGCACCTGGAACGGCGCAATCCGAACCCCGTCGAGGCCGTCCGTCGGCCAGATGTACCGCCGATACGCATCGGTGAACTCGCCCAGGTTGACCTGCCGAACGGTGTTCCGTTCCAGCAACGCCTGCACATCCAGACCACGCGAACCGGCCGATGCCAGCACCGCCGCCTCGGCCCCGAGATTCGCCCGAGACACCGCAGCGACCGCGGCGTACTCGGTCTTGATCAGGCCCTCCGCTTTGGCGGACCACGGCATCAGTTCGCAGTCGAGAATCAACCAGCTCGAGGCCAATTCGTCCCACACACCGGCCTTCTCGATCGCGTCGGACACCCCGGAGATGAGCTCGCCGGTCAGTGACTCGTCGAACACCGGACGACCCGTCCGCGTGTACGCGGTGCCGAGCGATCCCTCCGGCGCATCGAACTTCTCCCGAGCAGTGTCTGCATCTCGACACACCACCACGACCACCCGCGAGCCCATGTGCTTCTCCTCGCAGATCACCGTCGATGCACCGAGCGCGCGATACGCGTCGAATGCCTGCGTCGGATATTCGAGATACCCCTCGCGCTCGGATGTTCCACTCGGAGCCATCGTCGGCGGCAGATAGTGCAGCCACTGCGGAGCGAGGGCGAACCGACTCATCACTTCCAGTGCGCCCGCGGCATTCTCCGGCCGAACCGATACGCGCCCACGCAGCGACGTCTCGACGCCCGTCGGGCCGATCACGTCGGACAGATCGAGCGATGCTGCATCCCGCGTGAACGCGCCCATCGGGCGGGCAGGCTCGTACCAGACCTTCTCGGCCGGAACCGACACCACCTCGCGCTCCGGGTAACGCAGCGCCGTGAGCTTCCCGCCGAAGACGCATCCCGTATCGAGACACGCAGTGTTGTTCTCCCACTCCACTTCCGGAACCGGGGTGTGCCCGTAGAGCACCGTCGCCGAGCCCCGATAGTCCTGCGCCCACGGGTACCGCACCGGAAGGCCGAACTCGTCGGTCTCGCCGGTGGTGTCGCCGTACAGGGCAAAACTTCGAACCCTGCCCGACGCCCGGTTGTGGTACTTCTCGATCAACCCGGCGTGCGCGACGACGAGCTTGCCGCCGTCGAGCACGAGGTGCGCGACGAGGCCGTCGCAGAACTCGAGCACCTGCCGGCGAAACTCTGCCGACTCGGCGTCGAGCTGTTCGAGGGTCTCGGCGAGACCGTGCGACGTGGTCACCTTCCGGCCGCGGAGTGCCTTGACGAGCTTGTTCTCGTGGTTGCCCGGAACTGCCAATGCTGCTCCGGTACCGACCATTCCCATCACCAGTCGCAGGACTCCGACCGAGTCCGGTCCGCGATCGACGTAATCGCCGACGAACACGGCAGTCCGACCGGGCGGTGGCGTCGCACCGACCGCGCGGCCGGCCTCGTCCCGCTCGATCGTGTAACCCAGCACGCCGAGCAGGCTTTCGAGTTCGGAGGCGCAGCCGTGGATGTCGCCGATGACGTCGAACGGTCCCGTGAGCTCACGTCGATCGCTGCGCAGCGGGGTGCGGACGAACGTCGCCGACGCCACCGCCTCGACACCGTCGAGTACGTGGACCGTGCGAAAGCCTTCCTTGGACAGTCCCCGAAGCGAGCGTTGCAACTGGGACTGCTGGCGGCGCAGCACATCTCGACCGAACGTCCTGTCGGTGCGCTCGGCGTTGCGCTGTGCACACACCGACTCGGGCACATCGAGTACGACGGCGACCGGTAGCACGTCGTGTTCGCGGGCCAACGCGATCAACGTCTTTCGCGCCGCGGGTTGCACATTCGTGGCGTCCGCGACGGTGAGCAGACCGGCCCGGAGCCTGGTTGCGACGAGGAATTCCAGCAGCGCGAATGCGTCCTTGGTCGCGCTCTGCAGGTTGGGGTCGTTGCTCACCATGCCCCGGCAGGCATCACTGGACACCGTCTCGTACGGACCGAAGTGCTGCGCGGCGAAGGACGACTTGCCGGACCCGCTGATGCCGACGAGTACGACGAGGGATCGATCCGGAATGTCGAAGGTACTCATCGGGTCTGCTCCTCTCGGGTGAAGACGGCCATCTGGGTCGGGGTGCCGTGCATGTCGTCGACGGGGCCGATTCCCTCGACGCGCATCTCATAGGCGTGTTCACGTGCCACCGACGAACCCCAGTGCTCGAACTGCGCGCGGGTGAACTCGAATCGGTGATCGACATGACGGAAGCTTCCCGGTTCGAGGCCGGGATACAGCGCGTTGTACTCGGAGTTGGGTGTGGTGACGAGAACCGTTCGCGGACGCGCCTGAAGAAACACCGAACGCACCAACGCCGGCAGCCGATCGAGATCGACGTGTTCGATGACCTCCATGAGCACCATCGCGTCGAATCCGTGCAGCCGAACGTCGCGGTACGTGGCCGACGACTGCACCAGTTCGATCCGAGCACGCTGCCGGTCGGACATGTCGTCCAGACGTAGCCTGCGCTGCGCCTTGGCGAGTGCACGATCGCTCACATCCGCACCGAGAATGCGATCGAAACTGTTGTCCGCAAGCAGCTCTCGCAGCAGGCGACCCTCACCGCAACCGAGGTCGATCACCGACTTCGCGCCTGCACCCGTCAGTGCCGCCAACACGGCACGCACCCGCTTCTCGGCCAGCGTCGGATCTCGCGGGGCTGCGTCGCCCTGCGGAGCGTCGGGCACGAGTCGGTCGAGCGCCGAGGCCACCAGTTCGCGACGGTGCGCCAGGTAGCGGGAGGCGATGAGCGACGACTCCGGGTGATCCCCCAGCCAATCCCCTGCTGCTCGAACGAGTTTGTCGGCCTCGTCCTCGCCCACCCAGTAGTGCTTCCCGTCGTCGAGGACCGGAAGAAGGACGTACAGGTGCCGCAGTGCAGCCGACAACGTGAATGTTCCGGTCAAGACCAGATCGACGTACTCGGAGTTACCCCAGTGCGGCTGCGTCGGATCGAGCGGGATGGGCGTCGCGTCCACTTTCCAACCGAGGGGACCGAACATCCGTGACGCCAGGTCGGTCGCACCACGAGACGGCGCGGCAGGCATCGAGATCATCAGATCGATTGCAGCAGAGACCAATTCAGGCCTTCCGGTACACACGCCGGCCAGCGTCTGCTTGAACAGTCGCGACAATGCCACCGCGAGCCCGGACGCTGCACCGTCGTTCACCAGAACTGCAACTGTGGTGCGCTCGACCGAGACTTCCGGATACAGCACAGTGGTGGTGCCCATGCGCAGGTTCCAGCTCTGCACGCGATCGGGGTGCTTGTGCAACAAATACCCGATGTCGGAGGAGTCCGGGAAATCGGTTGTGGCATTTGCAGTCACGGTCAGTAGCACCGCAGCGACGTTACGGGACAGCCGCGCCCGATGCGTCCCATTTTTCGGGTGCCCGTCGGGCTGCGTCAATGGACCACTGCACACGTCTGACCGCGGCAAGGGTCCATTCACTCACTGCGGGTGAACACTTCGGCCCGCGTGAATGGACCGTTGCATACGTCTGAGCGGTGCAAGGGTCCATTGACGCTCACGGGAGGGGTGCACGCACGCAAAAGCGGCACCCACCCGTGAGGGTGAGTGCCGCTTCCGGTACAGCTGGTGAAACTAGATCACTTGACGATCTTCGTGACGCGACCGGCTCCGACGGTACGACCGCCCTCACGGATTGCGAAACGGAGGCCGACATCCATGGCGACCGGCTGGATCAGCGTGACGGACATCTCGGTGTTGTCACCGGGCATGACCATCTCGGTGCCCTCGGGAAGGGTCACGACGCCCGTAACGTCCGTGGTACGGAAGTAGAACTGCGGGCGGTAGTTGTTGAAGAACGGCGTGTGGCGGCCGCCCTCGTCCTTCGAGAGGATGTAGGCGTTGCCCTCGAACTCCGTGTGGGGAGTCGTGGTGCCGGGCTTGATGATGACCTGTCCACGCTCGACGTCTTCGCGCTTGATGCCACGAACGAGGAGGCCGACGTTGTCGCCTGCCTGACCCGAGTCGAGCAGCTTGCGGAACATTTCGATTCCGGTGACGGTGGTCTTGGTCGAGCCGGGGCGGATGCCGACGATCTCGACCTCTTCGTTGACGTTGACCGAGCCGCGCTCGATACGTCCGGTGACCACGGTGCCACGACCGGTGATGGTGAAGACGTCCTCGACGGGCATGAGGAACGGCTTGTCGGTCTCACGGACGGGATCCGGAACGGAATCGTCGACGGCCTGCATGAGCTCCAGAACCGACTCGCCCCACTTCTCGTCACCCTCGAGTGCCTTGAGTGCGGAGACCTTGATGACCGGTGCGTCCTCGTCGAACTCCTGCGAAGCGAGGAGCTCGCGGACCTCCATCTCGACGAGCTCGATGATCTCGTCGTCGTCGACCATGTCGGCCTTGTTCAGTGCGACCAGGATGTACGGAACACCGACCTGGCGGGCGAGCAGCACGTGCTCGCGGGTCTGCGGCATCGGGCCGTCGGTTGCTGCAACGACCAGGATTGCGCCGTCCATCTGTGCCGCGCCGGTGATCATGTTCTTGATGTAGTCGGCGTGACCCGGTGCATCGACGTGCGCGTAGTGGCGCTTCTCGGTCTGGTACTCGACGTGGGAGATGTTGATCGTGATACCACGAGCCTTCTCCTCCGGAGCCTTGTCGATCTGATCGAAAGCCGAGGCCTCGTTCAGGTCCGGGAACTTGTCGTGCAGAACCTTGGTGATTGCAGCCGTCAGCGTCGTCTTACCGTGGTCAACGTGACCGATGGTGCCGATGTTGACGTGCGGCTTCGTCCGATCGAACTTCGCCTTCGCCACTGTGTGTCCTCCTGGACTGATCTGTGCGGGCCCCGACGGGGCCGGCACGCGTATGTGTTCTTACTTATTACAGGTCGAGCGTGGTCCAGCAAACGAAGAGATTTACTCTCCGTTGACCTTCGCGATGATTTCCTTCGCTACGTTCGCGGGAACTTCTGCGTACGAATCGAAGACCATGGAGTAGTTAGCGCGGCCCTGTGTCTTCGACCGAAGGTCTCCGATGTAGCCGAACATCTCCGACAGCGGAACCAGTGCCTTGACGATACGGGCACCGCTGCGCTCCTCCATGGCCTGAATCTGACCACGGCGGGAGTTCAGGTCGCCGATGACCTCACCCATGTAATCCTCGGGCGTGATGACCTCGACGGCCATGACGGGTTCGAGAATGACGGGGCTGGCCTTGCGGGCGGCTTCCTTGAACGCTTGTGAGCCGGCGACCTTGAAGGCCATTTCCGACGAGTCGACGTCGTGGTACGCACCGTCGAGCAGTGTGACCTTGACGTTGACCAGGGGGTATCCGGCGAGAACACCGTACTGCATGGCGTCCTGAGCACCGGCGTCGACCGAGGGGATGTACTCCCTGGGCACACGACCACCGGAGACCTTGTTCTCGAATTCGTAGGTCGCACCGTCTTCGCCCTCGAAAGGCTCGAGCTTGATGATGACCTTCGCGAACTGGCCGGAGCCACCGGTCTGCTTCTTGTGGGTGTAGTCGTGCTTCTCGACCGTCTTGCGGATGGTCTCGCGGTACGCGACCTGCGGCTTGCCGACGTTGGCCTCGACCTTGAACTCGCGACGCATACGGTCCACGAGGATGTCGAGGTGCAGCTCGCCCATGCCGCCGATGACGGTCTGGCCGGTGTCCTCGTCCAGCTTCACCGAGAAGGTGGGATCCTCTTCGGCGAGCTTCTGGATTGCTGTTCCCAGCTTCTCCTGGTCGGACTTGGTCTTCGGCTCGATCGAGACCTGGATGACCGGGTCCGGGAAGCTCATGGACTCGAGGATGATCTGGTTCTGCGGATCGCAGAGCGTGTCACCCGTCGTGGTGTCCTTGAGGCCGATGACCGCGTAGATGTGACCGGCAGATGCGGTCGCGATCGCGTTCTCCTTGTTGGAGTGCATCTGGAACAGCTTGCCCAGACGCTCCTTCTTGCCCTTGGTCGAGTTGATGACCTGAGCGCCGGAGTCGACCTTGCCCGAGTACACCCGGACGTAGGTCAGCTTGCCGAAGAAGGGGTGAGTCGCGATCTTGAACGCGAGAGCCGCGAACGGCTCGTCTGCGGACGGCTTGCGAGTAATCTCCTTCTCCTCGTCGCCGACGGCGTGTCCGATGGTCTCGGCAACGTCGAGGGGAGACGGGAGGTAGTCGATGACCGCGTCGAGCATGGGCTGGACGCCCTTGTTCTTGAACGCGGATCCACACAGGATCGGGTACAGCTCGCTGTTGACCGTCATCTTGCGGATGGCGCCCTTGATCTCGTCGATCGTGAGCTCTTCGCCGCCGAAGTGCTTCTCCAGAAGCGCTTCGTCGGACTCGGCCACGGTCTCGAGCAGCATGGTGCGGTACTCGTCCGCGCGCTCCTTGAGGTTTTCCGGGATCTCCTGGATCTCGTACTTCTCGCCGAGCTTGGTCTCGCCACTCCACACAAGAGCCTTCATCTGCACGAGGTCGATGACGCCCTCGAAATCGTTCTCTGCGCCGATGGGCAGCTGGATGACCAGCGGCTTGGCACCGAGACGATCGATGATGGTCTGCACGGTGTAGTAGAAGTCCGCGCCGAGCTTGTCCATCTTGTTGACGAAGCAGATGCGCGGCACGTCGTACTTGTCGGCCTGACGCCAGACCTGCTCGGACTGCGGCTCGACACCTTCTTTGCCGTCGAACACTGCGACAGCGCCGTCGAGGACGCGGAGCGAGCGCTCCACCTCGACGGTGAAGTCGACGTGACCGGGGGTGTCGATGATGTTGATCTGGTTGTCGTTCCAGAAGCACGTCGTGGCAGCAGAGGTGATCGTGATGCCACGCTCCTGCTCCTGCTCCATCCAGTCCATGGTGGCTGCGCCATCGTGAACTTCACCGATCTTGTAGGAGATACCGGTGTAGAAGAGGATGCGTTCGGTAGTGGTGGTCTTGCCGGCATCGATGTGGGCCATGATGCCGATGTTGCGGACCTTGAGTAGGTCGGTCAGCACGTCCTGTGCCACGAGTTAACCCGCCTTGGTGTTGGAAGAGGTATTGCCTGAGCTGATCAACGCTCCGGCGGTATCGGATAGTTCCGAATACCGCCCGAGCGAGGAGATCACCAGCGGTAGTGAGCGAACGCCTTGTTGGCTTCGGCCATCTTGTGAGTGTCCTCGCGACGCTTCACAGCGGCACCGAGGCCGTTGCTGGCGTCGAGCAACTCGTTCGCCAGACGCTCGACCATGGTCTTCTCACGACGAGCGCGCGAGAACGTGACCAGCCAGCGCAGTGCCAGCGTGGTGGAGCGGCCGGGACGAACCTCGACGGGCACCTGGTAGGTGGCACCACCGACGCGACGGCTGCGAACCTCGAGGGCCGGCTTGACGTTGTCGAGTGCACGCTTGAGCGTGACGACGGGGTCGGTGCCGGTCTTCTCGCGAGCCTGCTCGAGCGCCTGGTAGACGATGCGCTCTGCGGTCGACTTCTTGCCGTCGAGGAGAATCTTGTTGACGAGCTGCGTGACCAACGGCGATCCGTAGACCGGGTCGTTGATCAGCGGCCGCTTGGGTGCTGGGCCCTTGCGTGGCATATCAGCTCTTCTCCTTCTTGGCTCCGTAGCGGCTACGAGCCTGCTTGCGGTTCTTGACACCCTGGGTGTCGAGCGAGCCGCGGATGATCTTGTAACGCACACCCGGGAGGTCCTTCACACGACCACCGCGAACGAGCACCATCGAGTGCTCCTGCAGGTTGTGACCCTCACCGGGGATGTATGCGGTGACCTCGACCGAGGAGGTCAGGCGAACACGCGCGACCTTACGGAGCGCGGAGTTCGGCTTCTTGGGGGTGGTGGTGTACACGCGAGTGCACACGCCACGGCGCTGTGGACTGCCCTTGAGGGCAGCGGTCTTCAGTTTCGCGACCTTGTCGGTGCGTCCCTTACGGACCAGCTGGTTGATCGTTGGCATGAACCGGCTTTCTTCGTGTCGATAAACAGGGATCTAGCAGTTGGAGCAAGAGAACACTGCTCCTCACCCGGTACTGCTGCTGCTCCAGTACTGCTACCGCGGGTCTCTTGCACCCCGCGGTCGGGTGTGTCGCATACCCCCACACGTCCAGCCGGTTGCGCGCTCTCAGAGCGAACGTGCGCACGGCTGTACCTCGCATAGGCACACAAACGGTCCGGCCAGGCCGGACACGACCCATAACGATACCCGGCGGCGCGGCCTCGGGTCAAAACACCCTTCGCCCTGATACGCAACCTATCTGCTCAGGTTGAGTGTGAGGTCGGCCAGCTTCGCCGCGGCCTGGCACGGATCGGGGTGGGCGGCACCGGGCTGGTACTGCACCCACCACCCGAAGATGCCGTCCCGATCCGCGCCGGCCGAGACTCCGCACGAATCGGGATCGTTCGGACGCTGAGCCTGGATTGCCTTGCGGCCCTGCACCGTTGTGTCGGTGACGGTGTACATCATCTTTTCCTCGGCGGCCCGCTCGGCGGCCAGAGTGCCGGATTCGAACCAGTTGAACGTCACCTTCACCGTGCCCGCGGAGCCGACGAGATCCCACCGACAGATGGCCCCGAAGAAGCCGCGTTCGATGGCGTCGGCTCCGGTGGTCTCGGCGATCTGGTCGTCGGAGACGGCATCGCACTCGGTCAACAATTCGGTGAATTCTTGGCCACCGGAGCCTGCGAAGCTCGCTGGTCTCGCAGTTCCCTCGACGGTCTGGGCGCACCCGGCGACGAGCAACAGGGTCGACGCCGCCGCGACCACTCGTCTGCGTGTCATTGCTTGCGCTCCACGGTCAGAGTCGCGAGTTCGTTTCCGACGTCGCACGGCGGGCGCGCGGCAGGTCCGAGGGAGTACGTGATCGACCAGTGGAAGAAGTCGTCGCCGAACTGCACGCCTATTTCGCACAGAGTGTCCTGCTCGGCCTCGAACCCCGGGTTGCCGTCGATCTCGATGTCTTTCGCCGGACGGCCGATCAGCTCGGAACCGGCGCGCTCGCGTCCGATAGGGCTGCCGCGGTACCAGGAGAAGCTGACGCCCGGTCCGCCGAACCCTGTGGTCTCCCACTGGCACCCGACGGAATTACGGGTGATCTGCGCGAACGGGCCCGCTCCGAACGCGGACTGCACCTCGGCGTCGGTGATCGATCCGCATTCACCGAAGAAGGGACCCGGCTCGTACACCGTGGTCGTCGGGGCAGTCTCTTGCGTCGATGCAGCGTCGTCCTCCGCACCGCCGCACCCGGCGATCAGCACGGCTGTTGCCGTCACGACCATCGCGAACCGTCTCGTCATCTGCTACGGGGCCGAGAATCCGCCGACGCCGGGAATGTCGAACACGATTCCGGAGGCAAGGACGTGCGCGGTGAACAGGACCGGGCCGCTGCCGGTATCGGCGACGACCGGCCCTGCGGGCTCGAACACGCCGTTTCCCTGCCGGCAGATCGGTGCGTTGACCGACCCCGTGCGTCCGTTGGCGATGTTGACGAAGTCGACCTGCAGGCTGGCGAAGTTCTGGTACGACGTGCAGATCCGCGGATCGGCGGCACGGCCCCAGATGTGGGTCAGTCCCGGCGTCTCGGTACTGGCAACCTCGATCGTGCCGATCCACTGATCCGGAACGATGAGTCCGCCGACGGTGACCCCGAGGTTGGGAATCTGCAGAACGGGGACGGGACCCGGTCCGGGCGAGGGTGCAGGCGCGTTCTCGGCGGGTGCAGGCGGCGCATCGGCAGGCGGTTGCGCCTGTGCGACCGGCGCGAGGGCCATGGCGCCCACAGCCGCGAATGCGGCTGCGAGGAGACCGAATCGAGTCCGACGAGCCATACCTGTGTGTCTCCTGATCCTTTGGAAGCGAGTCGCCATACGTTACCGCGAAGCCGCGAGCTTCCGGCCCTGGACGTAGACGCCGACGATGGCGGGCTCGCGCATCGACATCAGCAGAGCGAACAGGGTCTGGTCTCGGGCGAGCTCGGCATCGTCGGCACGGACGCCGTGGTCGATCGCCGCCGCCAACTGCGGCCATGCGGACGGATCGACCACCACGAAGTCGGCTTCCTTGCCCGCGTCGAAGTTGCCGATTCGGCTATCCATGTCCAGCGCTCGTGCCCCCGCGAGGGTTCCGGTGAACAGCAATTCAGCGGGATGCAGGGACAGTCCTGCGTCACCGGCCTCGGAGATGTGCACCTTGAACGCGTCGGCGAGGACCTGCGGCAGCAGCCATTCGTCACCACCGCCGAAGTCCGACCCGATGGCGATGTTCACTCCCGCGGCAACGGTCCGCAGCCACGGCATGGTGCCCGAGCCCAGGAACTGCTGCGAGGTGGGACAGTGCGCGATGGACGTGCCGGTCTCTGCCATTCGCGCGAGTTCGACGTCCTGACAGTGCACCGCGTGGGCCAGGACGGTGCGCGGGCCCAGGAAGCTCTTCCCACCGACCTGCGAGCCCGGCAGAAACTTGCCGTCGTAGGTGTCGAGGTACGTCTCCACCCCGTAGGCATTCTTGGTGGCGTCGATCTCGCCGGTCCCCGGCCGGTTGTTCTCGTTGAGGTGTGTGTGGAAGTAGACACCTCGGGCCCGCACGGAATCGTAGAGCTCGCCGAGGTTCTTCAGCGTCTGCGTCGTCACCGAGAGCGAGAACCGCGGTACGACGGCCACGTGCAGCAGTGCCGTGTCGACATCGCCGGTGTCGGCTGCGTGCCACTTCTCGATCTCCTCGGACACCAGTCGGATGGCCTCGTCCTCACCGGTGATCAATGCCTGCGCCGACGCCGGGCCGGTGGTCTGGACCCCGCGGCCGCTGACGATGCGTAGCCCGTGCTTCTCGGTCTCGGCGAACAGCGAGTCCTGCGCATGCGGGAACGCCGATCCGAACACCATCGCCTGTGTGGTTCCGGCCCGGATTCGCGCAGCACAGAAATCTCTGGCCGCAGCGGCAGCGAACTCGGGATCGGCGAAGCGGGACTCGGACGGAAAGATGCACGTGTTCAGCCACTCGAGCAGTTGCCCGCCGCCGTAGGAATCCCCGGCGTAGGTCTGCGGGAAGTGAATGTGGGTGTCGACGAATCCCGGAAGCAGAAACCCGGGCCGATGGTCGGCAACCGTATGCTGCGCGAATTCGGTTGGGAGCGAATCGAACTCTCCGCAGAACTCGATGATGCCATCGTCGCCGACCACGAGGGCACCGTCGGGAATCGAGACCAGCGCGGCGGCGGCGTCGAGCACCGTGGGCGAGCCGGCGACGTGAAAGATGTGGCCGCGGTGCACGCGTGCGATTTCGGAAGTCACCCGCCAGACTCAAGCACACGTCGATCGGAACTGCAGATCGTGCGGCTCTCTACTGCGCTCCCGCTCCTGCGGCGGACAGCCGCGCGTTCAACGACGCATCCAACACCTCTGCCCACGAGCGCACGACCTCGGCACGTCGTCGTGCGTCGTCGGTCAGCACATCGGCCAGACCCAGACCGCGGGCGAGGTCGAGGGTTGCCTGAACCAGGCGGTGGGTGACGGGATCGTTGTCGTCGACACCGAGGTTCTCGACGGCCATCTTGTGGGCCCGACGACCGAACCGTTCTTCGAGAGGAACGATCCGATCGCGCAACTCGGGGTCGGCCGAGGCTGCGGTCCAGACCTGCAGTGCCGCTTTGAACATCGGCCCGGTGTAGTACTCGACGAGCCGCTCCACCACCAGTGTCGTCCGGCCGGGGCCCGCCGGAATCTCCTGCGCCTCGCGGCGAGCGCTGTCCATCCGAGTGTCGAACATGTACTCGAGCGCTCCGGTGATCAGGTCCTCGCGCGTCGGGAAATGATGCTGGGTGGCGCCGCGGGAGACGCCTGCACGTTCGGCGACCACCCCGACCGTCGTTGCCACCCAGCCCTGCTCGGCGAGCGAATCGATGGTCGCCTCGAGCAGTCGCTGACGCGTCACCCGGCTGCGGTCCTGCTTGGGTTCGCGCGCCATCACCATCGCCATACTCCCTACTACCGACCTGACTTCTCGGCCGCTCTACTTCTCGGCCGCCCAGGACGGGGGCCTTTTCTCCAGAAAGGACATCATCCCCTCTCGGGCCTCGTCGGATGCAAACAACCTGGCCGATTGCTCGGCGACGGCCGTCCCGCGCTCGTCCATCTCGCGCCTGATCGCGGCCGTGGTGAGGCGCTTCGACTCGGCCAGGCCCTGCGGCGAACACTTCCTGAACATGATCATGTAGTCGGCCACCGCGGCTGCGGGGACGGCGTCGGCCACGGTGACCAGACCGATGGCCTCGGCCGTCGCTCCGTCGAACGTCTCCCCGGTGAGGAAGTAACGGCTCGCCGCGCGAGACGTCAGCCGCGGCAGCACGGCCACCGAGATGACCGACGCGGCCAGGCCCAGCCGAACCTCCGTCAACGCGAACGAACTCTCGGGTCCGGCGACCGCGATGTCGCAGGCCGCGACGAGCCCCATCCCGCCTGCCCGCACATGTCCGTAGATCTTCACGACGACGGGTTTCGGGGTGTCGATGATCAGCCGCATCAGATCCAGCATCTGCCGCGTGCGAAGTTCCGGTGATGCTCCGGCTTCGCGGAGGTCTGCTCCGGCACAGAACGTGGTGCCGGTGTGGCCGAGCACGATCGTTCTGACGTCGTCGTCGTGCGCCGCAGCGATGAGTCCGGCGGTCAATTCTTCGACCAACACCGAGGACAGCGCGTTCCGGTTCTCCGGCGAATCCAACGTCAAATACGCTGTGTCCTTGCCCGACTCGACGAGAACGGCCATCAGTAGCTTCTCGGCAGGCCGAGCGAGTGCTGGCTCACGAAGTTCAGGATCATCTCCCGACTCACCGGTGCGACGCGGGCGATGCGAGCCGCCCCGAGCATCGCAGCCAGGCCGTACTCGCTGCTCAAGCCGGCACCGCCGTGGGTCTGGATCGCCTGATCCAGCGCCTTGATACTGGCCTCGGCCGCAGCGTATTTCGCCATGTTCGCCGCCTCGGCAGCACCGAAGTCGTCGCCGGAGTCGTAGAGCACCGCTGCCTTCTGCATCATCAGCTTGGCGAGCTCGAGTTCGATCTTGCACTGCGCCAACGGATGCGCGAGACCCTGATGCGCTCCGATCGGCGTCTTCCAGACGGTCCGCTCGTTGGCGTACTTCACGGCGGCGTCGATGGCGTAGCGGCCCATACCGACAGCCATCGCGGCACCGAGAATGCGCTCGGGGTTCAGCCCGGCGAACAGCTGCATCAGAGCGGCGTCGGCCTCTCCGACGAGCGCTTCGGCGGGGAGCCTGACGTCGTCGAGGAACAGTACGAACTGATGATCGGGCTCGACGATGTCCATCTCCATCTGCGTCTTCTGCAGTCCCGGAGCGTCCGTGGGCACGATGAACAGCGCCGGCTTGAGCTTGCCGGTCTTCGAATCCTCGGTGCGTGCGACGATCAGGACCGCATCGGCCTGATCCACGCCGGAGATGTAGATCTTGTTGCCCTTGAGAATCCACTCGTCACCGTCACGACGCGCCGTGGTCGTGATCTGGTGTGAGTTGGAGCCGGCGTCGGGTTCGGTGATGCCGAAGACCATGATCTTGGACCCGTCGGCGAGGGCGGTGAGCCACTCCTGCTTCTGATCGGCCGTGCCGTACTTGCCGATGATGGTGCCGCAGATGGCCGGGCTGACGACGACCAGCAGCAGACCGGCGCCGTGCGCGGCCAATTCCTCCTGCACGAGCGCGAGTTCGTAGATGCCCGCGCCACCGCCGCCGTACTCCTCGGGCAGGTTGACGCCGAGGAAGCCGAGCTTGCCCGCCTCGTTCCACAGTTCGGTCAGCGGCTCACCCTTGCGCGCCTTCGGCAGGACGTAGTCGATGTAGTTGTAGCGCTTGCCGAGTGACGAGACTGCGTTGCGCAGACCCTTCTGCTCTTCGGTTTCGATGAAACTCATGATTGCTCCACTCCCTCTTCGGTGACGGCTTCTTCGGTGACAACGGCGAGAACTGCGCCGACTTCGACTTGCTGACCTTCCACTACGTTCAATTCGGTGAGCACACCGTCGGCGGGCGCGGTGACCGTGTGTTCCATCTTCATCGCCTCCAGCCACAGGATCGGCTGACCGGCGGTGACGGTATCGCCCTGCGCAGCAGCGATTCTGATGACACTGCCGGGCATCGGTGCGAGCAACGAACCGGCCGCGACCTCGTCGGTGGGGTCGGTGAACCGCGGGGCCTTGATCAATCTGACCGGACCGAGAGCGGAATCGACGAAGACGTCCGAACCGTAGCTGCTCACCTGGAAGATACGACGAATTCCATTGTCGTCGAGCGTCACCCGCGTCGGGGTGTGCTCTATCAGTTCGACGCCCTCCACCGAGGAGGTGAGTCCGCTGCGTCCGATCGAGTATTCGACGGTGATGTCGTTGTACGTCTTGCGCTGCGGTTGGGACCGGAGATTGCGCCAGCCGCCGGGCAGTCCCCGGTTCACTCGCGCCTGCGCGGTGTTGTTCGCTGCGTCGGCCAAGGCAGCCGCGAGAGCCGACAGTTCCTCGGCCCGGCCGTGTGCGATCGGCTGAGCCAGGACCTCGAGCCCGTGCGTGTCGAAGAAGGCCGTGTCGGTATCCCCGGCCAGGAACGCCGGATGCCGCAGGATGTTGACCAGAAGATCGCGGTTGGTCTTCAGGCCGTGAACGGTGGCCTTCTGCAACGCTTTCGCCAGAAGACTGGCAGCCTGATCCCGCGTCGGCGCGAACGAAATGACCTTCGCGAGCATCGGGTCGTAATGAGTTCCCACCACACTGCCGGTCTCGACGCCGGAATCGACCCTGATGTATCCCCGGGTCGTTCCGCTGGCTCCACTCCTGCTCGCCTTCTCGGGCACCTCGAACTGCGCACCGGGGATCTCGAATCGGTGCACGGCACCGCTCTGCGGCTGCCAATCCTGGGCCGGATCCTCCGCGTAGAGGCGAACTTCGATGGAGTGTCCACGTGTCTCGGGCTGCTCGGCGGGCAACCGCTCCCCCGCGGCGACCCTGATCTGCAGCGCCACCAGGTCGAGTCCCGTCGTGCATTCGGTGACCGGGTGCTCCACCTGCAGACGGGTGTTCATCTCGAGGAAGAAGAAGTTGCCCTTCTCGTCGGCGAGGAATTCGACGGTGCCCGCACCCTCGTAGCCGATGGCCTCGGCGGCCAGCGTCGCCGCATGGAAGAGCTTCTCGCGCATGCCGTCGATGCGTTCGACGAGCGGCGACGGTGCCTCCTCGACGACCTTCTGATGCCTGCGTTGGATCGAGCACTCGCGCTCGCCCACCGTCCACACCGTGCCGAATCTGTCGGCCATGACCTGCACTTCGATGTGCCGACCGGTCTCGATGTACCGCTCGACGAACACCGTTCCATCACCGAATGCCGAGAGTGCCTCGCGTCCAGCGGCTTCGAGCTCGGAATCCAGGTTCTCGAGATCGCGCACGATGCGCATGCCGCGCCCACCGCCACCCGCGGATGCTTTGATCAGTACCGGAAGCTCGTTCTCGGTGACCGACTCGGGATCGAGCTGGGTCAGCACCGGCACGCCGGCGTCGGCCATCATCTTCTTGGACTCGACCTTCGAGCCCATCAATTCGATGGCCTTGACGGGCGGCCCGATCCACGTCAGGCCGGCGTTCTGCACCTGTTGCGCGAAATCGGCGTTCTCGGAGAGGAATCCGTATCCCGGATGCACGGCGTCGGCTCCGGCGGCCGCCGCTGCGGCGATGACGAGCTCGCCGCGCAGGTACGTCTCGGCCGAACTGTTTCCGGGTAGCCGCACTGCCGAATCGGCCTCGCGCACGTGCGGGGAGTTCGCGTCGGCGTCGGAGAACACCGCGACAGTGTCGATGCCTTCGGCGCGACAGGTGGTGAAGACGCGGCGGGCAATTTCGCCGCGGTTGGCTACGAGGACGGAGGCTACGGTCATGGCGTCACATCCGGAAGACACCGAAGTTGGCGGTGCCTTCGATCGGGGCGGTGGCGATGGCCGACAGGCACATTCCCACCACCGTGCGGGTATCACGGGGGTCGATGACGCCGTCGTCGTAGAGGCGTCCGGAGAGGAACATCGGAATCGACTCGGCCTCGATCTGGCCTTCGATCATCGCGCGCATTCCGGCATCTGCTTCGGCATCGAAGGCTTGTCCGCGAGCTTCGGCGGCGGCGCGTCCGACGATGGAGATGACACCGGCGAGCTGCGCGCCGCCCATGACAGCGGATTTGCTGGACGGCCAGGCGAAGAGGAATCGCGGATCGAAGGCGCGTCCGCACATGCCGTAGTGGCCGGCACCGTAGGAGGCACCGAGCAGGATCGAGATGTGCGGCACTTTCGAGTTGGACACGGCGTTGATCATCATCGAACCGTGTTTGATCATCCCGCCCTCCTCGTATTCCTTGCCGACCATGTATCCGGTGGTGTTGTGCAGGAACAGGAGTGGGGTGTTGGACCGATTGGCGAGCTGAATGAACTGCGTCGCCTTCTGCGATTCCTCGCTGAACAACACACCGCGGGCATTGGCGAGGATGCCGATCGGATATCCGTGCAGCTCGGCCCAGCCGGTGACGAGAGAACCGCCGTACATGGGCTTGAACTCGTCGAAATCCGAACCGTCGACGATGCGGGCGATGACCTCGCGTGGGTCGAACGGGATCTTCAGATCTGTGGGGACGATGCCGAGCAGGTCCTCGGAATCGGCCAGCGGCTCGATGACCTCGGCGCGCGGCTCGGGGCCCTTCTTCTTCCAGTTCAGCCGGGAAACGATGCTGCGCCCGATGCGGATGGCGTCCTGCTCGTCGACGGCGAAGTAGTCTGCGAGGCCGGACTTTCGGGCGTGCATCTCGGCACCGCCGAGCGATTCGTCGTCCGAGTCCTCGCCGGTCGCCATCTTGACCAACGGTGGTCCGGCGAGGAACACCTTGGAGCGTTCCTTGACCATGACGACGTGATCGGACATGCCGGGGATGTACGCGCCACCTGCGGTGGAGTTACCGAACACCAGCGCGATCGTCGGGATGCCCGCCGCCGAGAGCTGCGTCAGATCACGGAACATGCGACCGCCGGGGATGAACACCTCCTTCTGCGTCGGTAGATCGGCTCCACCGGACTCGACCAAGGAGATCACCGGAAGCCGGTTCTGCGTGGCGATGTCGTTGCCGCGGAACCCCTTCTTCAGCGTCCACGGGTTGCTCGCCCCGCCGCGGACAGTCGGGTCGTTGGCGACGATGAGGCATTCGACGCCACACACCACGCCGATACCCATGACGGTGCTGGCTCCGACGGGAAAGTCGCTGCCCCAGGCCGCGAGTGGGCACAGTTCGAGGAAGGCCGAGTCCTCGTCGATCAGCAGTTCGATGCGTTCGCGGGCAAGAAGCTTGCCACGCTTCTTGTGTCGCTCGACGTACTTCTGACCGCCACCGAGCAGAGCCTTCGAGTGCTCGGCCTCGATCTCGCCGAGTTTGGTGTTCATGGCCTCGACGCTCCCCGCGTACTGCTCCGATGCGGTGTCGAGGGTGGACTTGAGCACGCTCATGCCTGGTACCCCAATCGTTTTGCAGCCAGCCCGGTGAGGATCTCGGTCGTCCCGCCGCCGATGCCGAGGATGCGCATGTCGCGGTACTGCCGCTCGACCTCGCTCTCGCGCATGTAGCCGAGCCCGCCGAAGAGCTGCACCGCTTGATTGGCGACCCACTCTCCGGACTCGACGGCGGTGTTCTTGGCGAAGCAGACTTCTGCGATGAAGTCGCTGTCCTCCAGCATGGACCGTTCGGCGATACTGCGGGTATAGACGCGGGCGATGTCGATCTTGCGGGCCATCTCGGTGACGGTGTTCTGTACGGATTGCCGTGCAATGAGCGGCTTTCCGAAGGTCTCCCGATCACGGACCCACTGCAGCGTCAGATCGAGGCACCGCTGCGCGCTCGCGTAGGCCTGCGCGGCGAGGGCGATGCGCTCGGTGAGAAACGCCTGCGCGATTTGCGCGAAGCCACTGTTCTCGGCACCGACGAGGTTGGCAACCGGGACGCGGGCGTCGACGAACGAGAGCTCCGCGGTATCGGATGCGCGCCAGCCCATCTTGTCGAGCTTGCTGGTGACCTCGAACCCTGGCGTGCCCTTCTCGATGACGAGCAGCGAGACGCCCGCTGCGCCCTCGCTTCCGGTCCGCACCGCGGTGACGATGAAATCTGCTCGGCACCCCGAGGTGATGTACGTCTTCGAGCCGTTGACGACGTAGTGATCGCCGTCCTTGACGGCCTTCGTCCTGAGGTGCCCGACGTCGGAACCGCCACCCGGTTCGGTGATGGCGAGCGAGCCGATCTTCTCCCCCGCCAGCGTGGGCCGCACCCACTTCTCGATCTGGTCGGCGTCGCCCGCAGCCACCAAGTGCGGCAACGCAATTCCACTGGTGAACAGCGATGCGAACAGTCCACCCGACGCACCGGCCTGGTGCATCTCCTCGCAGATCACGACGGCGTCGGCCAGATCTCCACCATCGCCGCCGACCTCCTCGGGAAAGCCTGCTCCGATCAGTCCGAGAGCGGCTGCCTTCTTGTGCAGCTCACGCGGAATCTCGCCGTCGGTCTCCCACTGATTCATGTGCGGGGCGATGTCCTGCTCCACGAAACTGCGCACTGTCTTGCGCAGCTGCTGACGCTCCGGCGTCGTCCAGATACTCATTCGAGTTCTACTTTCTTGTCGGGTCGTTCCGCAGGCTCCACTCCCGCGTAAGCGAGTGTTTCCGGGATGTCGATGTGCCGCGACCGCAGCCATTCACCGAGCCCCTTGGCCTGTGGATCGAATCGGGCCTGCGAGGCGACGCCTTGGCCGAGGATTCCCTCGATGACGAAGTTCACGGCCCGCAGATTGGGCAGTACATGACGCGTGACGGTGAGCGGCTCGGTCTCGGGCAGCATCTGCTTCAGAACCTCGACCGTCAATGCGTTCACCAGCCAGGAGAATTCGTCGTCGGTGCGGACCCAGACCCCGACGTTGGCGTTGCCGCCCTTGTCGCCGCTTCGGGCCGCTGCGATGGTTCCGAGCGGAAGGCGAATGGTCGCCTCGGCCGCTCTGGGTGCAGGCAGCACCGGTTCTTCCACGGGCTCCAGTACCTGCGACTCGGTCGACGGAGCGATGGTGGACTCGGTGCCATCGGCCAGGTGCGCGACGTGCGGCACCTCGGCCGCGTCGACGAAGCCTGCGGTGAACACCCCGTAGGGCGCACCGTTTCCGGGCGGGGCGGTGACCGAGAATCCGGGATAGCTGGCCAGGGCCAGTTCGACTGCTACGGCGGAGAACTGACGTCCGACGGCGTCGGGGTTGCTGTCGCGGGCAACGCAGCGCAGCAGGGCGCTGGCCGTCTCCTCGGTCTCGGCGTCGGGCTTGTCGGTCCGCACCAGGGTCCAGTCGAGCTCGGTGGGGCGAGCCGGGAGCCAGGACTCGAATTGCCGTTGTGCCAGTGCTGCTTTGGCTTCGATATCGAGCCCGGTGAGCACCATCGTGAACTCGTTGCGGAACCCACCGAGTGCGTTGAGCGAGACCTTGTAGGTGGGCGGCGGTGCTTCGCCGGTCACGCCGGTGATGGACACACGATCACTCGACTCCTGCGCCAGGATCGCCGAATCGATCCGCGCGGTGACGTCGGGGTTCGCGTACCGCCCGCCGGTGATTTCGTACAGCAGCTGAGCGGTGACGGTGCCGACGCTGACGGCACCGCCGGTGCCCTCGTGCTTGGTGATGACGGACGAACCGTCGGACTCGATCTCGGCGATGGGGAATCCGGGACGAGCCATGTCCGCGATTTCGGTGAAGAACGAGTAGTTGCCACCAGTCGCCTGCGTTCCGCATTCGATGACGTGTCCGGCGATCACGGCCCCGGCCAACGCGTCGTAATCGGTGGGTGCCCAACCGAAGTGGGCCGCGGCCGGTCCGACGATCACGCTGGCGTCGGTGACGCGCCCGGTGACCACAACGTCGGCACCGGAGTTCAGGCATTCGACGATGCCCCACGCGCCGAGGTAGGCATTTGCGGTCAGCGGGTTGCCGAGGCCGAGTTCGGCGGCTCGGCCGAGGAGGTCGTCGCCGTCGACGTAGGCGATCTTCGCGCCGGAGTCCAACTTTTCCAGTGCCTCGGCCAGGCCTCGGGGATTGAGCCCACCGGCGTTGGCGACGATCTTGACACCCTTGTCCAGCGCCAGTCCCAGGCAGTCCTCTGCCTGCCGCAGAAAGGTTTTGGCGTAGCCACGGGTCGCGTCCTTCATCCGATCGCGGCCGAGAATGAGCATCGTCAGCTCGGCGAGGTAATCGCCGGTGAGGTAATCGAGTTCGCCGCCCTCGAGCATCTCTCGCATGGCGGAGAGGCGGTCTCCGTAGAAGCCCGAACAGTTGCCGATCCGTACCGTCATGCTTGCTCTCGTCCTGACTGTGTCCGTCCGACCCCCGGAGGGCCTGCGAAGGCTTGGGCGATGGTGAGCCAGTGCGCGGCGTCGGTTCCCTCGGCACGGATGTCGAGGGTGTCGCGATGAGCGCGCTGGGTGACGAGGAGGCAGAAGTCGAGTGCCGGACCGCTCACTCGTTGGGTGGCGTTCTCGGGTCCCCAGGTCCAGAGCTCTCCCGACGGTGCGGTGAGCTCGATGCGGAACGGTTCGGAGGGAGGCGTTTGCTGGTTGATCGCGTAGGCGAAATCCCTTGTGCGAACGCCTATGTGTGCGACGCCGCGGATTCGGTCGGTGGCGACGCGGGTGACGCCCACCGCATCGGCGACATCCTGACCGTGCGCCCAGGTCTCCATCAGACGCGCCGTGGCCATGGACGCCGCACTCATCGGGGGTCCGAACCAGTCGATCTTGGTACCCGTCGGAACCTGTGTGAGCGCTTCGTTCATGGCACGGCGTCGAGTACGCCAGGTGCTCAGTAGTTCGGGATCACGCGATTCCTCCTCGGCCGCCTCGTCGACGAAGCCGGTGGGGTTCTCCCATGCCTTCTTCAGCGTGAGAGCGAACTCCTCCTTGGCCTCGACATCGCCGGATGCTCCGGACGTGGTCCGCTCTGCGACGTGATCGGTCCAGGAGAGGTGCGCGATCTGGTGCGCGACGGTCCACCCCGCGGCCGGTGTCGGTGCCGCCCATTGTTCGGGGGTCAGCTCGGCCACGAGTGCATCGAGGTCGTTGCCCTCGGCGCGTAGGTCGTCGACGAGAGAGTCGAGGTCTGCCATGAGCCCAGCTTCAC
Source organism: Rhodococcus sp. IEGM 1370 (assembly GCF_033142325.1). NCBI lineage: Bacteria > Bacillati > Actinomycetota > Actinomycetes > Mycobacteriales > Nocardiaceae > Rhodococcus > Rhodococcus sp. IEGM 1370. The sequence goes on along the minus strand of NZ_JAWLRY010000004.1, from coordinate 254,026 downwards.
AGGAGGTCCTGAAAAAAGCAAGCACGCATGCTTGTTAATTCGTAACCTCGTGTTCGCTTGCCATCCCTACGGTGGCGAGCGTGAGAATGTCGAGACTTGTGGCTGTCACCGTTACCCTCGCCGTCATGGCCGCCGGTTGTTCCTCTGTGAATCCAACCGCCACGGACCCGGCCCCCGACGAGCCGTCGAGCATTCGGGTGGCGACGTTCAATGCCAGCCTCAATCGGCCGGTGGCCGGGCAGCTGGTGACGGACCTGAGCGGAGAGGACGCCCAGGCCCGCGCGGTCGCCGATGTGATCGCAGCGAATTCACCGGATGTGTTGCTGGTCAACGAGTTCGACTACTCAGGCCAGGACGCGGTGACATTGTTCAACGACAACTACCTCGACGGGCAGTACCCGTATTTCTTCACCGCGCCGGTCAACACCGGAGTCGACTCGGGACTCGATCTGGATAAAGACGGCCAGCTGGGCGGCCCGGGTGATGCGTGGGGGTTCGGGCAGTTTCCCGGTCAGTACGGGATGGTCGTGTACTCGAAGTTTCCGATCGCCACCGATTCGGTACGTACATTCCAGAATTTTCTGTGGAAGGACATGCCGGATTCGCTGCTGCCGCGCGACTACTACGGAGAGGTGTCCGACGCGCTTCGGCTGTCCAGCAAGTCTCATTGGGACGTGCCGATCGACGTGAACGGGAAGACGCTACATGTGTTGGCGTCCCACCCCACTCCCCCGTCCTTCGACGGACCCGAAGACCGCAACGGCAAGCGCAACCACGACGAGATAAGGCTCAGTGCCGATTACATCTCGGGTGCGGACTACCTGTACGACGACAACGGTGTGCGCGGCGGGCTGGAGGACGGAGCATCGTTCGTCATGCTGGGCGATCAGAACAGCGATCCGGTCGACGGAGATTCGGTGGCCGGTGCCATCGCGCAGGTTCTCGACCTTCCGCGGGTGCAGGATCCGGCACCCGGCTCGGCCGAACATGGCACGAACACAGCCGATTTCGCCGACCCTACGCCCGGCGACCTGCGCGTCGACTACGTGCTGCCGTCGGACGATCTGACGGTGATCGACTCCGCTGTTCACTGGCCCTCGGGCACCGAGCACCCGTCGGACCACCGGCTGGTGTGGGTAGACCTCGAAATATGATGGGCGAGTGACCGATCTACCGATTGTCGAATTCGCGTACCCCGGACCGCTGCGGGACAGACTTGTTGCGGCTGTGCTGTCCGGTGAGAAGACCAGCACAGCGAGCCTGTTGATTCAGTACACCGAAGAGGAGCTTCCGAGGGTCGGTGAACGCGGCGCGGTGGTGGATTCGGCCGGAGTCGTGGTGGGAGTCATCGAAACCACGGGTGTCGATATCGTTGCGCTGAAAGATGTTTCGCTCCAACATGCCTCAACGAGGGTGAAGGATACATCGACGTGGCGCACTGGCGAGCCGGGCACGAAGGATTCTGGCACTCGACCGAGGTTCGCGCGGAACTGGGTGATCCACACTTCACAGTCGACGACGACACTCGAGTGGTACTGGAGCGATTCATACTCGTTCCGAAATGAGGCGGATGGCGGGTGGGGATCGATGGCACTGGCCAGCGCGAAGAGGTCGAAGAAACCGAGAGCTCGGGTTCAGAATCCCGGTCGATTCAGCGAGATTCGCGGTGGAGACGGTGACGAACATCGGCATGCCCTACAGGCCGCACAGGGGCTCGGGTGCGACGGCATCAGTCCGGGGAATCGATACCGGGCTCACCTCGAAGGCGGGGTAGTTCTGGCTCGTGATCATCCTGGAGCCCTACGCGGCGTCAGAGTCGAATATTCTGGTCGGTGGCTGGGTGTATGGGCCGTTTCGATCAATCCATCTTCGGCACAACAGAATTGGGGTTGACGAACTTCGCATTCCGCCGTACCATCGAACGTACGTTCTACTTCGAGTCGGAACACGTGCCGGGGGGCGACTACACAGTGATCACATCCAGTTCGACGCGCAGTCGGTTCGCGGCCTATCTCGGGCCGCAACCGAAGCCGTATATCGACAGCACAGTGCTGGGCGAAATTCGCGACGTTGCGATTCTGGAGAATCAGGCTTGCGCTCGCAAGGTCGCTCTGGCCGCAGCTATATGGGACTCGTGCATCCATCAGAACGTGCTCGTCGGTGATGTCATTCAGGACGCGGGCAACTATGCGGCATCTGAAGTTGCACGCGTTCTCGGTTGCTCGAAGACTGTTGCGAACACGTACGCCGAGGTTGGAATGGACCTCCGGCTTCGGCTTCCTACCGTCGCGGCCGCGTTCGAGGCCGGCGAACTCGACCTTGCTCGCGTCCGCGCGATATACCGCTGCACCCACAACCTGACGCAGGACGCGGCGACGGCCGTCCAAGGCGAGGTACTGCACGCTGCCCGACGCCTGTCACCTGGTCCCCTGGTCCCCTGGCGACGGAAATCTGGTCGATCATGTACCGCATCGCGCCCGAGCAAGCCGCCGCTCTGCGTAAGGACTTGGAACGGCACACGAACGTCACGTACACCGACAAAGATGTGCTGTCGACGCTGAAGGCCGACCTCACCGCCGCCGACGCCGCAGCTGCCTGGCAGTTGATCAACGAGATGGCCGCTACCGTCTGCCGTCGAGATCCGCGGAACAAGGGGCAGAAGCGTGCCGCAGCGTATGTTGCTCTGCTGCAGCAGGAGTCGTCGATGGTCTGCATGTGCGAGCCCGATGACGAAAATCCGTGCACGGCCGATACTGTGCATCCTGATCGACGCGCCCCACTGACGGTCATCACCGTCGACCTCGCCACGCTCGCCGGTCTGCTGTCCAATCCTGCCCACCTTGCCGGCCACGGCCCCATCGATGCCGAGTACGCCCGTGAACTCGCCGACAACGCACACTGGCAGATCCTGCTCACCGAAGCCCGCGATCTGGCGGAGAAGCTCGGTTACGGCGAAGACCTGGAGTCACTGATCGACCTCGATACCGATACCGATACCGATACCGATACCGACGGTGGCGCAGGCACTGGGGACAAAGGTGCCGAGAGCAGAGCCGACAGCGGCGGCAGCAGGACGAACAACAGCAGATCGAAAAATGGCCAGAAAAAGCCCAGAGGATCCAAGGTAGGCAAGTCGAGAAACAGCAGGTCCAAGGGCAGCAGTTCGCAGGTGGTGTTTCATCCGCTGGGGCGTGGTCGTCGCCGTGTCGGCGGTATTGCTTTTCGGCACACGCGGGCGCCGAAGTCCGCACAACCACCACGGAACAGCTGTGTCGCCACTCCGTATCGCGGTACTTACACTTTCGTTGCCGAACTCGAAGCAGCGATCGCATCGGATCCAGCTCTCGGGATCGCGCTGTACCCGGACGGGCACGGCGGTCTCGAGCTGCCGCCACCCGGAGCCCTCGTATACCGCCCGACTGTTGCACTGGCGGAACGCATTCGATATCGCGACCGCACGTGCCGGCACCCCGGCTGCGACGTCCCGGCCCAGCAATGCGAGATCGACCACATCGTCCCGTACTTCCATCGCGATCCCTCGTCGGGTGGCTGGACCATCGACACCAACCTGCACTGCCTGTGCCGCTACCACCACAACCTCAAGACGATGGGTCTGTGGACTCCGGTGATGCTCGCCGATGGCGTCGAGTTCTGGGTCTCGAATGCCGGCACTTCAGCGGTTACGGTTCCCGGCACCACGCAACTCGCCGACCTGAGCCACCTGCCCGCCGTCTATCGCAGGCCCAAAGGTCAAGCGATACAGTCAGATACGTCGAGCCTGGAGATCGTCCAGCCGCTGCCCGCGCCGGTACCTACGTCAGCACCGGACGATGATCCTCCGCCCTTCTGACGAATCTTGGGTCAGTACAGAGAAGTTCCACCGCAGTCGAAGTGTCTGCGGTGGAACAACTGTGACTTCTGGGTGTCGCTCCGCTCGGTCGGTGTCAGCCTGTGTGAGCGCTGAGGTCGTACACCGTCGCGCTGCCGACCGCGGTGAAGTTCACCTCGACCCATTCCGTGTCTGCGCCGGTCGGACCTGGTGTCGGGATAGATCTACTGTGTGCCCTGGCGATAGTCAGGATCGCCTCGGTGGAGCAGTGGCGGCCGAGTCACTCGGGTCAAACAGGTTAAGCAAGAGCTACTTTCACTCCGCTGGAGAACATCGAGTCATGTAGCTGCAGCGTGGCGGGAGCGGTTCCTGGTGGCACGTCGAATGCGACCTTCACGTCTATCGAATTGCCGGGATTGATCTCACCCAATACGGCGACCTCGGTGTTCATATACATACCGGACTCGCTGGATGCCCCATACTCGCGGCCCTGCGCATCGCTCATCTTCTGGTTGTCGCCGAAGTAGCTCTGTGGCTTGTCTCCGATGTTCTTCACTCGCATCGTGACGACGATGAACTCGCCCTGCGCGTCCGCGGTCATGTAGGGGTTGTCGGTTGGGTCGCTCACCGTCTTCGCGCTGGCGACAGTGGTGACTTGGAACTCGAACTTCCCGTCGCGGACCGCGCTCCCTGCGGATGCGATGTCCGAAGAGGACTCTGCCGGTGCGCCGGCACCGGAGCCCGTCGAGCCACTGTCGTCCGTTCCCGTCAAACTCACGACAATCACCAGAGCGACGAACACACCAAGCCCGATCAGCAGGCCCTTCCGCAACTTATGCGACTTCTTGGGCGGCTCAGGCGGCTGGTCGCCCCATTCATTGCCGTCCCAGTAGGATTGGCCGGGCCTTCCGCTCGGGTCGGGATAGAAGCCTGCGGGTGTTGCCGGTCTGGGTGTGGTCATGGCCGTTGATGCTTCGCTGACTCGCCGCTGCTTGCGAGGGTCCAAGGTCACTCATCGGCGCGACGTTTGCCACGTACTTCCGCACGAACATCTGGCCACGCCGTCCCGTGATGCGGTTCTGGCATGACCAGTACGGGCGCGATGTGCTTGGTGCCGTCGCCGTCTGGCACTCACCACAGCGTCGAGACGACAGGCCTGTGGATTCGATTCATGCCGGCAGGGGATGTCGTGTTCTGGATGTCCGTGCCGGCACCAATGCCCGGCGACGATCCGCCGGCCTTTCCGATTCCAACAAACGTTGCACACAGAAGTTCCACCGCAGTCGAAGTGTCTGCGGTGGAACAACTGTGACTTCTGGGTGTCGCTCCGTTCGGTCGGTGTCAGCCCGTGTAGGTGCTGAGGTCGTACACCGTCGCGCTGCCGACCGTGGTGGCAGTGAAGTTCGCCTCGACCCATTCCTGGATCTGAGAGGACGTGCTCGCAGAGTCGCCGCCCATGCCTCCGCGCGCCATGCCCCCGCCCATTCCGCCCGAGACGTAGTACGTCACCTCATGATCGGCCACGTACTGAATGAACTCGTCGAGCGACGGCGCAGGATCTCCGCTCCACCCACCGATGGCCATCACCGCCGTGTCGGAGACCAACTCGTAATTCGCAGCCGACATCGAACCGTTCACTGCAGCAGACCATTTCGTGGTCGTCGACTCGAGCAGCGCAGCCAACTCCTCGTTGGACTCACCGCCCATGCCGCCCATGGCCATCCCGCCGCCCACGTTGGTGCCGGCAAAACCGGCCGGAAGATCCGCAGCATCAGCAGGCATGCCCGCATCACCGCCCGACACAGCATCGCCCGACACAGCATCGCTTGGCATCGCGCCCGTCGGCATTCCACCACTGGCCATTCCATCGCTCGACATTCCGCCACTGGGCATTCCACCGCCTGGAATTCCGCCGGGACCGCCGTCGCTGACTGCACCGGTCGGACCTGCGGTGGGAACGGAACCACTGTGCGCGTTCGTCGTCGTGGCGATGGCATACGACGCGCCGCCGCCCAGACCTGCCACGGCTCCGAGGATCAGCGCGGCCGCAGTGAGCTTTCGGTATCGCCCGGCCGCCAAGATCATCACGGCCGAAACGGTGGTTCCCACCAACAGGATCCACTTCAGTGCCGGCAGCCAGTCCGCGTTGCGATGCAACAGCACCCAACTCCAGATCCCGGCTGCGATCATCATCGATGCCATACCGGCTCTGCCCCAGATCGATTCACGCCTGAGCCACAGTGCGTAACCACCGGTTCCGATCAACCCGGCCAAAGCCGGGGCGAGCGCGACGGTGTAGTACGGGTGGATGGTTCCGGACATGTAGCTGAAGATCAACGCCGTCACCAGGAACCAACCGCCCCACAGAATCAGGGACGCACGCAGGAGGTCGGTTCGCGGCGCTCGGCCACGAGCGATCAGCCCGAAGACCAGCGCCACCAGGGCCGCCGGGATGAGCCAGGAGATCTGAATTCCCATCTCGCTGCCGAACAGCCGATCCAGACCGGTCGAGCCGCCGAAGCTGGACCCGGCTGCCCCGGCACTCATCCCCGCCGGAGCCTCCATGCCACCTCCGCCGCTGTTACCGAAGATACGGCCGAGCCCGTTGTACCCGAGCACCAGATCCATGACGGTGTTGTCGGTGGACCCACCGATGTACGGTCGGGCACTTTCCGGCCAGAGCTGGACCGTCACCACCCACCACCCGGCGACAAGCACGAGAGCGGCCGAGGCCCCGATCAGGTGCAGCAATCTGGCCCGCAACTGCGCCTGTCCTGCAACGAGATACGTGAGACCGAACGCCGGCAACACCAGCAGCCCCTGCAGCATCTTCGTGAGGAACGCGAACCCCAGCGCCACGCCGGCAAAAGCGAGCCACATCGCGGCCCGCCTTCCGGCCGCTGTCTGCAGAGATCGCACGACGAAGTAGCCGCCGAGTGTCATGAGGAACACCAACAGCGCGTCGGGATTGTCGAAGTTGAACATCAAGGCCGCCGCCGGCACCGAAGCCAGGGTGAAGCCGGCGAGCAAACCGGCCATGGGGTTCGCGACGCGCTTGACCGCGGCATACACCGTCGCCACCGAGGCGACACCCATCAACGCCTGCGGCAACAGCAGGCCGAAGCTCGAGAACCCGAACAGTCGGGCCGACAGACCCATGACCCACAGCGAGGCCGGCGGCTTGTCCACCGTGATGAAGTTCTCGGAGTCGAGCGATCCGAAGAACCACGCCGTCCAGTCCTTGGTACCGGCCTGCACCGCGGCAGCGTAGAACGTGTTCGCATAGCCGCTTGCCGTCAAATTCCACAGGTACAGCGTTGCCGTGGCCGCGAGCAGAATCAGCAGACCGAGCAGGTGCCGGCGGCGATACCACCACTTGTTCTGCCAGGACGGCTGGCGGGCGTGCGACGGAGGCATCGCGGCCGGTCGGTCGAGTTGGGCAGTCATCGCACATCCTGTTCGTCGAAGTTGTCGACTACGAGAGTGTGCGATGGACCGTCGGCCCGGCTGGGAGCAGCCTGCGAACTTGCTGTGAGCGAAAGAGCTCGTTCAGACGCGATCTGCGTACACGACGATGTTGTCGTCGTAACTCGATATGTCCGAATCGAATTGGCCGCCACAGGTGATCAAACGCAGGCCTGAGTGATCGATGTCTCCGTACACCTTGTCGGTGGGGAAGGCATCCTTCGGATACTGCTCCACCGCGCTGACGACGAACCGGACAGTGTTTCCGTCCTGGCTGACGACGGTGACATCGTCGCCCTGTCGGAGATCGCGGAGCCGGTAGAAGACGCCGGGGCTGCCGTCCCAATCCACATGCCCCGCAACGATCGACGGTCCCAGTTGCCCCGGAACCGGCGACCCGGTGTACCAACCGGCCGGGAAACCGCCCGGGGGAACTTCCATCGTGCCGTCCGGACGCAGACCCAGACCCATCACATCGGAGTCGACGCCGATCGCACCGATCTCGATGCGCGCAGGCGGTGACCCGGCGACCGACGATTCGGCAACAACCTCGTCTGTCGGGGCGACGGCTGCAGGAGCAGAAGAGACCGAAGACGTCGAATCAGTCTGCAGGGGAACGGTATCCGACGGCGTTGCACACCCGGTAACCAGTAACAGCAGCATGAGGAACGCCGCTGCCACCGCCCGCACCACGAACCGATGACGGATCGTGGTGCGGGCGGATTCAGCGAGAGGTCCTGATACCTCGACGGTAGGTCTCACCGATCAGTGCCGACGACGAGTCAGAGTCAGGGCAGAGACCGCACCGACCGCGAGCACGGCCAGCAATGTCCAGATCGCAGCGAACGGCGTTGCGTCAGAGGATGACACAGTGCTGCCGTCACCGGTGTCGACGCCACCGTTCGGGATCTGCGTGATCTGCCCACCCGGGTTGTACGTGCCCGGCTGATCCGGGCCGCTCGGCGTGTTCGGCTGATTCGGAACACCGGGTGTGTTGGGGGTGTTCGGCTGATCAGGCGTGTTGGGCACGTTCGGCTGGTTGGGCACGTTCGGCACGTTCGGCTGGTTCGGCACGTTCGGCTGGTTCGGCACGTTCGGCTGGTTCGGCACGTTCGGCACATTCGGGATACCGGGGATCGCCGGGATCGTGATGCCGGGGACGGGCGGCAGGCCTGGGATCGGGGGTACGTCGATGACGATCGGCGGCGTTCCGCCACCGTCACCCGGGGTACCCGGCGTACCCGGCGTTCCGCCACCGTCACCCGGAGTGCCCGGTGTACCGCCACCGTCACCGTCACCGCCACCGGGAGGAGTCGTGGTCACTGGAGGCGTCGTGGTGACCGGGGGCGTTGTCGTGACCGGAGGCGTAGTGGTCACCGGGGGTGTCGTAGTGGTCGGGGGCGTTGTGGTCGTCGGCGGAACGGTTGCACAGTTCGGGCTGGTGATGCGGTTCGAGTCCAACGTCACGGCACCGTTCCGGGCGAGCAAGCGTCCGTCGACGGTGGCACCGGTGGTCGCAGTGATGGACGCCAGCGCCATGACGGTGCCGACGAACTGGGTGTCGGTGCCCAGTGTCGCGGAGCTGCCGATCTGCCAGAACACGTTGCATGGATTCGCCCCGTTGGTGAGCGATACCCGACTGTTCGAGGCAGTGATCAGCGTCGATGCCGCTTGAAAGATGAACACTGCGTTGGAGTTGCCCTGCGCATCGAGTGTCAGAGTCCCGGTCAGGCCGAGAGTGCCCGAGCCTCCGTACAGTCCGGCCAGGAGAGTCTGCCCGCCGAGTTCGACTCCGACGTCCGCCGGGCCGGTTCGACCGGCCGCGTCGTTGTAACCGACGGTGAGATCCGACTGTGCTTGTGCAGCAACGGTATCGCGGTCGTGGATCACCCCGCCCGTGACCAAGCCGGGCGGAAAGCCGGTGACACTCGGCGGCTCACCCTCGCCTGGACTGACGCCGACGTCGCCGCTGATGGTCGAGGTGCCGGTGTTGGTGACTGTGGAGCCGGCCAGCACAGCGAACGTCTCTGCGGTTCCGAGGCCCACCGTGGTGGGCTGGGCCAGCGCCAGTGGGGCACTGACCAGCATGAGAGCGCTGGTGGCCAGGGCAATTGTTCCTACGAAAGGAACGAGCGTCTTGCTGCGGCCGGTGATGGTGGACGCATGGGTGCGCTGCGGAGCATGCATGGATTACATACCGATCTGCTGGTGGGGGGACGAAGCGGGCGTGCTGCCACGCTTCGTGGGTCACGCATCGATCCCCCGACGAGTTCGATTGCGTTGCAAGTGATGTCGCGACTTTCGACGATGTTCACTGGAATACACCAGGGGCGTCGAGGTCTCGCGGTCTGTGCACTTCGATGGCATCGCCTGCCGGCTTTTTGCAACACAGCGATAGGAGTGAGAAGTAAGCGGAGGCTCTTGGCCCACTCCGCAACTAAGAGTTTCCCCGTATCTCTACGGTGTAGAGCTACAGCACACCACGTGTAGCATCGTGCGTCAAGCGAAATACGTTGGTGAACAACAAGTTTGTTTGACGCTACTTACCGGTCGGTTCACAGCTTTTCGAAAGGGGTGCCAGCCGATGTCCACTACAGACCGATTCGGCCCACACTCCAGGGACAAGATCGACCGCGACTACGTGGTGTCGGCCGCACTGTCCATCGTCGACCGAACCGGACTCGACAGCCTCTCGATCCGCAGCCTGGCGACGTCGATCGATCGCGATCCGATGACGGTGTACCGGTACCTTCCGACGAAGGAAGCCCTGCTCGACGCCATCGCCGATTCGATTCTCAGCCCGCTCGTCACGGTCGACCGAACGGACCCCGACTGGCAGGGACAGCTTCGCTTGTTCGCCCGGCACTATCGGCGTCTTGCACTCGAGCACCCACATGCGGCAATTCTGCTGTCCACTCGCCCACATCGGACGCCGCTCGGGCTGGGCACCACGAGGTCTTTGCGGTCACTCGAAAGCGTGATGGCGTTGATGACCAACGCAGGATTCACCGCACCCGAGGCGTTGTCGACCTATCGGCTGCTCAAATCCTTCCTCCGAGGTCACGTGCTGAGCGAGACCCAGGAAATGACCGAGAACCCGGACGAGACCGGCGACCGTCTCAGCCTGGCGTTGCGCCGACTCCCCGCCGACGAATTTCCGTTGCTGTCCACCTTGCCGCCGCTCATCACCGCATACGACGGTGCTCACGAACTCGAACGAGGCCTGGACGTCCTCTTCGCAGGTCTCGTGATGACCATCGCGCCGGCCGAGGCGATCACCCCCGCCGAATCGGGTCGATCGACCTGCCCGGACATGCCACCACCCCAGCCGTCGCGGTGAAACCCGCCGGCACCGCGGGCGAAACGCTTCACAGCATCTACAGCAAGCCGGGTCCCGCCTCCTGCGCCTTCTCTTCGTCACGCTGCTGCTGCGCCGCAGCCAGACCCGACATCGTGCGCAGCGGAACCTCCTTCAAGAACAGCACCAGCACGAATCCGAGGAGCATCAGGATCGAGACGGCCAGGAAGACGTAGTCCATGGCGTCGGAGAACCCGATGCGGAACGGCTCGGCCAGTGCGGGTTCGAGCTTCTGAATGAACGAACTGTCCTGCAGCGCACTGCCCGCGACGGAGGCGTCACCCGAGGCGATGGCCTGGGCGAAACCGGATTCCAGTGGATCGGAACTGGTTGCGGCGCTCTGCACTGCCTGCTGGAACGCCGGCGTCGAACTCGCGGCAATCAGCGCGTCACCCGTCTTGGGGGTCAGCTGCGTGAACAGCATCGACAGGAACACCGCCACACCCACCGTCGCACCGATCTGCCGGAAGAACGTTGCGGCAGAGGTGGATACACCCATGTCCTTGGGCGGCATCGCGTTCTGGATGGCCAGGGTCAGCGGCTGCATCATCGAACCGAGCCCGAGGCCGAACACGCCCATGACGACCATCGTCTGCCACAGCGGGGTATCGGCGTGCACGTAGTGGAAGACGAACATCGCGATGGCCATCAGTGCAGTACCGACGATCGGAAAGATCTTGTACCGCCCCGTCTTCGAGATCATGCGACCCGAGACGATCGACGCGACCATCAAGGCACCGACGAGGGGCAGGGTCTGGTAACCGGCCAGCGTCGGCGAGGATCCCTTGACCACCTGCAGGTACTGCGGCAGTAGCGAGATGCCACCGAACATGGCCGCACCGGCGATGACGCTGACAGCAATACACAGCGAGAACAACGGGTTTCGGAAGAAACGCATGGGGATCAGGGCGTCGCCGCCCATCTTGATCTCGGCGAGCACGAACGCGATGACGCCGACGATGCCGAATCCGAAGCACAGCAGGGCCCGCGGCGAGCTCCATCCCCACACGCGACCTTGCTCGGCGATGATGAGCAGCGGCACGAGGCCGACGCTGAGAAGCACTGCGCCCCACCAGTCGACGCGCGCCTCGCGGCGGTAGACCGGCAGGTTCAGCACTCGCCACACGACGACGAGCGCGATGATTCCCAGCGGGACGTTGATGTAGAAAACCCAACGCCAGCCGGTGATTCCGAGAATCGACGACTGCCCGGCGAGCAGTCCACCGATGACCGGCCCCAGCACGCTGGACGTCCCGAACACGGCCAGGAAGTAACCCTGGTACTTGGCCCGTTCACGCGGCGGAACGATATCGCCGATGATCGCCAGCGCCATCGACATCAGACCGCCCGCACCGAGACCTTGGATCGCACGGAAGGCAGCGAGCTCGTACATCGACGTCGCGATCCCGCACAGCATGGACCCGACAACGAAGATCGAGATGGCCGTCATGAAGAACGGCTTGCGTCCGTACAGGTCGGACAGCTTGCCGTACAACGGGGTCGAGACCGTCGAGGTGATGAGATAGGCCGTCGTCACCCAGGCCAGAACCGAGAACCCGTTGAGATCGTCGGCGATGGTCCGAACGGACGTCGAGACGATGGTCTGGTCGAGGGCGGCGAGGAACATGCCCATCATCAGGCCCGACAGAATCGTCATGATCTCGCGATGCGAATACTCGCCGGCCGCGGGCTTCACTTCAGGCTCGGTAACCATCTCTTGGATTCACCTTTACGTAGCATTTACTTGTGTCCTACAACGATATTCGGGACACCAGCATGCGCGCAGAACGCCGTCTGTGCAACGGAATAAGGCAGGTGGTCTACTTACGCCTCATCCGGTCCCGCACCTCACGCATCGTGTGCGGGTGAATACCTTCGGCAGCGAGCACTCGACGAGTCTTGCGACGCGTCGACAGGACACCGATGATCGCGACGATCCACACCGGGAACTGCGCGAGCAGCGCCACCCGGAATCCGTCGAAGGTGTAGCCGCCCATCGCGTCGAGAATCCATCCGATCGCCGCGATCACCAACAGCGACGCCAGGAAACCACCGATGTTCACCATCCCCTGCGCTGTGCCCAGATTGGCGCTCGGATTGAACGTTCGCGCGAGGTCGAACCCGATCACCGAACCGGGGCCACCCACCGAGATCACCACCACGAGCAACACCAGCAACCACAGCGGAGCGGGCCCGGGCAACGCCAACACGATCGCCCACATGGTCGCGTTGCTGATCATGATCGCCAGCACCAGCCACGACCGTCGCATCGGATAGCGCCCGGTGAGAACACCAACCACGATGCCCGACGCCACCGCCGATGCCACCGACACCGTCAGCAACGCTCCGGCCGTCGACGCCGACAGGCCCTGTGCCGACGTCAGATACGGAACACCCCACAGCAACGCGAACACCGTGATGGAGAACTGGGTACCCATGTGCGAGAAGAAGCCGAGCCGGGTGCCGGGGCGTCGCCACACCTCGGCGATGGAGGCGAGGGTCTGTTTCAGCGTCGTCGGCTCGAACACGGGGGCAGCTCCGTCGTCGGGGCGATCCCTGACGAGCGCGAGAACCAGTACGAGCGCAAGGAGACCGAGTGCTGCTGCGCTACCGAACGCGAACGTCCAACCGGGTCCGTTCAACAGAATCAGGAACGGGACCGCCGAGAGCACCTGGCCGAGCTGGCCGAGCAGACCGGTCAGCTGCGAGACGATCGGCACTCGCCGCGGCGTGAACCACACCGGCACCAACCGCAGCACCGAGATGAAGGTGAGAGCATCGCCCACGCCGACGAACGCGCGGGCGACCACCGCGACCGGAAGCGACTCCGTCAACGCCAGCGTGATCTGTGCCGACGCCATGATCAGCGCGCCTGCGGCGATCATCTTGCGCGAACCGATGCGATCCAACAGCACCCCAGCCGGGATCTGCATCCCCGCGTAGACGATCACCTGCAGCACCACGAACGACGACAGCAGCGACGGCGACACCGAGAATCGATCCGCCGCACTCAGCCCGGCGACGCCGAACGACGTTCGATGCAGCACTCCGACGATGTAGGCGAAGACGCCGACGCCCCACACCACCCAGACTGCCTTGCCAGTACTCACCGGACGATTGTGTCAACCACGCTGTGGAATAGTCGTAGCCGGTAGTACTCGGAGCGGGCAGTAGTACCCGAAGCAAGAAATGGAGCGACGTCGTGGCCAAGCAGCTGTTGGTGCTCAACGGTCCGAATCTGAACATGCTCGGCACCAGGCAGCCGGAGGTGTACGGCCACGCCACCCTCGCCGACGTCGTCGCCCTGTGCGAGAAGACCGCCGCCGAGCACGGACTCACCGTCAAGGCAGAGCAGTCCAACCACGAGGGCCAACTCATCGACTGGATCCACGAGGCCCGCGGGGTGGCGTCGGGCATCGTCATCAACCCGGGCGGACTGACGCACACCTCGGTGGCGCTGCGCGACGCTCTCGTCATCCCCGAGGTGCCGATCATCGAGGTGCACATCTCCAACGTGCACGCCCGTGAGGAGTTCCGGCACCACTCCTTCGTCTCCCCCATCGCCAGCGGCGTCATCGCCGGACTCGGGATCGACGGATACCGCTTCGCCATCGAAAGACTGGCTGCGCTTATCTGACACAGCTCTCGTTCAACCCAGCTCTCATCTGACACTCAGGTTGTCCTGCATAAACTGGTCGCCGTGAACACGAGCAAGAACGTCTCGAAAGACATCAAGGCCATGCAGAACGGCGACAAGAATCGTCGGACTCTGATCCAGATCGTCGTCGCAGTCGTTCTGATCGCGCTCGTGGCGGCGATTGCCCTCTTCATCGTCAACAAGGATTCGACGTCTGGGGATGCATCTTCCGCCGCAGGCTCCGGCGAATCGACCGGGGCCCAGCTCACTCCCACGTCGGTGACGGAAGACGGTGCCATCCGCTTCGGCAACCCCGATGCCACCACCGTCGTCAGCGTCGTCGAGGACTTCCAGTGCCCGGCGTGCAAGAATTTCGAGGCCATCAGCGGATCGACGTTGCAGCAGCTGGCCGACGCGGGCAATGTCGCCGTCGACTACCGCCCCATCTCCATTCTCGACCGGTTCTCGAACGGAACCATGTACTCCACCCGCGCGGCAAGCGCCGCGATCTGCGTCGCCGAGAACGACCGCGACAACTGGATGTACTGGCACACCGCCATGTTCGAGCAGCAGCCGGCCGAGGGCGGAACCGGACTGACGAACGACGAGCTCGTCGCGATCGCCGCCTCTGCAGGGGCCGACTCCCCCGCCGTCGCGTCGTGCATCACCGACGGCAGCTACACCGATTGGGTCACCACCCAGACACAGTCGGTCCTCGGCGAAGGCATCAACGGAACGCCGAACGTGCGCGTCAACGGCACCGACATCTCCAACCCGACGCCGGAGAACATCCTCGCCGCCGCTGCCGGTAACTGAGCGGCAACCGGTCGCCATGAGGACACGCGCAGGCGCAGTTGTATTCACCGTCTTCAGCGCGCTCGGGTTACTCGCCGCGATGACGCTGACGATCGAGCGATTCAAACTACTCGAGGACGCGTCGTACGTCCCGTCGTGCAGCCTGAACCCGGTACTCTCGTGCGGCTCGGTGATGGTGACGAAACAGGCTGCGCTGTTCGGTTTTCCGAACCCCATCCTCGGCATCGTCGCCTTCTCCATTGCCCTCGTCGCCGGGGTGCTCTGGCTCGGCCGCGTCGAACTACCGCACTGGTTCTGGCTCGGACTGAGTGCAGGCCTGCTGCTCGGCGAGATCTTCGTGCACTGGCTGATCTTCGAGAGCCTGTACGTGATCAACGCCCTGTGCCCCTACTGCATGGTGGTGTGGGCGGTGACGATGCCGTTGTTCGTGCTGGCTCTGAGCCGATTGGTCGGCTCCGGCCCGAACAGCGGCGGTACCGTCGGCCGACTCTTCCTGGAATGGCGCTGGACGCTGCTCGCCGTGTGGTATGCAATCGTCGTCGCGCTCATCGGAATCCGGTTCTCGGACTACTGGGCAACTTTGGTTTGAAAATACTGCTCCGACAACCCTGCATTTCCTTTTGCGAATCTCATGAGTCGAACGTCTGCACCGTGCATGATGGGTGCAGCACCCGAGTGAGACTGATCACAGCTCCTGGCTCGGGGAAGATCGTTCGAGTAGCAGGAGTCGATACATGGCAGGCGATCCATTCGCAGTCATCGTTGCCGTCATCGTGTCCGCCGCCGGTGTAGTCGCCGGAACCGACGCCCCGGCTCCGATTCCCGATCAGGCGGTGCAGGACCAGGCGGCAGACATTGCCGCCAACGCCGAAGATCAGGCGAAGACGATGAGCGATCAGTGGACCGAACTACTGGGCACCATGCCCGAACCGGCCGCCGACATCGCCGACCGCACCCTCTCGGACGCCGCCGAGGGCCTGCACACCGCCGCCGAACCGATGCTCCCCGATCTGCCGACGGTGGAAGACATCGAAGCAGTGGACACAGAAGCAGCAGATACCGCTGACCCTGCCGGTGTCAGTGCCAGTGCCACCGATCCAGCTGCGGCAGCGACAGATGTTGTTGCCGCCGCTCCTGCCGCTCTCGCTGCGGCGGTACCCAGCGCGCCACTGCCGTTCAGTGTGTTCTCCTCGGGCGCTGGGTCGTCGAATGCGGTGTCCACCACCGCAGCCGCGCTCGGTGCCGGTGCCGTTCAATTCGCCGGCCGTACGTACACCGCCGCCGATATCGCCACCCAGACCGCGTTCATGGCGTCGGCCGAGGCCATCAGGCGTGCGCTGTTTCCCGGTCAACCCGCCACGTTCACCGGCATCAACGTGGGCGCGATCGGCTTGGGTGCCGTGGGAGCGATCACCGCCTTCGTGCCGTGGCTGCAGAAGGCGGGCAACATCTGCGGCGGCGTCAAAGCGACCACGATCGCGGCACTGTATGCCGCCGAGAACGGTTTTCGGCACGGCCCCACTGCTCCGGTCTCGAGCACCGGCGCGCAGGGGCCAGGGCAGTTCATGCCAGGAACCTGGGCGACCTACGGCAAGGACTACGACGGCAACGGTGTCACCGACGTCAACAGCATCGGTGATTCGGTGATGGCGTCGGGCACACTGCTGTGCGATATCTACGGGCAGGTCGACGGATGGAAGCGCGAGGGCAAGGTATCCGGTGACACCTTGGATCTGACCCTGGCCGGATACAACGCCGGCGCGGGAGCGGTGCTGCGATCGGGCGGTATGCCCTCTGGCACATTCGATTACGAGACGCAGACCAAGCCGTACGTCTCTCGCATCCGGGCGACCGAAACGCAGTTCGCCGCCATCCTGACCCCGTTCGCCGGACTCGACCTCACCGGAATCGGCGGCCGATCGGTGCAGTTGGCGATGGACTATCTAGGACTTCCGTACGTGTGGGGCGGCGGCAACATCAACGGACCGTCCGGCGGCGGATTCGACTGCTCGGGTCTGACGTCGTATGCCCTCTACAAGGCCTCGGGCGGAAAGGTGACACTGCCCCGAACCTCGGAAACTCAGTGGAACGTGGGCACCGAGATTCCGATGGAAATGGCGCAACCGGGCGATCTGCTGTTCGGTAACTTCGGGCCGGCCGGGCCGGGCCACGTGGCGATCTACATGGGCAACGGCCAGATGGTGCACGCTCCCACCACCGGCGACGTCGTGCGCGTGGCACCGGTGTTCGACGGTATGCGCGCCCGTCACATCGTGTAGGTGCGCGCGTACAGTGCGGACGTGACCAATGCACGTGTGGAACCGGCAGGATTCGACGACGAACTGGCACCGGAGCCGCCGCCCGGTGAGGGTTTCGAGACCGACTGGCCGGTGCGGACCGGCGACATCGATCCGAACAACCGACTACGGTTCGACGGCGTTGCCCGCTACCTGCAGGACATCGGTACGGACAACCTCGACGCCACTCCCCTGGGCAAGACGGATCCCATGTGGATCGTGCGGCGCACCGTCATCGACGTCTTCGAGCCGATCCATTTCCCGGACCGAGTACACATGCGGCGTTGGTGTTCGTCGATGTCGACGCGGTGGTCGAACATGCGCGTGGCACTGACGACACCGAAGGGTGGGCGCATCGAGACCGAGGGCTTCTGGATCAACATCAGCAAGGACACCGGGATGCCGACCCGCATCAGCGACGGTGCCCTGGAAATGCTGGCGCGAACCACCGATCAACACCGGTTGCGATGGAAGGCATGGCTGACCGAGCCGGTGCCGGCCGAATCGACCACGGATGTGCAGTTCCCCTTGCGCGCAACCGATATCGATCCGTTCGACCACCTCAACAATGCGGTCTACTGGCACGCGATCGAGGAGTTGCTGGTCGACGTGCCCGAGCTGGCCGCGTCGCCGCACCGCGCCGTCATCGAATACCTGAGCCCGGTGCTGGCGGGTGAACGCGTCACTCTGCGCCATCGCTACGAGGGCGGCGCGTTGACCGTCTGGTTCGTCGTCACCGGAGCATCGGGCGGGCCCACGGTCCGCACCGTGGCCAAGGTTGCCGCCAGAGCCTGACGGTCGAGCTTGCCGCGCGGCGTACGCGGAAGAGCGTCCACGACGGCGATCAGCACGGGCAGGCTGGGGCCCGGAAGCACGGTGCGCAGGTGGCGGCGAATCCGAGCTACGGATATCGAATCGGTCTGCGCCACAACGACTCCGGCAGCAGGTTCCTCACCGGTTCTGTCGTTGGGCAACCCGACCACGCCGGCCTCGAGCACACCGGGAACTGCGAGCAGGGCCGCCTCGATCGGGGTCAACTCCACCGTGAGCCCGGCCCGGACGATCGTCTCGCTGCCGCGGCCGTGCAAGGTCAGTCGGCCCTCTTCGACACTGCCGCGATCGCCGACGGTCATCCACCCGTCGACCGGCCCGTTCGTCAGGGTGGTGTGGCCTCCCACTCGGCTCAGGTAGCCGTCGAACAGCATGTCACTGCGGACGTGGAGCAGATCGTCCCTGATCTCGACCTCGACCCCGTCGAACAGCTGACCGCTGACCTCCGCGCCGTTGCTTTCGCTTCGGTCGTAGGAAACGAAACTGAGCTCCGACGCCCCGTAGAAATGTGTCAGCGCCGCATTCGGAAGTACCGCCGCCAGAGCGGCCCTCCCCGGCTCCGCCCACCGCGCCGCGGACGAGAGCACTTCACGGACACTGTTCGATCGCACTCCTGAGCGAGCGACGTCCCAGGCGATGGTCGGGACCGAATACAGATGTGTCGCAGCATCTTCGAGAGCTGCCGTGGGCTCCCGTAGGTCGACTGTCGCCCCGCGGGTGAGCCCGTGCAGTGCGCCGTAGAGAAAGTGCGTGTGATCGAGAGTGCCCGGTGCGGACACCCGATCTCCCGGACCGAGATCGAACAAGGCATCGGAGCGATCCAGCGTCGCCGCCCACGACGCCTGGTTGCGCACGAACAGCTTGGGCGGACCGGTGGTTCCCGAGGTGACGCCCACGAGCAACTCGGAATCCGGTGTGGGGGTGGGGACGGCGGTTGTCTTGGCAGCCATGTCCTCGGGTGCGAACACGTCCACCGCACCCCAACCGTGCACTCTCGCATGCTGACGCGGATGCGCGGCAATCAGCGAGGGCTCGCACACCGTTACGACATCGACGAATTCCTGAGCCAACAAATGCCGATGCAGCAGAACGACACTCACCCCGGCATGCATCGCCGCGACGACGACCACCAACGACCCGATGTCCGACGTCGGCAGTACCGCGATGCGACGCATCCCTGCCACTGCGGTCGCCGTGCGTGTCACCCGGTCCCAGAATTCGCGGTAGGTGACCTCCCCGGTCGCGTCGACCACGGCTGCCTCGGAGCGGTCGAAATGCCGCGCTATCCGGGCGGCGAGGAGTTCACTCGTCATCGTCACCGTCAAAATCGACACCGTCGTCATCTACGCCGCGCGCGACGAGGGCGTCTCCCATGGCGTCGGCGGTGCGGAGGGCCCGCACCAGGACCGGCGTTGCCAGCGCCGTCATCGACCACTGCAGTCCGCGTGCTTTGCGAGCCTGCGACACCTCTTGGACGATGGAGGCGAGTAGAGGGATGCAGCGGATGGCCAGTGCCAGGAGCAATCCGATGCGATCCGGGTCGACGCCGAAGCGGCGGACGGGGCCGAGCGCTCGGGTGACGGTATCGAGCATGTCGGTCACCCGGGTGGTGAGGGTGACGAGAGCTGCCAGCGCAACGGAGATCACCAGCACCCCACACACCACGACGGCGCGCTGCCAGGTGGTGATGATCACCTGGAAGACACCGATGATCAGCAGCATCCACAGCACTGGACGCAGTTGCGCCAGTGCGACTTTCGCTGGAATGCGAGCCACCGCGAACAATGCCGCGACCAGTACCGCTACCGCTGCGACCTCGAGCGGAGTGCGCGCGAAGATCACCGTCCCCAGGATCGCGAAGATCAGCGCCAGCAGCTTCGATCCCGGGCTCATCCGGTGCAGCAGCGAGGTACCGGGCCGGTAGAGACCGATCATCCGATCAGCTCCCGGTAGGCCGGGACCGCGGCGGCGGGGGTGCCGTCGAACGCGATGCGGCCGTCGTCGATGACGATGACGCGCTCGAAGCTGTCCAGCAGGGCCAGTTGGTGGGTCACGACGATGACTTGCTGGTCCATCGAATCCAGAGCCTGCGCGACGACGCGTCCGTTCCGCAGATCCAGCAGCGTGGTGGGTTCGTCCGCAACGACCACCTCCGGTCGTCGGATGAGGACGGCACCGATCGCCAGCAGTTGTTTCTGTCCTCCGGAGAGCAGGTGCGCCGGATGGTCGCGGTGCTGATCGAGACGGAAGCGGACGAGAATCTCCTCCACCCGCTCGGCCACCTGCTGCTTGTTCAGCCCGGACCTGCGCAGCGAGAACGCGAGATCCTCGGCGACAGTGGGCATCACGATCTGCGAGTCCGGGTCGGTGAACACGAAGCCGACCTTCTTGCGTACCTGCGCGCCCTTCTTGGCGGCGTCGATACCGTCGACCGTGACGCGGCCCGTATCGGGTTTGATCAGACCGTTGATCATCCGCGCGAGCGTCGACTTGCCGGAACCGTTGGAGCCGATGATGCCGATCCGGCGCTCGTCGAACTCGAGGTCGATGCTGTGCAGCACCTGCCGTTCTCCGAACGAGTGCGAAATGTTCTCGAACTTGATTGTGCTCATATGACCCTGCTCATGTCGCTCGTTCCACCAGCATCGCTATTCCCTGCCCGCCGCCGATGGCGCAGGCCGCCAGGCCCAGTGCCGGACCCCCGGGCTGCAGCATTCGAGAGACCAACCGTACCAGCAGAATTGCGCCCGAAGCTCCCCACGGATGCCCCATCGCGATGGCTCCACCTTCCGGGCAGATGCGGTCCTCGTCGAGGCCCAATTCATCCGAGACCGCGAGCACGACCGACGCGAAAGCCTCGGTGATTTCGATGGTGTCGAGGTCGGAGAGGCTCACCCCGGTGCGGGCGAGCAGCTTGTCGATCGCCGGCACCGGACCCAGCCCGGGAAGAGCCGGGTCGGACCCTGCGACCGCGCTGCCGAGGATGCGCAACGCCGGCATCCCGGCCGCCCGCTCGGCGGTGGTGATGGCCAGAACCGCTGCGCCGTCGGATATTCCGCACGAGTTGCCCGCGGTCACCGTGCCGGCTGGGGTGAACGTGCCGGCTGGGGTGAATGCGGGGCGCAGCCTGCCGAGCCGCTGGGCGGTCATGTTGGGGCGGATGCGCTCGTCGGTTGCGACATCGTTCACCGTGACGATCTCGGCCGAGAAGTCGCAAGCCGCCGCGCGCGCGAACGACCGTGCAGCGTAGGCATCTTGGCGTTCGCGCCCGATACCGCGGATTCGCGCGAGGTCGTCCGCTGCCACACCCATGTCCGGGTCCTCGAAGCCGGGCGGAGCGAACGGCGCTCGGGTGTAGCGGACGGGTTCTTCGCCGTCGACCGGTGGCCAGAACCGCCACGGACTGGTGCTGGCAGATTCGACGCCACCGGCCAGTATCAACGTCTCGTCGCCGCTGCGGATGCGCGACGCGGCCTGCGCGACGGCGTCGAGCCCGGATCCGCACTGCCGATCGACGGTGACTCCGGGAACTCCGACACCGAGGCCCGCGAGCAGCGACGAGACCCGTGCGACATCACCGCCGGGACCGAGGCAATTACCGAGAATCACGTCGTCGATCGGAATGTCGAGTGAGCTGATTTCTGCTGCAACAGCTTTCAGCACCGGCGCGGCAAGGTTCGGGGCGGTGACATCGGCGAAGCCGTGCCCGGCGATACCGATTGCCGAACGTTTGGCCGCAACGATGACGGGGATGTTCGAAGCAGACACATTCACAGCAGGGCCCTTCGGGCGATCTTGCCGCTCGCGGTGCGGGGCAACTGCTGCACCACCGTCCAGCGTCGCGGCAGCGCCTCC
This sequence comes from Rhodococcus sp. IEGM 1370, assembly GCF_033142325.1. Lineage (NCBI taxonomy): Bacteria > Bacillati > Actinomycetota > Actinomycetes > Mycobacteriales > Nocardiaceae > Rhodococcus > Rhodococcus sp. IEGM 1370. The sequence goes on along the minus strand of NZ_JAWLRY010000004.1, from coordinate 231,938 downwards.
TTGGCCATGATTGCGCGAGCGTCGGCGCGCACCAGGTCGAGGTCGCGGGTTCCGTCGAGTTCGATGACGGCTGAGACCGTTTCGCCGAGAACCGCGTGCGGTGTACCGATCGCTGCCGCAGCTCGGACGCCGTCGAGCCCGGTCAGGATGTTTTCCACGTCCTCGGCGATGACGGTGGTTCCGCCCACGTTGATCGCTGCATCTCCGCGGCCGTGGACGAGGAGTTCTGAGCCGTTCAGTTCGGCCAGATCACCGACGCCGAACCAATCGCGCGCACCCAGCGCGGCGTACGGCGATCGAACGAACAGGTACCCGTCCTCGGTGCGTGCTTCGACATCGCGGAGCAGCCTCAGCGACGATTGTTCGCCCACCACCCTCGCCGCCACCAGCGACAACTCCGCCGAGCCGTAGTATTCGACCAGCCTGACGCCTTGCGCCGAGATCGTCTGCGCAGCAACATCATCGAGCCCGGCTCCGGCAGCGACGGCAATCCGCGCATGAGGCATCCGGCGGACGACGTCACGGAGTACCGCAGGCACCGCGTGGACAGCAGTGGCCTGCGCAGCGTCGTCGGTGACGCATGCCCCCAACCACAGTGCGTGCACCGCGGCGAACAGGTGCATCGTGGCGTGCAGCGGTCCGGTGATGAGCACGGTGTCGGTCGGTCGGATACCGGAGATGTCGGTGAACTCGGGGAAGCTGTCTACCCACGACGCGGCCGTGCGAGCGAGCGGTTTCGGCCGGCCGGTGGAGCCCGAGGTTGCCACCAGCAGGAACGCGTCGGGATCGATGTGCGCAGGGCGCTCGGGACGGGCGGCCGGGTCCTCCACTCGGACCGCACTGCCCTGCCTGGCCGCCGCGAAGACGCAGATCAAGGCCTCCGGCAGCTCGAGCGCTGACGCGTCGTGGGATCGAGCGCTGTGGGATTGAGCGTCGTGCACCGGGAGGTGAGGCCACCGCCCGACGGCTGCGTCGAGTTCGGCGTAGGTGAGTGTGCGACCCGCCCAGGAGATGGCGGTGTCGTTGTCGCGGCCTCGACCTCCCAGCGTGAGAGTCACGCCTTGATCAGGCCCGGGTACGCGCGATGGACGCTCTTGGCGACGACGGTGGCGACGACGACCTTCGCGATGTCGCCGGGAAGGAACGGTCCGTTGGAGGTGACGGCGGCCCAGAGTCCGACGTCGGTGCGCAGAACGAGTCCGATGATGCCGAATGCGTAGACGATCACGATTCCGCCGACGGCGTTGATCAGCAGGCCGAGCACGATCGAGTACTTGGGCAGGATGCGCGCTGTGAGCAGGCCGATCAGGAAAGCGGCTGGAATCCAGCCGATGAGGTACCCGACGGTGGGCCCGGCCATGGCGGCGAGACCGGTACGCCCGCCCGCCAGCAGCGGCAGGCCGATCATCGTCAGGGCGAGGAACACCAGAACCGAGGCCGTGCCCTTGCGGGGTCCGAGGATCGCGCCCGACAGGATGATGCCGAGGGTCTGCAGGGTGATGGGGACGCCCGAGAACCCGACCGTGATCGATCCCGGCAGGCCGAGCGCGGCGATGAGTGCTGCGAACACTGCGATCTGCGCCATGTCGCGGGCGGAGACGTTCATTCGGCTGACCTTACGGCTCGGCTGGCGGGTACTGCTGTCGACATCTGACACGGTGGCTCCTCGTGGAGTGGGGCGGTGACCTGCCCCAGAAACTTGAACGGCGTTCAAGGTAGCAGGCCAGCGGCCTGTGCCACACCGGCACGGGTGTGGTTCAGAAGGGCGGAGGGTCGTATCGGGTGCGGTCGTATCGGACGCGTGCATGGACGACGCGACAGTGTTCCAGGTAGGCCCGCCGCTTCTCCGCCAACTTCTTTCGGTCGATACCCGTTGTCGCAGAACGACAGTCGTCCAGAGTCGGCGATGCACACCCGCTGTATTCGAGCTCCCAGCGGGTCGGTTCGAGCAGGCTCGATCCCGGCCTGGACGAGACCCTTCGCCGTCGGCGGGATGAGCGGGGAGTCGCGACCGACAACTCCGGCAACGTGACTCTGCGCAGACCGAGCGAGTTCGACCACAGAATCGCGCCGCCTGCGAGCATCACCGCCGACCACGCCCCCGAGGTCTTGGCCTGATGATGGAACACGCACACCGGCTGAAGGTTGGTCACGATCGTCCAGCCGCCCCGCTCGGGATCGTCGTGATCGAACGGAACCAGATGATCGATCTGACACCGGGCCGCCGGCACATCGCAGTTCGGGAAAGTGCACGTGCGATAGGCAGCCCGAACGAACGCCGCGACGCGGGCACTGGGCCGATACGTCACCGCAGACCGCGACGGAGCGGACTCGCCGCCATGACCGTCGGGAAAGATGCCGCGAGCACGCTCGGGCCGTTCGGCAATCCATGCAAGCCACCGTGCGACGAGCCCATCGCGGACAGACTCCTCCCCCAGTAGCGGGACTGCAGGTGGGAGGCAGTGGGCATCCCCGAGACGCGCGGACGGAAGCTGGGCGGCACCTCGTACCCGACCAATGCCGACCACCCGACGCAACAACGACGGCACCGCCGTAGAGAACGGTCCGAACGAACTCGACTGCATACCCAACCCATCGCCGCTGCGGAAGCCGGTTTGGTCAGGGCCGGAGTGCGAGCGACTGCCGGGGCGTTCCGATGCCGGGCCGTCAGGGGTGCCCGTGGTGCCGCCGCTGCCGCCGTTGGGAGAACCGCGGCCGCCCGAACCACCGCCATCGGGGCCAATGTCGTCTGGACCACCGCTATCCGGGCCATCGCCATCCGGGCCGCCCCCGTCAGGACCGCCGTCGTCAGGGCCATCGCCATCCGGGCCGCCGCCGTCAGGACCGCCGTCGTCAGGGCCATCGCCATCCGGGCCGCCGCCGTCAGGACCGCAGTCGTCAGGGCCGCCGTCGTCAGGACCGCCATCGTCAGGGCCGCCTTCGGGGCCACCGGCCAGCCCATCGGTATCAGGGCTGTCACCGTTACGGCCGTCATCGTTCGATCCGTCGTCGCCCGTGTTTCCCTGTTCCGGCTTCAGCATCTCGACCAGCTCGGTCAGCAGTGCCTGCCACTTGGCATCCGTGGCAACGATGCGCGCCACTTCGGGGTCGATGGGCGTCCCGTCGGGGAGGGTCGCAGGCTCCGAGGACAGTCCCAGCAGCGTCTCCACAGCCACCACGATCTGGAGGAGATGCCCGCGCCGAGGAGGAATGTCGTCGACAGCGCCTGCCACCGGGCAGTCGTCGCCGCGATCGCACTGGCACGCCAGTGAATGCTCGCCGTGCAGCAACGCCATCAGACCCGCGGCCCGCAGTGTCCCCGTCGATCGTGGGTCGCGCTTGCAGACCGTCCCGACGATCTCGGTGATGAGCGCATCCGCCTCTGCCGCTTCGAGATCGGTGATCTTCGCAATGAGCGACGCGATCCCACCCGGACCGGTGCGGTCGATCCGCACGCCGACCTCCTCGGACTTCGCCGTCTCGCGGGCAGCTGCGGCACCGACCGGATCGGCCTTCATCCACAGCCGCCACATCCGATTGCGTAGCGCCTGCGGACGCATCCGGCCACCCGCCGCACACACCTCGTATTCGATCTTCGCGATCGTCTCGTCGCTGGCACGATGCAGCACCGAGGTGATCGTCACCACCGTCGACCAGTCGAAGCTGCCGGTGACGAAACGCAAGGCAGTCAACGGCATTCGATGCAGACGCTCCGCGACGTCGTGCACCACGGACGCATCGCGGCGCGTTCCTGTCATCGTCACGGCCAGATCGCACAGGGCACCGCGGACTGTCTCGCCCGGATCTCCACCGGCAGCTTCGGCTGCCTCGAGGCGCATCTCGAGCACGTCGCAGTAGGCGAGCACGGTCGCTGCCCGAGCGAGATTCTCGTTGACACGGTTGAGTGCGATGACGTCGAGAAACCCCGCGATACAGTCATCGACCGGCGGCGTCTCCGCCGCTCCCCACCCCCCGGTATCGAACATGAATTCGATGATACGAGAGGGGTACGACAAGAAAATCCGAGAACAATTCGAGTCGTATCGGTATAACTGCAACGGTGGCCAGCTACACGATCCGCGACATCCGCCCGGGCGACGAGGAACAACTGGGCGCAGCGCACGTGGCGATCTGGAAGGCGACGTACGCGGGAATGATGAACAGCGCCAAGCTCGATGCGATACGCCCTCGCGATCGCATCGAACGCTGGGAGCAGATCATCGCCCGCCTCGACGAGCAGTCGAGGCGCGGTGTGCGCACCCGATGCGCCGTCGACACCAGCGATTCACGCATCGTCGGTTTCGCCACCGGCGGCCCACCACGCGACGACAATCCGCCGGCACCGACCGAACTGTGGTCACTGAACGTTGTGCCCGAGCACCACGGCACGGGCGTCGCAACAGAACTAATGACCACCGTGATCGACCGGGAGGCATCCACATATCTGTGGGTGGCAGCGGCCAACCATCGTGCGGTGGCGTTCTACCGCAAGCATCGGTTCGAGCTGGACGGCACCGAGAAGTTCGACCCGCTCTGGGAGTGCCACGAAGCCCGGATGGTCAGGGCTTGACCGGCGGTTCTCGTCTGGACTCGTCGGGATCGAGTTTCTCGGGGTTCAGTACCACCTCGGCCACCATCGGAGTCGTCTCGACGGTCGAATCGCCGTACCGAACGGCCACCGTGTTCGGCAGGAAAGCTTCCAGCGCACGCGGAGTGATCCACCACAGCAGCGCCGAGAACAGGATCAGAATGTTGACCCACTGCAGAACTGTCGCCGCATTCTCGGACGGAATCACGCGATCGAACACCTGAATGTTCATCACCAATCCGTGGATGGCGATCAACACCCACAGCCGCCGGTAGCGGTAGAACACCCAGACCGCCGCGGCACCCCAGCACAGAGCCCACAGAAAACCGCCTCCGCCGAAGTACATGTAGAGGAGGCCCCGCATCGTGCCCGACAACGCCATGATCGCCCAGATCGGGACCCGGCCGACGAGCAGCAACACCGGCAACGCCACCAGGATCGGCTCCTCCCGTAGACCCACGACGAGAGCGGAAACCACTGCGAGCCAATCGGACTCGACCGAGGCCGGGATCGAGAAGCTGAATCGGACGATGTCCAACCGCGACAACACGAGCAGCGAAGCAGAAGCGGCACCGATCGCGGCACACCAGGTGAGCGCAGCCTCGAACGCGGTCCCACTGCGGGCCGGCCACACCGTAGGCAGCTTCCGACGCCGAACGAACCAGACGATGGCGATCGCGACGGCACCCACCAACACCTGCGCCGCGCCGACAGCGAGATCGGCCCACTGATCCCCTATCGACAGAATCGGGGCCGGCGCGTCGGGCTCACGGAAACGCCACAGCGCACCCATCAGGCCGACCAAGTAGACGACGACCCAACCGGCCACCAAACCCAGGACGATGACGGCGGTACCGGCAGCGGTCAGACCACGCCGAGGCGAGCGCTCGGCAAGCCCCGCGTCGACACCGGTCGTCACCAGGCCACCACCATTCCGCTCGATACAGCACCGCCGAACAGCTTGTCTATCACGCCCGGGCCGAGAATTCAGTACCGTCCTGGCGATACGAGCCGGCAGAGCCACTCACGGCCGAGGGTCACGCTCGGGTGTGTCGCCTGAATCCGCACCGCCGACGATGTCGTCTCGCAGTTCCGCAAGCAATCCCTTCCTCGGGATGCCGCGGCGCGATTCCCATACGTCGACCATCGCGAGTACCACCAGAACACAGCCGATCGGGCCGCCCTGGAACCAGAAGAACCGAAGGTCCCAGAAGAACAGCGCCAGCACAGCTCCGACGACAATCACGACGATGCTGCGCACATTCCTTGCTTTCATCGTTTCCCTTTCATCGATTCGGACCGCAATCGGGTCAGACCAGGTTCAGTTCGAGTGCCGCATCCGCGGCCAGTAGCGCGCCCACCACGAGCAACACCGTCGCCGACACGTCCCCACTCCAGTGATCCAGGCGCCGGAGCAGAGTTGGCGTGAGCGACGAAACATATTCCTGCGCAAACACTCTGGCGATGAGCAGGACGAGAGCGGGTGAGAGCGTCACGAGCACGTACCCCGCGAGCAGTAGCACCGAGAACCCCCACCCCAGGCCGGACTCGACGACCGCATCGATCGCCGCGAAGTAGGGCAGCATCGTCGCCACTTCCACCGCGCCCACAGCGACGGCGAGCAGGACCACACCGCGAACGCTTCTCGGGGGCCGCGCCCACCACGCACTGCTCGGGACTCGCCGCCGACGGTCACAGACCAGGCCCATGACGAGAACCACAAGACCCACCGCTAATCGAGTCCACGCGTCACCAGGAATCGCGACGCTCAGGCCATCGGTGGCCGCCCACAAGGCGACACCGACCCCGAAGTAGACCAGCCCCAACACACCCAGATGCAGCAGAACGACACGCACCCGAAACGACGGCCGCAGCATCATCCACAGCGGAACCGCAAGAGTCCCGACGCCGATGCTGTCCACCAGCGCGAGCCCGATCAGCTGAATTGACACAGCTGTACCGTAACAGGATTTCAGCACAGTTGTATCAACAAATCTGCACGTGCTAGAACAGACCGATGCCGAAGATCGTCGACCACGACGCACGCCGGGCGGAGATCGTCGCCGCCGTGTGGCGCGTCATCGAACGAGCAGGAATGGACGGGGCGACGGTACGCAGCGTCGCCGCCGAAGCCGGCGTCTCCCCCGGATCACTTCGGTACTACTTCTCCGACCAAGGAGAACTGGTGCTGTTCGCGGCCGAGACCATGACGCAACGCGTCGTACATCGGTTGGAGGCGCACCCGACCGATGGTGGCGGACCGACGCGAGCGATCCGCGTCCTCGAGGAGCTGCTACCCCTCGACGAGGATCGCCGCGCCGAGGCGTCGGTGTGGTTGGAAGCGATCGTGCGTGCCAGATTCGACGAGCAACTTGCCGCCCTCAAGACGGCCGGGTGGTTCGGCAGTCGGTACCTGTGCCGGCTCGCGTGGGCGCACCTGCACGATCTCGACCGCCCGAACTCTCCCGCATTCACATTCGACCGCGCAGAGGACGAACACGCAGCGGCCGAACTGCATACCTACATCGACGGCCTGACGCTGCAGGCGGTGACGTACCCCGAGCAACTCGCGACCGAGGAGGTACGTCGGTTGTTGCGCACTTATCTGGAGCCGCGGTCCTGAGTCGAGTCGACAGGAAATCTGCGGCCGTAGTACCACCCGATCACCGCGACGACGACGCCCGCCGCGGCAATGGCACCCAACACCGATCCGAAGCCCGACGCATCCACGACGCGACCGACGGCCAAGGGCGCCACGAGAAATCCGATCCGAGAGACCAGCGACACGATCGAAATAGCCGCTGCCGAGGACACACCGGGAAGCCGCCCGGCCAGGCTGAAGACGATGGGAAACAGTGGGCTCGCGCCCAGGCCCGCAACCGCGAACGCCCCGATGACCAGGACCGGTAGATCCGCGGTCAGAACCGACAGGCCCAGGATGACGAGAAACGCCACGGCCACCAGTGACGCGCCTCCGCTCAGCACCGTCGACGGGCCGAACCGGTCGACGACCCGGTCTCCGACCAACCGACCGATCAGCATCGCGGCCGAGAACGCAACGAACGCCATACCGGCCGAACCCGGGCCCGCGCCCTCTTCGGTCGTCATGTAGACCGCGCTCCACGACTGCGGAAAGTCCTCCATCAGCCCGGCGAGCAGCACCACGGCCCCCAGCAGGGCCAGTGCTGCGGTCGGGCGTACGAGAACGGGGCCGGATGCCGGGTCCTCGTGATCGTCGAGTGCCACCGATTCTGGACCCACCAGACCCCGTCCGACGGCAGCAAGAACGAGCACCAGCACTACCGCGACCAGACCGAAGTGCGCCGCCACCGGCATCCGGACGCCGGCCGCGGCCGCGCCGGTCACTCCCCCGACGACGGCACCGACGCTCCAGGCGGCATGGAAGCCGCTCAGCAGCGACTTCCCCGCTCGTTCCTCGACAAGGACGCCCTGCGCATTCATCGAAATGTCCATCACCGCATCGGCTCCGCCGAGCAGTACCAGCGCCGCCAGCAGCGTCCACCACGACACTGCAACCGCGGGCAGGACGAAGGCCGCGCACAACAGCAACCCCGAGGCGAGAATGGTCCATCGACTGCCGAACCGTCGGACCGAAGCAGCGGCGACGGGGGCTGCCGCCAGACCGCCGAGCCCGACACCGGTCAAGGCGAGGCCGAGCGTTGCGACGTCGATCGACAGTGAGTTCTGAATCTCCGGAATGCGGGGAGCCCAGTTCGCGAACACCGCGCCGTTGACGAAGAAGACGACGAGAACGGACAGCCTGGCACCAGTCATATCGATGCGAGCCTATCGTTCGTCGTCCGGCCGGATCCGTTACTCGAGGTAACGTCGATGGGATGCATGTGTCCGACCGCCTCACCGACCGCGTTCCCGAGCGCTGGCTCGAGCCCCTCGTCAAGCACGCCGAGGCCCTCAAGTTCCTCATCGTCGGAGCAATCACCTTCGTCGTCACCGTCGTACTGTTCTTCGGCCTGAAGTGGACGATCCTGCAGGACAAGCCGGTGACAGCGAACGTTCTGGCCGTGCTGATCGCGACGATCGTGTCGTACATCCTCAACCGGGAATGGTCGTTCACAGCGCGAGGCGGGCGACGTCGTCACCACGAGGCAGCGCTGTTCTTCGCCGTCGCCGGAACCGGCCTGGCAATCAACCAGCTACCGCTCTGGGTGTCGAGTTACATGCTGGATCTGCGGTCGCCGAACGTGTCCTTCCTCACCGAGAACATCGCCGACTTCGTCAGCGGCTCCATCATCGGCACGTTGCTGGCAACCGCATTCCGATGGTGGGCGATGCGCAAGTTCGTCTTCCCGGAACCGGTGAACGTTCTGGCCGACCCCGCCGCCCTGACCGTTTACGGTGGACGGCATGGCGACCACTAGGACCCTCGTGCTCATGCGGCACGGAAAATCTGGCTACCCCGACGGAGTGCCGGATCACGAACGACCCTTGGCGCCGCGCGGCCAACGCGAGGCGGCACTCGCCGGAGCCTGGATCACCGAACACGTCGGCCGCGTCGATGCAGTGCTCTGCTCGACGGCCCTGCGCACCCGCGAAACGCTGGCCGCTACCGGCCTGGGCGACGCTCCCACCCGATTCGAGCGAGACATCTACGGCGGATCCGCCGACGAGATCATCGACGAGATCCGCCTTGCGGACACGTACTTCGACGACGTGACCGTCTCGACACTGCTGGTCGTCGGACACGAACCCGGAATTCCCTGGACCGCACTCGAATTGGCGGCAGACGACGACACCGACGTGGCCCGCGAGGTTCGTCACCGCTTCCCCACCTCGGCGATCGCCGTGCTCACCACGGAGAAGTCGTGGGCAGAGGTCGCAGCAAGCTCGGCCACGATCACCGAGTTCTGCATCCCGCGCGCCGATCAGTGATCAGCGGTTCCTGAGGTACAGGTAGCCGGCACCGCCTGCTGCGATCAACAGGATCAGCGCTGCGGGAAACCCGAGCAGCCACCACACCAGCGCCAGTACCACCAACGCGGGCGCAGCGGCGATCAACGCGATGCCGGGATTCTCTCGAACCGTCTCCAGCGCGGACTGTGCATGCACTCTGTCGATCTTCTTGCCTGCCATGGCGGACTCCCTGTTTCGTATGTCCTGTATGCGTACTTCCACAGTAGCGCGATCAGCTACGACTTTCGGTGGAGCGCAGCGTCGTACCTTCGGCCGAACCACCAGCTACGACGCCTCCGCGGGGGTATCGGGTGCACGTCGACTGCGGTGAGATCGGGTCCATGGACAATCCGATTCTGCTCACCATCGCGATCTGCGAGATCGGCTTCTGGGCTCTGGTGATCGGCGGCCTGTGCCTTCGCTACCTGGCACTCATGCGACGCGCCAGCACCATCACGCTCGCCCTGCTCCCGGCCCTCGACCTCGTGTTGATTGGGGCGGTGGCGCTCGATCTGCACCGCGGCGGAGACGTCGAATTCGCTCACCGCCTCGCCGGCATCTACCTCGGCTGGACCGTCGTGTTCGCGCACTCCACTGTCGCCTGGCTCGACGTACGCTTCGCACACCGATTCGCCGGTGGACCCGCACCGGTCAAGGCCCCGAAGACCGGTCCGCAGGCCTACCGCAACGAGATCCGCGGATTCGTGAAGTGGTTGGTCGCCGCCACTATCGCACTGGTGATCACGTATGGCCTCGCGTACACCGTGGCAGACTCGGAGCAGGCAGCGGCACTGAAGACCGTGATCCAGCCACTCGGCGTCATCACGTTCTTCTGGTTCGTCACCGGACCGCTGTGGGTGGCCGGCAAGCACAACTCGAGCTCGAAAGATGCGGCAGGAGAACGGAGTCGACTCTGATGGTGGCTGGTTCCAGGACACTGCGCAGGTTTCGACCCGCATGGCGACCGCGAAATCCCGTGGTGCTGCCGCTCGAAATGCTCCTGGCCACGCTCGTCTACGCCGGATTCCAACTCTCCACCGGCATGGTCGGAGACACCAGAGACGAACTCGTCCGCAGCCCGACCCTGATCGCAGTGGGTATCGTCGCTCTGCTGGCGATGACCGCCGCGACGTGTGTGCGCCGATCGTTTCCCGTCGTGTCGTACCTGTCGGTGGTCGCGATCAGCGTCGCGCTGATTCTGGTTCTGCCGGACCGCACTCTCGGATTCACCCCGCTGTACTGGTTTGCGATCGCCGCCTTGGCAATTCGAGTGACCGGGCCACGCCTGTTCGCTCCCCTCGCCGTCGGCCTCATCCTCGAGATCGTCGTCAGCGTCGACACCCGGCTGTCCTTTCCCGATGCCGCAGCCGGACCCGGTGGCACGATCGGGGTGGTGGCCGAGCAGGTCGTGAACCTCGCCATCAACTACACGGTGCTCATCGCTCTGGGTAAGTACATCGCACGGAACAGAGCCCAGGAGCTCGAGAGCGAGGCCGCCCTCCGCCGAGCCGAGATCGAACACCGCCAGCAGCTCGACGCGGCGCTGGACAACGAGAGAAAAGCCATGGCACGCGAACTCCACGACGTCGCGGCTCACCACCTGACCGGCATGCTCATCCAAGCCAAAGCATCGAAGACCCTCATCCCGAGCAACCCCGAGCAGGCACGCGAACTACTCACCGGCGCAATCGGACACGGCCAGCGCACCCTCGACAGCCTGCGCCAGATCGTCGGCATCCTGCGACCGAGCGACACGGCCTACAGCTTCGACACCGACCTCAGCTTCGACACCGCCACTGCACCGCAACCGATGATCTCCGACATCGCCGAGCTGATCGAACAGTCTCGAATCTCGTTCGGGCGCGTCCAGACGAGCATCGTGGCAGACAGTGACGATACCGACAGCGCCGTGCAACTGACGTGCTACCGCGTCGTTCAGGAAGCGTTGTCCAATGCCCGAGTCCATGCGCCGAACTGCGTTGTGCGCGTGCAGGTGACCGTGGGTTCGTCGGCCGTCGAGGTAACCGTCACCAACACGATGCCGTCGGACGGGACACAGCGCGAGTCCACAGGACAGGGATTCGGTATTCCGGGAATGCGGGAGCGGGCCGCTCTACTCGGCGGGACCCTCGACGCCGGATTTTCCGACGACCGAACGACGTGGACCGTGCACGCTCGATTGCCCGTCGGCGGAAAGATCTCTCGGGCGCAGGAGGTGCCGGCATGATCACCGTTCTGATCGCGGACGATCAGCCCGTGGTTCGACAGGGGTTCGAGCTGTTCCTGGCGGGCCACCCCGACATCGAGGTTCTCGGGCACGCGCACTCGGGAAGACATGCTGTACAACAGGTATCGACCCTGAAACCGGACGTCGTACTGATGGACATCAGAATGCCGAACGGTGACGGACTGACCGCAACGCGAGAGATACTGGCGCAGTTCGACAGCGTTCGCGTCATCGTCGTCACCACGTTCGACCTCGACGAGTACGTGTTCGCCGCCCTCGACGCCGGGGCGTCGGGCTTCCTGCTCAAGGACACCGATCCCGACGAACTCGCCGACGCGGTGGTCACCGTCGCCGGCGGCGGGGCGGTACTCTCTCCTCGCCTGACCCCGCGCCTGATGACCGAGTTCGCCCGCCGCGGCGCGCCGAGTCGGCCCAACTCCGTTCCGCCGCAACACGACCTGAGTCTGCGAGAAATGGAAGTGGTGCAACTACTGGCGCAGGGCCTGGGCAACAACGAGATCGCGCGGGAACTGCAACTCGAACAGAGCACGGTGAAGACCCACATCGGTAACATCTGCCGCAAACTCGACGTCAACACCCGAGTGCACGTGGTGATCTGGGCCTACCGCAACGGCCTCGTGAGCAGCCGGTAGAGCTAAGCTGCCTTTCGCTCCTCGTCATCGGCAGTCTCATCGGCGCGCTCGACCAGCGAGGCAGAGTGGTCGGTGTATTGGAAGTGCGGTCGCTTGTCGCCGATGTACGACGTCATCCACGACACCACCGCGACGTAGCGGTTTCGGAAGCCGACCAGGTACATCAGGTGCACCGCGAGCCACATGAGCCAGGCGATCGGGCCCGACATGTCGACCTTGCCGAACAGTCGCGCCACCGCACTGAACCGGCCGACGATCGACATGCTGCCCTTGTCGGTGTACTCGAACGGCGTTCCCGCGTCGACCTTTCCGATGATCATCTTCGCCACGTGCCTGCCCTGCTGCATCGCCACCGGCGACTGTCCGGGGAGCTTGTGCAGCGACGTCACGTCGCCGATCGCGTAGATGTCCTTCGCCGAGCCGACCGTCAGATCGTCGTGCACGAGAAGGCGTCCGGCACGGTCGGTCTCGCACCCGGTGCGCTCGGCGATCGTGGCCGCGAGATCGCTGGCCTGAACACCGGCCGACCAGATAACAGTCTTGGCCGGGTAGGTACGCGAGGTCTTGGTGTCGACATCCTGCACCGTGACGACGTCGTCGGCGATGTCGGTGACCATGGCTCCGGCGACGACGTCGACGCCGGACTTCTCGAGCTTCGTGCGGGCATACGCGCTGAGCTTGCCGCCGAACGCGGGCAGAACTTCCTTGACCCCGTCGACGAGAGTGACCGTGACGTCGCTCGGGTCGATGTCGGGGAACGAGCTGGCGAAATAGCGGTGCGCGAGATCCCTGATCTGGCCGGCCAATTCGACACCCGTCGCGCCTGCACCGACAACGACGAAGCTCAGCAATTCCTTGCGAGCAGCCGAATCGGTTGTCAGGTGCGCAGTTTCGTAGCAACTCAGGATCTGCTCACGCAGAGCGATCGCGTCGTCGACGGTCTTGAGCGCGAACGTGCGGTCCTTGAACTCGTCGCGCCCGAAGTACGCCTGCGTGGCACCCGTGGCGACGATCAATCGACCGAAGCCGATGGTGTGGCTCTGTCCGGCACCGATGTAGGTGACCTGGTGATTCTCGGGATCGACATCGACGACGCGCCCGAGACGCACGTCCGCCGAGTCGTACTGCGCGAGGATGCGCCTGACCGGAGGGGCGATCTCACCCGTCGAGAGCATTCCGGTGGCGGCCTGGTAGAGCAGCGGCTGAAAGAGGTGTTCGGTGGTGCTGGAGATCAGCGAGAACGTCACACCGGCCTTGCCCAGAGACTTGGCGGCAGCCAATGCTCCGAATCCCGATCCCACGATGACGACGTCGTACGTTTGCACAGCACTTTCCTTTTCGGCTCGAGTCTTTTCCTCTACGAAGAACTACCTCCATGAAACTCCGACCGCGATGCTCTATCAACGCGGAAGTTGAAATAGCATCTATGAGCAGAACTCATGATTGGATGGCTACATGGAACTGCGGCAGCTGAAGTACTTCCTCGCGGTCGGCGAGGAACTGAACTTCTCGCGCGCTGCCGAACGCTGCTACGTCTCGCAATCGGCGATCAGTCTGCAGATCTCCAAGCTGGAACGAGAAATCGGTGAACCGCTGTTCGAGCGGACCTCTCGTACCGTTCGATTGACCGTTGTCGGAGCACAATTGGTCTCCATCGCCCGGCACATGGTGGAGCTCGAGCAGGCCGCGCTGGCGCTGACGACGCGCAAGCGGAATCAGCTGCGCCTGACCGGAAACATGACGTTCGCGGCCAACGCAATCTCCGCCATCGTCGCGGTCCGTGAGCGTCATCCCGACGCCGAGATCGACTTCGTCCTGAAACGATTCGCAGAACAGATCGAAGCGGTGACGTCCGGCGACTGCCAGGTGGCGCTGATCCGCGGCAGCGTCGAACGCTCCGGTCTCCATGTGACCGAACTGTGGACCGAGGACCTCGTCGTCGTTCTTCCCGAGGGTCATCCTCTGGCGGGTGAGGACAACCCGAGCCTGAGCCAGCTCGCCGGCTACCCCCTGCTACTTCCCAAACGGAGCGAGCAGATCCTGTTGCACCGGGTGATCGAACGCGAGATGAAGCGCAGCGGACTTCCGTTGAGCTTCGGCCCACCCGTGGCGTCGGATCACACCGCCAGCGCCGAACTCCTCAAGAACCCGCAGTGCTGGTCCATCCTGTATGCCAGCACCGCCGACAGCACCCCCAAGACCGGCCTGGTCTTCCGCACCGAGGCCGACCGCAGGCTGCGGCTCCCGGTCTCGGCCGTCGTCGACGCGACCGTGCCCGCCACCGACATTCAGCGCGACCTCGTGGCGGCCCTGGCTGCGACAGCACCTGTTCAGCCCGCCACCCCTGCGAGCTGAGCGAACGCGGCATCGGCGTCGAACAATTCGGCGCGATCGTACGTGGACGTCGAGGCCATGATCTCGTTCGCGCCGGTGCGCTCGATCACCTCCTCGAGCCTCGGGCGGACCTGCCCGGTCGTGCCGAGGATGCTCGACGCCAACGACGCCTCGATTCTGTCGCGCGTCTGCGGCGTCCACTGCGATTGATCGATCGCAGACGCTCGTTCCAGTGCCGGGAACTCGCCCTCACGCCTGGACCTGGCCATCGCCCACGCCTCCGGCACGGCCAACCTACGCGCGTCCTCGGCATCGGCTGCGATGGTCACATCGAGCGAGATGATCACGTACGGTTCGGGATTCGAGGGCGTGGGCCTAAAGTGCTTGCGATACAACGCCAACGGATCGTCCTTCTGCAGCACCGGTCCACCGACGACCACCGGAAGCCCGGCGCGAGCGGCCACCTCGAGACCGGCTCCGGTGGCGAGGACGAACACCGGTGGAGCAGCGGTGACAGGGCGCGCCGTCACCGCGGCCGAACCGTCCAGATACGAACGCAATTCGGCGATGTCGGACTCGAACGTGTCGGGCGCGTCACGGTCTCGGCGCAATGCTGCGCGGACCGGTTCGGTGAAACCGAGGGAGCGGCCGACACCGAGGTCGATTCGGTCGGGAAAGAGGGACTCCAACATCAGGAATTGCTCGGCCACGACCAGGGGCTGATGATTGGGCAGCATCACCCCGCCGGATCCGACGCGAATGCGCGAGGTGCGCGACGCCACCGCCGCAGCAAGTACCGCGGGCGCGCCCGACGCGATACCGGGAACACCGTGATGCTCGGCCACCCAGAAACGGTGCAGCCCGATCTTCTCCGCATGTACCGCTCGTTCGACGGTATGCCGCAGCGAGGAGGCGTCGTCCATTCCGGATCGAGTGCGGGATCTGTCGAGCAGTGAGAAGAACACGGATATGTCAACCGACGAGGCGTCGGGCATATTTCTCGAAGTGTTCGTTCATAGCGGACCGAATGTGTCCGCAAAGGCGCTCAGCATTGCTCCATGAACCTCACCATGAAGATCGAACTCGTCACCCTCGCCGTGACCGATGTGGACCGCGCCAAGGACTTCTACACCTCGATCGGCTTCGAGGCCGACCACGACGCCCGCCCCTGGGACGGCATCCGGTACGTCCAGCTCACTCCCCCGGGTTCGGCGTGCTCCATCGCGATCGGTGAGGGCATCACCGACGCCGAGCCGGGCAAGGGAGCCGGGATTCTGATGGTCGTGGACAACATCCAGGAGGCCTACGAGCACCTCACCTCGTCGGGTCTGACCATCGATCCGCCCAAGGACGAGGGCTGGGGCACGTTCGTGTACTTCGCCGACCCCGACCGAAACAAGTGGTCGGTGCAGCAGTTGCCCGCACAGCCCTAGTGGGGACCGAAGGCAAGCCGAGCCAGGATGCCGCGGTGGTCGGAACCGGTGATCGTCACCGCCTCGACCGATCGAACCGCCATGTCCGCCACCAGAACATGGTCGATGGCGATGACGGGTGGGTACCAGGTGTGCGCCGGATACGTCCTGAGCATCCCGGCCCCGGTGGCCACCGCGGCATCGACGAACCGGCCGTCCTGTAGATCTCGGTACCGCCGATGATCCTGCGTCGCGTTGAAGTCGCCGGCCACCACCACGGGACCGTCGTCGACGGGGATCTTGGCCAGCAGTTGACGCAGCAGCGCGAGCTCGCGAACCCATTCGGACGGCTCCCGCGGCCACGGCGGCACCGGGTGAACCGCGAACACCAGAGGCCGACCCGGCATCTCCACCCGTGCAGAGAGCAATTCGGTCACAAAACCGTCGTGCCGCTGCTCGTCGACGAGCGGGAAGCGGCTGTAGATGCCGGTACCTTCGCCGCCGGGGGCGGCGCTGACATACGCGTGCGGCAACGAGCCGGACAGTCTCGGGCGAAGACGGGCCTCTGCCTCGGGCGTCAGTTCTACGAGGGTGAGCACGTCCGGGCGGTGTTGCTCGACCAGCGCAACCAACGCGTCGAGATCGGCCTGTCCCAGCCAGATGTTGGCGTGCAGGACCGTCAGAGTCGGTGCCTCGGTCGTCGTCCGGGAGCGGTGCCTGTGTAGTGGACGGTGCCTCTGCAGCGGCAGCTGCGTTGCGATGGCACCCGTCAGTACAGCCGCCCCCGCAGCCAGCCCCCACCACCCGAACGCCACGGCCGCGAGTGCAGCGCCGGGCACCGCGGCGAGCATGAGGACATGTGCCAAAGACGCGGCAACGAGCATCGCCTGCCCCCGCGCGTCGACGAGGTGCGCCACGATGCCGAGTACCGCTGCGAAGAGCAGTAACAGGGCCAGCGATGCCGAAACCATGAGCGGAAGTCTTACAGGCAAACCTGAGGCCGAGCTGGGAAGCATCCTCGAGACCGACCGAACTGTTCGCTTTCTCGCCGCAAACACGACAGAATCGACAACGCTGTCCGTGAGTCAAGTAGGGGGACTTTCCGTGAACCGAAGGCAACTGCTGCGGTTGGCCGCTGCCGGAATGCTCGGCGCTGCCGCCGCTCCGGTCCTGAACTCGGCCGGAATGCCGGGCTCCGCCACAGCGGGCGCGCTGCCGATCGGTGCCGAACGCATCCGAGCACTGGTTCCCGAGCTGTTCGCCGCCCCCCCGCGCCCACCGGACCACTCACCCGTGATCGTCATCGGCTCCGGCTTCGGTGCCAGCGCCGCCGCCCTCCGCATGGCGCAGGCCGGCACCCAGGTCACAGTCCTCGAACGCGGACTGCGCTGGCCACGTGATCCGTGGCGCGAGATCTTCACCGCCGACATGACCGCCGACGGACGCGGACTGTGGCAGCAGAGCTCCTTCACCAACATCACCGGCATGCCCGTCGGGCCGGTCGACCTGTTCGGCGGCGTCCTCGACACCACCCGCTACGAGAACCTCTCCGTCTGGCGCGGCGCTGCCGTCGGCGGCGGCTCGATCGTCTACACCGGTGTCACCATCGCCCCGGACAAGAAGTTCTTCGACCTCTCCTTCGGCGGACGACTGAACTACGACGAGATGGCCGCCACCTGGTACCCCAAGGCGCGCTCGATGCTCCGGCCGTCGGCGATGCCCGAGGACGTCTACAACAGCCCGAACTTCGCACACTCACGCACCTGGGACGACCACGCCCGGCGGGCCGGCTTCACCCCGCAGGCAGTGGACGGCAACTGGAACTGGAATGTCGTCCGCGACGAGATCGGCGGCCGCTCGAGGCCGTCCGCGACCGTCGGCGCGAGCACCTTCGGCAACTCCAACGGTGCCAAGCACGACCTGACCCAGAACTACATCCCCCAGGCCGAGGCCACCGGCAACGCGACGGTATGTCACAGCCATCGCGTCGCGGCGATCGGCACCGAATCCGGCGGCCGCTACCGCGTCGAGATCGAACGCCTCGACCCGTTCGGCAACGTACTCGAGACACGCACACTCACCTGCGACACCCTCGTCCTCGGAGCGGGGTCCATCGGCACCACCGAGCTGCTGATGCGCGCCCGCAGCACCGGTGCGCTGGCGAACCTCAACGAATTCGTCGGCACCGGATGGGGCACCAACGGCGACGCGTCGATGACGCGGTCACTGGGGCCGATGTCGGCCGGACCGCAGGGTGCGCCGTGCGCGTCCCGCATCGTCGACGACTCAGGACTGCCACTGACCGTCGAGAACTGGTACGTGCCGGGCGTTCCGGTGAATCTCGGTTTCATCGGCTCCCTCGGTATGACCATCGATCCCCTGCGTGGAAACTTCGGATTCGATTCCGCCACAGACACGTTGACCCTGAACTGGCCGAAGGGTGGCAGCCGCGACACCGTGGAAGCCCTACGCGCAGTGCAGAATCGGATGGCTCAGGCCGGCGGTACCGTCGTCGCAGCCGAACCGTTCACCCGCGACGTCGACGACACCTTCACCGCCCACCCACTCGGCGGCGCGGTACTGGGCGACGCCACCGACAGCTACGGGCGGGTGAAGGGTCACCCCGGGCTCTACGTCGTCGACGGTGCCCTGATCCCCGGTAGCACCGGAGCCGCCAACCCGTCGCTCACCATCACCGCGTTGGCCGAACGCAACGTCGCGCAGATCATCGCCGACGGTCGCTGACCGTCCGAAGTGGGTAGACCCGCGCCGAACGGGTAGCCCACAGGTATGCCCGTCAACGACCCGACCGAACGCACCATCGCCGACCGCGACGTCGAAAAGCGCTGGAACGACCCCGGTGCCCTTCGTAAGGCTGCGGGATACTGCGCAGGTGTGGTGGCGGTGGCTGCCGCCCTGACCGCGGTGTTCCTGCTCGTCGACCGCTCCAGTCCTGTGTTGGCCGCGTCGGTGCCTGCGGTGTGCTTCCTCGGCGGGATCGGAGCTCTGACGTTGGGATACAAGTCGTACCGAGCCGGTGGCACGTGGCCGATCTGGCAGGGCGCGGCATGGTTCCTGTTCACCGTGATGCTGCTCGGCCTGGCGATGCCGATGTTCGCCATCCGTCAGTGACCGTCGGCGTCAACCCAGCTGAATCTCGGGGCGGCCTTCGGGGACGGTGACGGTTGCGGCGGTGCGCACCGGCTTGCCCGGCGTCGACACCGCATCGAGAACCCTCACTTCCGAATGCCATTCGGTGTTCGTCAGCGTGCTGCGGAGATAGCCGCGACGAGCATTGCCGTACCTGACGTGCGGTGAGGCCTCGGCGATAGCCGCCCCGGCGGCGTCGACATCGGCACCGTCCTTGCCCGACGCGATCGACGTGGCCGCGATCTCCACACCTTGGATCGGCGACACCTGATCCTGGTAGTCGCGTCGCAATTCCGACACGATCGTGCGATGAATGTCGCCGACGATCGACGCGACGTTCTTCGTGCCACGATCCCTGGCCCCGTCCAGAATTCGGTGCCGCGACGCCTCGTATCCGCTCCACGGATCCATCCCGACCTTGCGATCGCCGCCGAGCCCACGAGCCAAGTCCGAGATGACCGTCTGATGCGCCAGGAAGTTCCACGACGACGGCGATGCGAACCCGTCGAGAATCCACTTCTCCTGCGCTGCACCGGTTATGGTGCGCGACGGATCGGCCGTCTCCGCGTCCTGCGCATGCTCGCCGTCCCCGTGCGCCTGATCGCTGCGGTACTGCCGTGTGTCCAGCACCGAGAAGTCCACCAGATCGCCGAACGAGAACCGACGATAGACCGTCATGTCCGGTCCGACGGGCTTCAGATTCGCCCGAACCGGGGTGTTCTCCCACCACGCCTTGAACGCATCGGCTCTGCGCAACAGGAACTCTCGCGGATCGTCGTCGTCCTGACTGATCTGCGAGGCCCAGTTGTTGTCCACCTCGTGATCGTCGAACGTCGAGACGAACGGTGCCGACGCATGGGCCGCGGCGAGGTTCTCGTCCGCCTTGTACAAGGCATACCGGTCTCGATAGTCGCTGAGCACCATGGTTTCTCGGGCAGCCGACTCGGTACGCGGCTCACCCTTCCGAGCACCCTCGTCCTTGATCGCGTACTCGTAGATGTAGTCGCCCAGAAAGAACACCACATCGAGATTCGACGCCGCCAGGTCCTGGTATGCGCCGAAGTAGCCGTCCTCCCATTTCTGGCACGACGCCCAGGCGAAATCGAGCCTGCTCAACGGTTGGCCCAGCGCCGGTGCGGTTTTGGTGCGGCCGACCGAGCTGGAGTGCGGTCCGACGAGAAAGCGATAGAAGTATTCGCGAGCAGGCTCCAGCCCTCGGACGTCGACGTGAATCGACCAGCCGTCGAACTCGGTGGCAAGCTCGACACCCTCGCGGGTGATGTTCGCGAATCTCTCGTCCGCGGCGATCTGCCACCGCACCGGCACAACGCCAGGAGTCATTCCGCCCAGTGGCGCAAAGGGATCGGTGGCGAGTCTGGTCCACAACACCACCGAATCGGGCAGTGGATCGCCGGATGCCACGCCGAGGCGGAACGGGTAATCGGGCGTCACCACGGACTGGGCCTGCGCCGTGGTCCCTGCGAGTCCCGGAGTGAACGCCAACGCCCCCACCAGCGCACTCCACGTCAGAAACTGTCGACGTGTGGCGCCCGCTCGCATGGAGATGTCCTGACCGAACCGTATCTCGTTACCCCGTCTCACCATCCTTCGAGGCTGTCGCGCCCGAACGAACTGTGCGCGTCGTCGATCGAAAGGGCACATGAACACGAAATTTCCATTCGATTCAGGACCTGAGTCGTCCGCAATCACGGCAAAACTCGAACGCATGACGAACACCGACCGCACAGGCTCCCAAATCGACCACCTCAACATCGGCGTCGCCGATCTTGCCGCCAGCGCCGAGTTCTACGGTGCTGTACTGAAACCGCTGGGGATCAGCGAAATCATGCGGGTACCGCACACCCCCGAGGCCAACCAACTCGCCATGATCGCGTTCGGTTGGGCGCAGTTGAAGCCCTTCTTCTGGATCGTCGACGCACCGGGTTCGGCCATCGGACCGCACACCCATCTCGCCTTCAGCGCCCCGGATCGCGCCACCGTCGATGCCTTCCACGCGGCAGCACTCTCGGCAGGAGCGATCGAGCTCAGGGCTCCAGGGCTGCAGTCGGAATACCACGCCACGTACTACGGATCATTCGTCCGCGATCTCAACGGCATCGACCTCGAGGCCGTCTGCCATCACGGATGATTCGACGAACGCCTTCTCAGTCGGTCAGCTACTGCCGAACATCGGCGGCAGGGCGGGAATCGGCGAGACAGGATATGCAGCAACGTTCATGACGACAGTGCCGTCGCAGTATCCGCCGAAGATCGTGGTGGTCCACACGCCCTCGAAGCTGCCATCGGGCTGCGGGGTGTAGTAGGCCACCGAGTGCGCGTCGTTGTATTCCTTGGGATTTCCTTCACCCTTCCAGCAGTCCCACACCCAGTCGTAGGTGTGCACCCAACTCGTTCCGTCCCAGACGTAGTCGATCGGGCGGTTCTGGAGGGACTCGTTCGCCGGGGGTGGACCGGCGACGACGGAGGCAACACAGTCTCCGTCGACGCAATCGGTGGCAAAGGTGTAGACGTCGGAGAAATCCGGTTCTCGTTGCGACGCCGCCGCGCTGGTGCCGGTCTTGCTCGCCGCGAACCGCATCAGCGAATAATCACCCGACCACGAAGGATCGTCACCGGGTGCCGCTCCGGCCGGCAGCGCTCCCGCGAGAATCCACGCCATGACCATCACAAGCACAAGCACAGTCTTTCGCATAGGAGGACGGTAGCGGCTGAGACCCCGCAACGAGCCCGAGACGGCGAAAGTCCGCCCGCCCGGTGGGCCATTCAGGCCTGAACAACCCACACCAGATTGCCGTCGGGATCACGCAGCACGAACATCGGCGGCGCACCGTCCTCCGTCCCGGACAATGCGTCCATGTCGACACCGCCGATCGCGGCCAGTCGCGCGTGTTCCGCCTCGACGTCGGGAGTTTCGACACCGATCGACGACCCGCCGGGCGAGTCACCCATCGGCGGATTCAGGGCCAGGCGTGCCGTCGAACCGGGCGGTGCCACCTCGACCCACCGATACTCGCCCTCGGGGCCGAAACGCGTATCGTCGCGCAGCTCGAAACCGAGAACGCGTGAATAGAACTCGAGCGCGGCGTCCTGGTCTGCGACGGTGAACATGGCCACGCCGATGTTCACGATGGTGCTGGATGATTGATCGGTCATGCCGGTACCGACTCGAGGCGCATCGAAAACTCACCGCGCACCCCAGATATACAACAAAGCCCCGCACCGACCGAAGTCGATGCGGGGCTTTGTCTGCTGGCTCTGTCGTCGTGAGCGGAAACTCGTAGTGGGCTACGAGTTTCTGCTCACATGCGACGAAGTCGCTCTAGCGGTATTCGTTGGAGAAACCGTAGTCGTCGAGCGGCACTGCAGCGCCGGTTCCCTGGCCGAAGCCGTCCGGGCTGTAGTACTGATCGTCGTACGACGGCACCGCGTATGCGGCGGCACGCGCCTCTTCGGTCGGCTGCACCGTGATGTTCCGGTACCGGTTGATGCCGGTACCAGCCGGGATGAGCTTACCGATGATGACGTTCTCCTTGAGACCTATGAGCTTGTCGCTACGGCAGTTGATCGCCGCATCGGTGAGCACACGAGTGGTCTCCTGGAAGGACGCTGCCGACAGCCACGAGTCGGTGGCCAGCGACGCCTTGGTGATACCCATCAGGACCGGACGTCCGGCTGCGGGCTCGCCACCCTCGGAGACGACGCGACGGTTGCTCGACTCGAATTCGCTGCGCTCGGTGAGTGAACCGGGCAGGAACTCGGTGGAGCCGCTGTCGATGATCGTCACGCGACGGAGCATCTGGCGAACGATCGTCTCGATGTGCTTGTCGTGAATCGACACACCCTGCGACCGGTACACCTCCTGGACCTCGTTGACGAGGTGGATCTGCACCTGACGGGGACCCATCACACGCAGGACCTCGTGCGGATCGGCAGCACCTTCCATGAGCTGCTGGCCGACCTCGACGTGGTCACCGTCCGCCAAGAGGCGCTCGGTGCCGTCGTCGTGCTTGAAGACGCGCAGACGCTGACGCTTGGAGAGCTTGTCGTAGACAACCTCTTCGCCGCCGTCGTCCGGAACGATGGTGATCTTGTAGAAACGATCGCCGTCCTCGAGCTGGATGCGTCCCGACACGTCCGCGATCGGAGCCTTGCCCTTCGGCACACGTGCCTCGAACAGCTCCTGCACGCGAGGCAGACCACCGGTGATGTCATCTCCGGCGACACCACCCTGGTGGAAGGTACGCATGGTCAGCTGGGTTCCGGGCTCACCGATGGACTGTGCGGCAACGATACCGACGGCCTCACCGATGTCGACCAGCTTGCCGGTGGCCATCGAGCGGCCGTAGCAGGTGGCGCAGACGCCGGTTCCGGTGGTGCAGGTGAGCACCGAGCGAACCTTGACCGACGTGATGCCCGCAGCGAGCAGCGCGTCGATGGCCGGGTCACCGAGATCGTGTCCGCGAGCGACGATGACCGTGCCGTTCTCGTCGACAGCGTCGTTCGCCAACGTGCGGGCGTACGTGCTGGTCTCGACGTGAGCGTCGCGGATCATCTTGCCGTCGGCCGTCTTCTCGGCGATCGTCGTGACGATGCCGCGCTCGGTGCCACAGTCGGTTTCCCGAACGATGACATCCTGCGAGACGTCGACCAGACGACGCGTCAGGTAGCCCGAGTCGGCGGTACGAAGCGCCGTGTCGGCCAGACCCTTACGAGCACCGTGCGTGTTGATGAAGTACTCGAGAACCGTCAGGCCTTCCTTGAAGGAAGACTTGATCGGACGCGGGATGAACTCACCCTTCGGGTTCGTCACCAAGCCCTTCATGCCGGCGAGCGAGCGAACCTGAGTCATGTTTCCGGCTGCGCCGGACTTCACGATCATCGGGATCGGGTTGTCGTCGGGGAAGTGCGCCTCCATGGCCTTACCGACCTGCTCGGTCGCGTCCTGCCAGATCTTGACCAGTGCGGAGTTGCGCTCGACCTTGTCGAGTGCGCCACGCTGGTACTTCTTCTCGATCTGATCGGCCTGAGCCTCGAAGGTCTCCATGATCTGCGGCTTCTCCGGCGGCACGAGGACGTCGGAGATCGAGATGGTGACACCCGAACGCGTGGCCCAGTAGAAGCCTGCGTCCTTGAGCTTGTCGACGGTCTGCGCGACGACGATCATCGGGTAACGCTCGGCGAGATCGTTGATGATGGTCGACTGACGCTTCTTCGGCATCTGCTCGTTGACGAACGGGTAGTCCGCCGGAAGCAGCTCGTTGAAGAGCACGCGTCCCAGAGTGGTCTGCGCGGTCCATGCCTCGCCACGGTTCCAGCCGTTCGGGAACAGCTCGTTCTCGATGTCACGCGGCGGGCGCTGCGTGGTGAGACGAACCCGAATCTGCGACTGCACCGTGAGCGATCCACGATCGACGGCCATCTGAGCCTCGGCCGGGGAGGAGTACGCCCCGAACTCGGCCGTGTCGGTCTTGGCGTCGGCGCGCTCGCCGACAGCACCGGCATCGAGACGCGTCAGGTGGTACAGACCCGTCACCATGTCCAGACGCGGCATGGCGAGCGGACGGCCCGATGCCGGCGAGAGGATGTTGTTCGACGACAGCATCAGCACGCGTGCCTCGGCCTGAGCCTCGGCGGACAGCGGGAGGTGGACAGCCATCTGGTCACCGTCGAAGTCGGCGTTGAACGCCTCACACACGAGCGGGTGCAGCTGGATGGCCTTGCCCTCGACGAGCTGCGGCTCGAACGCCTGGATGCCCAACCGGTGCAGGGTGGGTGCACGGTTCAGCAGCACGGGGTGCTCTGCGATGACCTCTTCGAGAACGTCCCACACCTGCGGACGCTGACGCTCGACCATGCGCTTGGCCGACTTGATGTTCTGCGCGTGGTTCAGATCCACCAGACGCTTCATCACGAACGGCTTGAACAGCTCGAGAGCCATCAGCTTCGGCAGACCACACTGGTGCAGCTTGAGCTGCGGGCCGACGACGATGACCGAACGGCCCGAGTAGTCGACGCGCTTGCCGAGGAGGTTCTGACGGAAACGACCCTGCTTGCCCTTGAGCAAGTCGGACAGCGACTTGAGCGGACGGTTACCCGGTCCGGTGACCGGACGTCCACGACGGCCGTTGTCGAACAGGGCGTCGACCGACTCCTGCAGCATCCGCTTCTCGTTGTTGACGATGATCTCGGGAGCACCGAGATCGATCAGACGCTTGAGGCGGTTGTTGCGGTTGATGACGCGGCGGTACAGATCGTTGAGGTCGGACGTCGCGAAACGTCCACCGTCGAGCTGGACCATCGGACGAAGCTCCGGCGGGATGACCGGGACAGCGTCCAGGACCATGCCCATCGGGGAGTTACGGCCGGCCTGGAACGCAGCGACGACCTTCAGACGCTTGAGCGCACGCAGCTTCTTCTGACCCTTGCCACTGCGGATGGTCTCGCGAAGAGATTCCGCCTCGGCGTCGATGTCGAAGGTCTGCATGAGCTTCTGGATCGACTCGGCACCCATGGCACCGGTGAAGTACTCGCCGTACCGGTCGATGAGCTCGCGGTAGATGAGCTCGTCGACGATGAGCTGCTTGGGAGCGAGCTTGGTGAACGTGGTCCAGATCTCTTCGAGACGATCGAGCTCGCGCTGCGCGCGGTCACGGAGCTGACGCATCTCGCGCTCGCCGCCGTCCTTGACCTTGCGGCGCACGTCGGACTTGGCACCCTCGGCTTCGAGCTCGGCGATGTCGGCTTCGAGCTTCTGCGCACGAGCCTCGAGATCGGCGTCGCGCTGATCTGCGACGGCCTTCTTCTCGACCTCCATCTCGGCCTCGAGCGTCGAGAGCTCGTTGTGACGGAGCTCGTCGTCGACCGTGGTGATGACGTAGGCAGCGAAGTAGATGATCTTCTCGAGATCCTTCGGAGCCAGGTCGAGCAGGTAGCCCAGACGCGACGGCACACCCTTGAAGTACCAGATGTGCGTGACCGGAGCAGCCAGTTCGATGTGGCCCATGCGCTCACGACGCACCTTGGCGCGAGTGACCTCGACGCCACAACGCTCACAGATGATGCCCTTGAAGCGGACGCGCTTGTACTTGCCGCAGTAGCACTCCCAGTCCCGAGTGGGGCCGAAGATCTTCTCGCAGAAGAGGCCGTCCTTCTCGGGCTTGAGCGTGCGGTAGTTGATGGTCTCCGGCTTCTTGACCTCGCCGTAGGACCACTGACGGATGTCGTCCGCAGTGGCAAGGCCAATGCGAAGTTCATCGAAGAAGTTGACGTCGAGCACGTAACTTCCTTTCCCCGTTATGGGTGTTGTGCTGGAAGAGCAAATGAGAGAAACGCCTGCCGGATCCGCACTGGGCGGATCCGGCAGACCACAGAACTACTGAGCGAGGTCGTCGACCGTGGCAGCTTCGTTGCGGGAGAGGTTGATTCCCAGGTTGGCTGCGGCACGCTCGAGGTCTTCGTCGTCACCATCGGCCATCGTGATGGCAGCGCCGTCCGAGGACAGCACCTCCACGTTGAGGCACAGCGACTGGAGCTCCTTGAGGAGCACCTTGAAGGACTCGGGGATACCGGGCTCGGGAATGTTCTCGCCCTTGACGATCGCCTCGTACACCTTCACGCGGCCGACAACGTCGTCCGACTTGATGGTGAGAAGCTCCTGCAGCGTGTACGCAGCACCATAGGCCTGCATGGCCCAGCACTCCATCTCACCGAAGCGCTGTCCACCGAACTGGGCCTTACCACCGAGGGGCTGCTGCGTGATCATCGAGTACGGCCCGGTCGAACGAGCGTGGATCTTGTCGTCGACCAAGTGGTGCAGCTTGATGATGTACATGTAGCCCACCGACACCGGGTACGGGAACGGCTCGCCGGAGCGGCC
Source organism: Rhodococcus sp. IEGM 1370 (assembly GCF_033142325.1). Taxonomy (NCBI): domain Bacteria; kingdom Bacillati; phylum Actinomycetota; class Actinomycetes; order Mycobacteriales; family Nocardiaceae; genus Rhodococcus; species Rhodococcus sp. IEGM 1370. The sequence goes on along the minus strand of NZ_JAWLRY010000004.1, from coordinate 204,745 downwards.
GTCGAACAACGTGGCCTTTCCGTCGGATCCGACCATCTGCTCGCCGTCGCGGTTGGGAATCGTGCTCTCCAGCAGGCCGGCGAGCTGATTCTCCTTGGCACCGTCGAACACCGGGGTGGCGATGTTGCTGTCGGCCGGAGCCGCCAACATCTCCTCGGGCAGACGCTCGGCCCAATCGGGCTTCGTGCCGTCCGCGGCGATCTGAACGTTCCAACCGGTCTTGCCGATCCAACCCAGGTGGGTTTCGAGGACCTGACCGATGTTCATACGACGCGGCACACCGTGGGTGTTGAGGATGATGTCGATCGGGGTGCCGTCGGGCAGGAACGGCATGTCCTCCTGCGGGAGGATCTTGCCGATGACGCCCTTGTTGCCGTGACGGCCGGCGAGCTTGTCGCCGTCCTGGATCTTGCGCTTCTGAGCCACGTAGACGCGGACCAGCTCGTTGACGCCGGGAGGCAGATCGTCGTCGTCGTCGCGCGAGAAGACGCGGATGCCGATGACCTTTCCGTTCTCGCCGTGCGGAACCTTGAGCGAGGTGTCGCGAACTTCGCGGGCCTTCTCACCGAAGATGGCGCGCAGCAGGCGCTCTTCGGGGGTCAGCTCGGTCTCGCCCTTCGGCGTGACCTTTCCGACCAACACGTCGCCGTCACGAACCTCGGCACCGATACGGATGATGCCGCGCTCGTCGAGGTCTGCGAGGACCTCGTCGGAGACGTTCGGGATGTCGCGAGTGATCTCCTCGGCACCGAGCTTGGTGTCGCGAGCATCGATCTCGTGCTCCTCGATGTGGATCGAGGTGAGAACGTCCTCTTCCACGAGGCGCTGCGACAGGATGATCGCGTCCTCGTAGTTGTGGCCCTCCCACGGCATGATCGCCAGCAGCAGGTTCTTGCCGAGTGCCATCTCACCGTTCTCGGTGCAGGGGCCGTCGGCGAGGACCTGGCCGGTCTCGACGCGCTGTCCCTCGTCCACGATCGGACGCTGGTTGGCGCAGGTGCCCTGGTTGGAGCGCGCGAACTTACGCATCCGGTAGGTCTTGCGGGTTCCGTCGTCGGCCATGACCGTGACGTAGTCGGCGGAGACCTCTTCGACGACACCGGTCTTCTCGGTGATGACGACGTCACCGGCGTCGACAGCTGCACGCAGCTCCATGCCGGTTCCGACGATCGGCGACTCGCTGCGAACCAGCGGGACGGCCTGACGCTGCATGTTCGCGCCCATCAGGGCACGGTTGGCATCGTCGTGCTCGAGGAACGGGATCATCGCGGTTGCGACGGACACCATCTGGCGCGGCGAGACGTCCATGTAGTCGATGTCGTCGGACGAGACGAACTCGACCTCTCCACCCTTACGACGGACGAGAATCTTGTCCTCGATGAAGTGACCCGAGTCGTCGACCGGAGAGTTCGCCTGCGCGAGCGTGTGGCGATCCTCCTCGTCGGCGGTCAGGTAATCGACATCGTCGGTGACCTTGCCGTCGACGACCTTGCGGTACGGGGTCTCGATGAAGCCGAACGGGTTGACGCGTGCGTACACCGAGAGCGATCCGATCAGGCCGATGTTCGGGCCTTCCGGGGTCTCGATGGGGCACATGCGGCCGTAGTGCGAGGGGTGCACGTCGCGGACCTCTAGGCCGGCGCGCTCACGAGAGAGACCGCCGGGTCCCAGTGCCGACAGGCGACGCTTGTGCGTCAGACCCGACAGCGGGTTGTTCTGGTCCATGAACTGCGAGAGCTGGGACGTTCCGAAGAACTCCTTGATCGCAGCGACGACGGGACGGATGTTGATCAGGGTCTGCGGCGTGATCGCCTCGACGTCCTGAGTCGTCATACGTTCGCGCACGACGCGCTCCATGCGGGACAGGCCCACGCGGATCTGGTTCTGGATGAGCTCGCCGACGGTACGCAGACGACGGTTGCCGAAGTGGTCGATGTCGTCGACCTCGACCGGAACCTCGACGCCGTCGGGTGCGGTCATCGAGGTCTCACCTGCGTGCAGACGCACCAGGTACTCGATGGTCGCGACGATGTCTTCCTCGGTGAGGGTCGACGCCACGATGGGCTGACCCGAGTTGAGGCCGAGCTTCTTGTTGATCTTGTAGCGACCCACGCGAGCGAGGTCGTAGCGCTTGTCCTTGAAGAACAGGTTCTCCAGCAGGGTCTGCGCCGACTCCTTGGTCGGCGGCTCGCCCGGACGCAGCTTGCGGTAGATGTCGAGGAGTGCCTCGTCGGTACCGGCGGTGTTGTCCTTCTCCAGCGTGGCCATGAGGATCTCGGAGAAGCCGAAGCGCTCCGTGATCTGCTCGGTGGACCAGCCGAGAGCCTTCAGCAGCACCGTGACGGGCTGGCGACGCTTGCGGTCGATGCGGACACCGACGGTGTCGCGCTTGTCGACGTCGAACTCGAGCCATGCGCCGCGACCGGGGATCACCTTGACGCTGTGCAGGTCCTTCTCGGTGGTCTTGTCGATCGAGTGATCGAAGTAGACGCCCGGCGAACGCACCAGCTGCGACACGACGACACGCTCGGTGCCGTTGATGATGAAGGTGCCCTTGTCGGTCATCATCGGGAAATCACCCATGAAGACCGTCTGGCTCTTGATCTCACCGGTGTTGTTGTTGATGAACTCGGCCGTGACGAACAGCGGAGCCGCGTACGTCATGTCCTTGTCCTTGCACTCATCGGTCGAGGCCTTGACCTCGTCGAATCGTGGGTCGGAGAAGGAGAGAGACATCGAACCCGAGAAGTCCTCGATAGGAGAGAGCTCGGTCAGGATGTCCTCGAGTCCACCGGCGACACTGCTGTCTCCGCGGGCGGCGGCACGGTCACGCCAACTCTGCGCACCTACCAGCCATTCGAACGAATCCGTCTGTACATCGAGGAGACCGGGTACCTCCAACGGCTCGCGAATGTTCGCGAACGAAACCCTCCTCGGGGCTCCCGGTGTTCCGACAACTGCCTTGGTCTGGCTAGAGACTGCCAAGATGCGTCCTTCCAGCACCTCACGCGGGTCGCTCGTGCAGTGCGACCGCCGCTGTATCTGTTTGCTATATGTGGGGCGAATTTCGGCTGGTGCAACCAGACCGAATCCCCATCACAGCGGCCCGAAAACGTGCTTTCGGGTAACAGCGATCGAGAGGTGGACAGGAGGCAGCCAGCGCAACGTCCAAAGGTACCCCAAATGTGCGCACAGCGCAACGGGGGCATCAAAAGTAGCACCCGGGGTCCATTCACGCGCCGACTCGACGAAAGCGTGTCGCCTGCCGAACGCCCAGAACCACTGCGCTCATCGAACCACTGCGCTTCAGAAACCACTGGGGGTGCTCCTGACGACAAGAGTGAACCGTGCCGCCCCCTTCGTCAAGAGGTTCGGCCCGATCCGTTTTCCGAGAGACTGCTCTCGAACCGGCCGCGTCAATGAACCACTGCACCGCCGAGACGTGTGCAACGGTCCATTGACGCAGTCGAGGGCGGGCCACCCGGCGTGGACACCGACGCACCCGCCCCTGCCGACTACCGGTCGACCTTGCGCCACCGGGTGGCCTCGGCGAGCGCGAACCCGTGGACATCCGCCAACTCACCCAACCGCTCGACACTGTCGCCGTCGAGGGTGGTGCCGATGCTCCGCAGTCCGAACTCGCCCGACAACGCGATCAGCATCGTCTCGGCCATGCAGGCATACGTCAGACCCGGAGCCAACCCGTAGGTCAACCCGAAATCCGAACCCGACGGCACCCGCACGATGCCGCCGTCGAACACCGTCACGTCGGGCCGCTCACTGCGCACGTCCCGGCCGATGTTCGGCGGCTGCGCAACATCGCAGACGATGGCACCCTCCATCAGATCCGTCGGATCGATCAGCGCATGCGGGGCCGACGTCGCGGCGATGACTATCAACGAATCCCTCACCGCAGCAACAGGATCGGTGAAGAACTCGACATGTCGCGACCTGATCAGATCGTCCAGATCACCGTCGACCGCGTGCGCGGCACCGGCCAGATCTCCCGAACCCGTCCCGGCCCGAGCGCTCGCCACCATCTCCTGCGCGGCCGCCCACAGCTTGGGTGCGACGACCGAACTCTCCCCCTTCCTGCCGACCAACACGACGGCGCCGACCTCGCCGGCCAACTGCATGCCGATCGTTCGCCCGATCGCCCCGGCGGCACCGAGAATCGTCACCCGAGCCCGCGCGACATCGATACCGCGTTCACGGCACACGCGTCGAACAGCCCGAAGACTCGCCGCAGCGGTGAACGTGTTGCCGGTGGTGATCGGTCGCGTCGTCGCGCCGAGGCCCAACCCGTTCCCGGTGATCACCGACGAATAACCGCCCAACCCGACCACCGTCGCACCGCGTGAGATCGCCAGGTCGACGGCACTGCCGACCACCCGCAGAGCTTGCTCGATCGGCAGACGCAGCAACTGCTCGGAGGTGTACGGCAGCCCGATCAGATCGCCGTGCGCCGTCGCCTCCTCACCCCCGACGACTCGGCCGCTGCCGATGACGAACGACGCAGGTTCGAGCTCGGACGTCGATGCCGCGAACCGCTCGAGCAGGTCCTGCCGCTCGCCGTGGTCGAACACCTCCAGCGCCGGATCGAACGCAGCGAAGAATCCGAGATCGAGAGGATGCGCGATGAACGCGAAGCGCCGATCGGCCGGTCGCACAGGGATATCCGGCGTCCGACCCGGGCGCAACGCCTCGAGTGCGGGCGGAGTGGCGACGGTCGGTCGGCCCAGCAGATGCCCGAACAATCCGTCCAGGTCCCCCACCGCCGCATACCCCAATGCGCGATCCAATGCTGCGACCAGCCGCGAGCACTGCACCGCCGACACCGTCAACGGTGGTTCGATCCGAATCACCCTGTTACCGAACAGAGTCGGAGCCACACGTATCCCTTCGACATCGAGCAGGTACGAGCAGATCACCACGGCCAGATTGTGTTGATCGGCAATCGATCCCAGCAACGACTGTCGCCCGACGAAGTTCACGTCCGCGGTGAGTTCCAGGCCCAGCAACAGTCCGCGACCGCGCACTGCGGTGACCACCGATGGATACTTCTCGGTCAGCACGGCGAGATCGTTCTTCAGCTGCCGCCCGAGAACGGCCACGTTCTGCACCAGAGCGCAGTCGTCTCGAGTCAGCTCGTCGAGAACTGCGATACCGACCCGCGCGGCCAACGCGTTCCCCGCGAAGGTAGACGTGTGACGGAGCGCGAAACTTTCGTCCACCAACCTCGGCGCACACAACACCGCACCCACCGGCACGATCCCTCCCCCGAGCGCCTTGGCCACGGTGAGAATGTCCGGCACCACACCCTCGTGCTCGGCGGCGAACATCCTGCCGGTCCGGCCGAGCCCGGTCTGCACCTCGTCGAGAGCCATCAGCACCCCGTGCCGATCACAGATCTCCCGCACGCGGCGTAGGTACCCGTCGGGTGGACACACCACCCCGCCCTCACCCTGAATCGGCTCCACCAGAAACACCGCATAGTGCCCGGGTGCCGCCGCCAGGGCCGCGTCGAGCGCGTCCGAATCACCGAACTCGATGTGATCGAATCCCTCGACCGGTGCACCGAAACCGCTCTGGTACTTGATGTTTCCCGTCGCAGACAAAGCGCCGAGAGTCTTGCCGTGAAAACCGTTCCCGGTGGTCAGTACACCCAGCCGACCGGTGTGCGCTCGCGCGATCTTGAGCGCCACCTCGGTGGCCTCGGTACCACTGTTGACGAACGTCGTCCGCGTCAATCCGTCGGGTGCGATGCGCCCCAACCGATCTGCCAATTCGCCCGCTGCCGTCAGCACCGACGGCTGCACGAAGATCGCCTCCCCGCTGCAGCGAACATCGTTGATCGCCTGCCAGATCGGAGTGGGGCCGTGACCGAAGGGCAACGCCCCATATGCGCCCGCGAAGTCCAGATAGCGACGACCCGCGGCGTCGAACAGAACCGTCCCGTCGCCCCGCACGTACTCGCGATCCAAGTTCAGCGCAGACAACAGCCGGTACAGTTCGGGATTGACGTGCTCGGCAAAGCCCGAACGACCGGACCTGGATTCCAGCACGGAATAATCGATGGTTGTGTCAGTCATGACCAGCATGCTCCGTTTTCATCGGATCCACCCCTGGCTGTCGAGCGTCTATTGGTTGTCTCGAACAACCAGGGCTCGCCCCAAGCCAGGACGCAATCGCGATGGTAACTCGGTGGCCAGCCAGTGACAGACCGCCTAAGAGCGCACGAAAAAGCCCCGTCCGAGCAGGAATTCTGCGTCGAACGGGGCCGGATCGAGTGCTGTTGTGGCGCGCCTACTGATCGTCGATTGCCGACAGCTTCCAGGTGCCGTCGACCTTCTCCATGTTCACCGTCAACGGGCCCTCGGCACTGCCCGATGCGACACCGTTCTGCGTGGCACTGATGTTCACGTTGGCGATCAGTTCCGCCATGCCGTCCTCCAGCCGCGAGACGCCGATATCGGTGACCATGGCTTCGGTGCCCGTATCCGTCTGCACCACAGCAGATTTGGTGGTTTCGGCGGTGGAGTTGAACTCGTCGAGCATCGACTGATTGAGCACCGCACGAGCGGCATCGAAATCGGCGTCGATCGTGGCGGCCTTGTACGTGTACAGGGTTTGCAGCGCGTCGGTCGCGGCCGAAGTGACTTCCTGCGTCGCCGCGGAATCCACCCAGGCTGCGTTGTCGATCCTGGCGAACGGCTTGAACGCGGCAACGGCAGCGAACGCACCGAGCACAACGGCGATGACCGCAACGACGATGACGTGCTTGTAGCCGATCCCCGACGCCGACGCGGCGGCAGAGTCGGTCGACGCGGAATCGGCTGCGGGCTCAGCGGTTGCCGGCTTGTCGAGCACAGGCTTATCGGTTGCCGGCTTGTCGAGCACAGACTTGTCGGCAGCGGGCTTATCGGTCACCGGCTTCTCGACAGCAGGCTTGTCGAGCGCGGGCTTGTCGGCTGTGGGCTTGTCCGATACGGGCTCGGTGGGCGGTGTCGTGGTGATCGCCGAAGTCTCGGTCTCAGCGGACGTCTCGGCACCGGTCGAGTCCGTGGCGGAGTTGGCAGCAGTCGGCTTCCCGGTCCCGGCCACCTTCCGGCGAACTTTGCTGGTGGTGGTGGGTGGAACGATCTTGCGACGCTGGGGAGGCACTACAGAACTCCTTCGAAACTCACTTCGGTACAGACGGAAAACACCAATGCCGGGTCTCAGTTGCCGCCGGCGTCGGGCTGGGGAGCCGGCGTCGCTTCCGCATTGGGGTCGGCCGCATTCGGATCGACCGCATTCGGGTCGGCGGGGCCGCCCGGTTCGGTCGGAACAACGGGATTGGTGTTCGGGTTGTCGAGCGAGATCCGTGAACCGATGGGGTCGACCTTGTTGGTCTTCCACACCCCGTCGACCTCTTCCATGGCCAGACGCATTGTCAGCTTGCTGCGCTCGACGCGATCGGGCCAGGTGGTGGTCGTCGCTATGACCACGAGGGCGGTAGCGGTGTTCTCGTCCGTGCTCAGCTCGGTGAGCGTGCCGTGCAACACCTCGGCCTCGCTCTTGGCACCGGATTGGCGAACCTGATCGGTGATGCCCGAGCGAGTCTGCTCGAGGTCGTTGAGCATCAGGTCGCCGGTGATCGACGACTTCATATTGTCGAACGACTGATCGATGGCTGCTGCGTCGACCGTGTTCAGGTTGACGGCGGCCTGCTGAGCTCCGGTCAGCGCCGCGTCCCTGGTGTCCGCGGTGGGCTTCTGGCTCAGTAACGCATTGCCCCAGCCGTACCCGAAGAACACTGCCGCCGCGAGAGCGGCAACGGCGATCACCGTGACGACGGCCAACAGGATTTTCGCGGTCTTGGTGCGCCCTGGAGTCGCTGGGGACTCCAGGGCTTCGGTGCTCGAGTTCACACTTTCCACCCTACTACTCGGTAATATCCGGCCGAACCACTCTCGGCCCGACGATAGTGCTGAGCAGCAGTTCCACCGATTTCACTACTTCGGCGTGACGCCGATCAGCGGTGCCAACTGGGTGGCGATGGGGTTGAGGTTCAACTTCTCGGGATCGACCTTGGGCTTGAGGTCCCACGGCTGCGGCACATCCGGATCGGCGAACACGATGCGGTTCGCGCTACGCACACCCGTCACGCTGCCCTGCGGGGTAGCGCAGTTCGCGTCGAGGTTCAGGGGGTAGTTCTCCCGAGTCGGATCGAAGTTCGGATTCTTCCGCTTCTCCTCGTCGAGGATCGCCTGGGTTCCCTCGTAGCCCACGGTGCACGGGGGCGGGTTGTTCGTCTCGAGCAACAGGCCCTGATAGATCGTGCCGTCGTTCGGGACGACGGTGGAAATACCGGCACCGAGGGCGGGCAGGAACGTCAGGAACGGACGAAGCGCGACGTACCGCGGTTGGGCCTGAGCGGCAACCAGCGCGAGGTTGTTGATGTCGGTGGTCAGAGCCGGGCCGGCATCGGTGATGAGACCACCGAGTTGATCTCCCGCCGCGGTACCGGTATCGATCAGGCGGCGGATGTCGGGATCGCTGGACTTCAACTGAGCCGTCACCTGATCCAAGCTGGTGCTGAACTCACGAATCAGATTCGACTGTTCGGACTGCGTGTTGAGCACCGGCACCGCGTCACGTACCAGCGCGAGCGTCTCCGGCAGCGCCTCGTTGCCTGCCTCGGAGATGTTTCCGAGCGAATCGACGAGAGACGCAAGATCTGCGCCCTTACCGTCGAATGCCACGCCGAGCTCGTTGACGACGCGCGTCAGTGTGTCCAGAGGTACCGACCGGACCAACGTGTTCGTGTTGGCGAGGACGTCCTCCACCGGCACGGGCGTGGTGGTGTCGGCCTGCGCGATCTGCGAACCGTCGACCAGGAACGGGCCCTGATCGGTGTCGGGCTGCAAGTCGACGTACTGCTCACCGATCGCAGACCGGTTGGCCACGACGGCCTTCGTGTCGGCCGGGATGTCGGGGCCACCGTTGTCGAGCATGAGCGCGACTCGGATGCCGTCCTCGGTCAGTTCCAGATCTCCGACGGTTCCCACCGGGACACCTCGGTAGGTGACCTCGGCGTTGGAGAAGATGCCACCGGAATCGGCGAGGTTCAGATCGACCTGGTACTGCCCGAAACCGAGCATGTTGTCCAGGCGCACGTACTTGGCACCGACATAGACCAACCCCACTACGGCGACCACGACGAAGAGGACCAATTGAATGCGAACCAGTCTCGATCTCACTGTCCAACTCCGAATCGCTCGAGCAGATCGTTCAACGGTGCGAACGGATCGGCCGGTGCGGGCGCGGCGGCGGCCGCTGCCTGCTCGTTCGCGGGTGCACCAGGGCCGGGAACCGGTGACGGGATGATCGGCGGCAACGGCAGCAGCGAGATCGTCGGCCAACCCGGGCGCGGTCCGTTGCCGTTGTAGTACGGATTCGACGGGTCGACGACGGGCAGCGTGTTGCCGTACTTGGGCTGGACGTACACCGGATCGCCTTCGCCGACGCCGAAGTTGCGCAGCGCAGTTCCGATCGACAGGTCGAGCGAGAGGAACAGGTTGGCCGAGTTGCCCTCGATGATCTTCTCGGTACCGTCCGCGAACGGCAGCGTGGGAATGACCGCCAGCGAGCTCACCACGTCGTCCGCCGAATCGGCCAGCGCCTGGAGCGTCGGGCGCAGTGCCCGCAGGTCTGCGATCAGATCGTCCTTGGAACGGTCGATCACGTCGGTGCCGACGGCTCCGAGACGATCGAGAGCTCCGAGCATCTCGGTCAGCTGCGGACGCTGCTGCTCGAGCACCTCGGTGGCGATCGGTAGATCCTTCAGCACGGCGTCGATCTTGTCGGTCTGCGTGTTGACGCGGCCGCTGAGAGTGTCGAGACCATCGATGGCGCGGGTGATGTCGTCACGCTGCTGGTTGAGGCCGTCGATCAGCGTGTTCGCCTGCTGCAGAAGCTCTTTGGTCCTGCCTTCGCGACCGTCGAATGCCGTGCTCAGTTCCTTGACGATCGGCGAGAGCTGCCCCACGCCGCCACCGTTGAGCAGCAGCGAGAGCGCACCGAGTACCTGCTCGATGTCGGTCGCGTGGCGGGTTCGATCCAGCGGGATGGTGTCGCCGTCCTGCAGCCGCGCTGCGGACTCGTCCGCAGGAGGTGCCGAGAGCTGCACGAACTTCTCACCGAGCAGGTTGGTCTGTTGAACCGAGGCAATCGCGTTGGCCGGCAGATCGACGTCGGAGTTGAGGATGACGTCGACATCGGCCGTCCAGCCCTCGTTCGGAACGGTGATCGTGTCGACACGACCGACGGCAACACCGTCGACCTTGACCGTCGACTGAGGGACGAGGTCGAGAACGTCGTCGAACTGCACCGTCAGATTGAACGGATTGTCACCGACGTCGGCACCGCCGGGCAGCGGGATGGCGTAGATGCCGGCCGACGAGCACGCTCCGGCGGACAACGCCACCACACACATGCCTGCTCCGACGACCAAAGAACGCTTCACTCGAGCTCGATTCCGTTTCACAGAGGTTCTCACTGTCCCCCACCTCCGATGTACGACTGCTCGAGTCCGGGCATCGAGCTGTTTCCGAGCCTGGGCGAGACGACGCCAGGCACGGTGCCCGGCACGGATACGTTCTGCTCGATGTCGTTGGTGAGAACACCGAACGGCAGCACGATCCGATTCTGGTCGGCGATCGGGGCCTGAATCATGGTGGTGATATTGGCGCACTGATCGATGATCGGCTGAATCTGCGCACCGAGGGCTTCGAAGCGCGGATCGCCGGGAACGAGCGCGCCGAGATCGAGGAGCTTGCACACGGTGCCGAGCGGATCCTGCGTCTCGTTCTGGAGATTGGCGCGTGTGGCGAGCGTGCCGGACTCGGCGTCGTAGGCGTTGACCAAATTGCTGATGGCCAGCGGCAGCAACGTGAGCGTTTGCACCAGCTGCTCACGATTGTCGGCCAGCGTCTGCGTCGGAACCACGAGACCGTTTGCGGCATCGGTCAGTTCGGTCCGATTGTCCGCGACGAACGTCGCCACGTCGCCGAGCGAAACCGACAGCTGCTGGAGCGCAGCTCCCAGATCCTCTCGCTGACCCGACAGGAAACCGGTCAGGTCGGCCAACTGGGTGTTGAAGTTGCGGACCTGCTGATCGTTGACGGCCAGAGCACTGACGAACGTCTGCAGATTCTTGATCGTGTCGAAGACGTCGGTGCGCGAGTCGCTCAGAGTGCGGCCGGCGGCAGACAGCTGGGTGATGCTGTCGCCCAGGGCTTCACCGTTGCCGTCGAGGTTCGCGGCACCGGTGTTGACGAGGTCGGTGAAAGCGCCGTCCTTGTTCGCACCGTCGGGACCGAGCGCGGTCGACAGGTCGTTGATGGACTTGTACAGCTCGTCGACCTCGACGGGTGTGGCGGTGCGATCGCGACCGATCGTCGTGCCGTCCGCCATGGTGTCTCCGCCGGTGTAAACCGGTGAGAGCTGGACGTAGCGATCGGCGACGAGCGACGGACTGACCTGCACGGCCTTGGCGTCGGCCGGGATGTCGACACCGCGGTCGACGCGAAGGACGACCTCGACGTCGTCACCGAGTGGCGTGACGGAGTCGACCGTGCCGACCTTGACGCCCAACACTCGTACCTCGGAGCCGGAGTAGATGCCGATCGACTTGTCGAAGTACGCGGTGATCTTGGTCGTGCCGGCCCTGGTGAACAACCACCAACCGGCCACGGCCACGATCAGCGCAACGATCACGACGACGGCGATCAGCGCGAGCTTGTTCTTGTTTCTCGGTGCTGTCTGCGTGTCTGTCATCATTCCCCCGGCAACTTGTCGAGTGAGGGCTGGCGGTAGCCAGGTATCAACGGAACTCCGGGAGGTGTGAGGTTGGCCAGCGTGATGTCGAGCCATCGACCGTTGCCGGTCACGTTCGTGTACAGCCGGATGAACGGTTCGTACAGCTTCAGCGCACGGTCGAGGTTGTCGTTGTTGCGCTGCAGGATTTCGATGACGCCGTTGAGCTGCTGCAGCATCGGGTTGATGGTCGCCTCGTTGTCGCGGACCAGGCCGGTCAGCTCTTGCGAGACACGCTGAGTGCCGGTGAGCAGCTGCGAAATGGCCTGCTGGCGGTTGTTCAGCTCTTCGAGAAGCGGACCTGCGTCGGTGATCAGCTTGTTGAACTGCTCGTTGCGGTCGGCCAACACCTTCGACGTCTCACCGGTGGCCTCGAACAGCTTTTTGAGCTCCTCGTCGCGGCTGGCCACGGTCTGCGACAACCGGGTGACGCCGTCGAGCGAGGCGCGGATGTTCGCAGGCGTCTCCGAGAACGCCTCGGACAGGGTCCGCATACTCGTCGCGAGCTGATCGGTGTCGATGTCGTTGATGGTCGACGCCGCATCGGAGAACGCGTCGATGACGTCGTACGGGGACGTGGTGCGCTCGAGCGGGATCGGGTCCTTGGGGCTCAGCGTCTCCGGGCCACTCGGGTCGAGCGCCAGATACTTCTGTCCCAACAGCGTCTTGATCGCGATGGCGGCACGTGACTCGCTGCCGACCCAGGCGTCCTGCACCGTGAAGTCCACGAGTACCCGGTCGCCTTCGAGACGCACGTCGGTCACCTTGCCGACCTTCACTCCGGCGATACGAACCTCGTTGGAGGCCTTGAGACCTGCGGCCTCGCTGAACTCGGCGGTGTACACCGAGCCGGCACCGATGATCGGAAGACGGTCGAGAAAGAAGACCGACATCGTGGCGAGCAGGATGATGGCAATGCCCAGAGCACCGATGGTGGCCGGACTACGACGAGATTTCATTGTTGGATCCCCCCAGCTTTGCAACGCTCTGCCGAGTTCGTGTACAGCGGCTGGTTGACGGTCGGAAGCCCGGTGGGCAGATTCAGGTTCGGCGAGCTACCCGGTCCGGCGACGATGTCGATGCCGCAGAGGTAGAACGTGAACCAAGATCCCTGCTGGGCCGTACGAATGAGCTTGTCGAGTTTGTTCGGCAGGATCCCGAGAACCGTGTCCACGTCGTCACTGCGTCGATTGACGGTCTCCGACAGGGTGTTCAGCGCGGTCACCGATCCCTGGATGGACGGCCTCGTCGGTTCGAGCAGGTCTGCCGTCGCGTTGGTCAGTCCGGCCAGGGAGGTGACGGCCGAACCCACGACATCACGATCGGCGGACAACCCGGAGACCAACTGCTGAGTGTTGACGATGAGACTGTCGAGCTGACCGTCGTTCTGGTTGACCGTGGCCAGGACATTGTTGAGATTGGTGATGACCTGGCCGATGACCTGGTCCTTGTCGGCGACCGTGTTCGTCAGACTCGCAGTGTTGGTCACCAGATCGTTGATGGTGCCCGCCTCGCCCTGGAACACCTGGATGATCTGGAACGACAGCTTGTTCACATCGTCGGAACTGAGCGTGGTGAACAGCGGCCGGAAGCCGTCGAACAGCGTGGTCAGGTTCACCGCAGGCTTGGTCCGATCCAACGGGATGGTGGCACCTTCGGTGATCTTGCGGCCCTGGTCACCCGAGCCCTGCTCGATGGCGATGTAGCGCTGGCCCACCAGGTTCCTGAACCGGATGGTTGCCGTCGAACTTGCCGGCAGCCAATCACGACTGCTCAGGGTGAAGTCCACTTTCGCTTCGCGCTCGTTGGCGATCTCGATGCTGTCGACCTGGCCGACACGAACTCCGGCGATCCGGATTTCGTCGCCCTCGTTGAGAGACGTGACGTCGGTGAACACAGCCGAGAACTTGGTGCCGCCGCCGCCGCTCGAATTGGCGATGGTGAAGGCAAGGGTGGCCGTAGCGATGATCGTGATCACGGCGAACACGATCAACTTGATGATCGGCGCGAGAAGGCCTCTCATGGCACGGTCACCTCCGCTCCTCTCAGTGCCGGTGCGCCGATTGCGGCCGCCCACGACGGAATAGTGTCCGGTGCAACGCCACTCGCCTGCCCGTAGATCACGGAGAGAGTGTCGCGCTCGAAGTCCGAGCCCTCGTAGCTCGCAGGCTCCGCGGATGCAGCGATGGCCGGAACGATCGAACTCTGAGCCGACCTGGGTGGCCCCTGCCCCTCGATCACCTGAGGGCCGGGGTTACGAGTCGGCACCTGGTAGGAACCGTCGTTGATCGAACCTCCCGGGTACTGCGGGAAGAACTCTCCCGGTGCCGCGGGCTCGAAGCAGGTGGCTCCGCGATCATCGAACAAGCGCGGCTCGTCCTGGTTCGGCAAGTAACGACCCTTCGGGTTGACGAACGATGCGGACACGTTGATGCCGGGGTACTCGTCGCCCTCGCCGAGCACGATCTTGCCGCGCCTGGCTCCTTCGGCGAACTGGGTGAACGTGCAACCGAACGTCGGCGAGAACTCGGCCAGCAGTTCGAGGGCCTCACGGGAATTGGCCGCCAAACTGATCAGATTCTCGGAGTTCGTCTGCAGGAAGTCCGCGGTGACGTTGGACGCCGACGTGAGAGATCCGTACAGCGTTTCGAGACCGGACTGCCGCTCCACGACCGTGTTGCCCGTAGTCCGCAGATTGTCCAGCGCCGAGATCAGCTCCGGGGCAGCGTCTGCGTAGGTCTCGGAGAAGTCGGCGAGCCCCACGAGAGTCTGCTGGATGTTCGGCAGCTCCGTGTTCAGACCCGACACGACGTTCGTCAGATTCTCGATGGTCTGCCCCAGCTGCTCGCCACGGCCACTGAGGCCCTGCGCCAGCGAGCCGAGGGTACTGGCCAGGTCCTGCGGCGGAATCGCCTGCAGCAGTGGAAGCAAACCGTCGAGCAGTTGACCGACCTCGATGGCGTTTCCGCTGGTGTCCTGCCGAAGAACCGTGCCGTCGGTGATCGGCGACGCCGTGTCGTTCTCGGGCACGATCAGCGAGACGTAGCGCTCGCCGAACAGCGTCTTCGGAAGAAGTCGCGCCGTCGAATTCGACGGAATCAGCGGAGCCTTGTCCGGATCGATGGCCAGCTCCGACGTGACGACTCCATCGACGGTGGATGCGGACCGCACTTCTCCGACGATCATGCCGCGCACCTTGACGTCCGCGTTCATCGGCAGCGCGTTACCGACCGAATCGGTTTCGAGGCTGACGTTCACGACGGATTTGAACGTCTTGTTGTACGACGTGATGCTCCATCCGAGGAACAGGATGAGCACGAGGAAGAATGCAAGTCCGAGCAGTACTCGCTGCAGTCTCGACGGCGAGTCGATCATCCGGCAACCCTCACTGTGGTGGTCGTGCCCCAGATCGCGAGGCTGAGGAAGAAGTCCAGCACTGCGATCGTGACGATCGCCGTACGCACTGCGCGGCCCACTGCGACGCCGACGCCAGCCGGTCCGCCGGAGGCGTGATAGCCGTAGTAGCAGTGGATCATGATCAGCACGAACGCGAAGATGAGCACCTTGAGGAAGGAATACAGCACATCTTCCGGTGGCAAGAACAGATTGAAGTAGTGGTCGTACGACCCCGACGACTGCCCGTTGAAGAACACGCTGATCCCTCTGGACGCGGCGTAGGACGCGAGCAGACCGACTATGTAGAGCGGGATGACCGCAACGAAGCCGGCAATCATGCGGGTGGTGACGAGGAACGGCACGCTGGGCACGGCCATGACCTCGAGCGCGTCGATCTCCTCGGAGATACGCATGGCCCCGAGCTGGGCGGTGAAGCCACAGCCGACGGTGGCGGACAGAGCCAGTCCGGCGACGATCGGTGCGATCTCACGAGTGTTGACGTACGCGGACAGGAAGCCCGTCAGAACCGAGCTGCCGAGCTGCTCCAGTGCCGCGTAACCCTGCAGACCCACGACGATTCCGGTGAACCCCGACATCATCACGATCACGCCGATGGTGCCGCCGATGACGGCGAGCGCACCGCTACCGAAGGTGACCTCCGCCAACAGGCGAAGTACTTCCTTCTTGTAGTGCACCACAGTCTTGGGAATCCACCCGATGGCCCGCAGGTAGAACGACATCTGCTCGCCCGCGCGGTCGAGCACGTTGAGCGGGGCATTACCGACACGCTTGACGCGCATCAGCGTGCGGTCACCGCGACCTCTTGCGATCGTCATCGCGGTTACGCTCCCTTCGCTGGGACGACCTGGAGGTACACCAGGGTGAGAATGAGGTTGGCGAAGAAGAGCAGCAGGAACGTGATGACCACGGTCTGGTTCACTGCCTCGCCGACACCCTTGGGTCCGGGGTTGGGGTTGAGTCCCTTGTACGAGGCGATGATGCCTGCGATGAGCCCGAAGATCGCCGCTTTCGCCTCTGCGACATACAGATCCGGCAGCTGGGCCAGGGCCGAGAACGACGCCAGATAGGCACCGGGAGTTCCGCCCTGCAGGATCACGTTGAAGAAGTAGCCGCCCGCGATGCCGACGACCGAGACCAACCCGTTGAGCAGCAGAGCGATGAGGATCATCGCCAGTACGCGCGGGACGATCAGGCGGTGCACCGGGTCGATACCCAGGACGCGCATCGCATCGATCTCCTCGCGAATGGTTCGCGATCCCAAGTCGGCGGTGACCGCGGATCCAGCGGCACCGGCAACGAGCAGAGCTGTCACCAGAGGTGAACCCTGCTGGATGACCGCCAACACGCTGGCTGCGCCGGTGAACGATTCGGCACCGAGCTGCTTGATGAGCGATCCGGTCTGCAGCGACACGACTGCACCGAACGGAATTGCGACCAACGCCGTCGGCAGAATCGTCACGCTGGCGATGAACCAGGCCTGCTCGATGAACTCACGGAACTGGAACGGTCTGCGAAAGGTGTTCCGAACGACATCGACCAGTAGTTCGACGATATTGCCGGCCTGTGTCAGAGCGGCGTTCGCCGGAGCGAACGCGGACTTCTTCGATCCCCCCATGTCTGCTATTGACCCCGACCTTGAGTAGGAGCTTGGTAGCCCTGTTGATCATGACCGGAATAGCCCTGCTGGCCATAGCCTTGCTGGTCGTAACCTTGCTGGTCGTAACCCTGCTGGTCGTACTCCTGCTGGCCTGCGTAGGCGGGGTACTGCTGACCGGGGTCGGTGGTGTCGAGACTCTCCTGGATCGCGACCTGCGCGCTGTGCGGCAGCGTGTGCATGATTTCGCGGACTCGCTCCTGCCTGCGTCCGACGGCTTGGCGCACCGGAGTACCCGGGGTTGCCTTCATCTGCGGCACGATGCCTTCGACGTCGTCGACGCCACCGGCGTGGTGACCGGCGTCGACCATGGCCTGCTCCTGCGCCATCTGAGCCTCGTCCTTCTCCTCCGACATGCCGATCGGACCGATCATCGTTCCGTTGAGGAACTGCTTCACCACCGGCTCGTCACTCGTCAGCAGGACCTCACGCGGCCCGAACATGACCAGCTGGCGACGGAAGAGCATGCCGATGTTGTCGGGCACCGTCCGAGCGAGGTTGATGTTGTGCGAGACGATCAAGATCGTGGCGTCGATCTCGGCGTTGATGTCGATCAGGGTCTGCGAGATGTAGGTCGTACGAACGGGATCGAGGCCGGAGTCCGGCTCGTCGACGAGAATGATCTCTGGATCGAGCACCAGGGCGCGGGCGAGTCCGGCGCGCTTGCGCATACCTCCGGAAATCTCACCCGGAAGCTTGTCCTCCGCGCCGAGCAGACCGGTCAGTTCGAGCTTCTCCATGACGATCTTGCGGATGTCGGACTCGGACTTCTTGGTGTGCTCACGCAGCGGGAAGGCGACATTGTCGTAGAGGTTCATCGAGCCGAACAGCGCGCCGTCCTGGAACAGCACCCCGAAGAGCTTGCGGATCTCGTAGAGCTCGCGGGAGGAGCACTGCAGGATGTCGGTTCCGTCGATGAAGATCTCGCCCTGTTCCGGACGCAGGAGACCGATCAGAGACTTCAGAAAGACCGACTTGCCGGTACCGGACGGACCGAGCAGGGCACTCACTTCGCCCTTCGGCAGGGTCAACGTCACGTCCTGCCAAATCTTCTGTACACCGAAAGACTTGGTCAATCCTTCGACCGAAACCTCGACTCCCACGCTGACCTCCACAATTCGTACACATCCACCCTGATGTGGGTTGCGTCACTGTAACCCATGCACGTGTCCGCTCCGACACGGAGCTTACCGCCCAGTAAGAACTTCCCCGAGTCAGGCTGTAGAGCTTGCATCAGTGTGGCTCATCTCACGCGACATGGCCGCCGACTCGCCAGAACTGTGACAAGTCCCTGCGGTGAAAATCTGTGAGAAGCCACAAACAGTGACGGCCCAGTCCCTTCGACACGCTTCGGACTTCGGCGAAACCGAGCAAACAGGGGCACGAGCCGGCTGGCACGCGATTCGGTGGAGTCAGTGATCGGTCACAACGGCGAGCCCCGTGCGGCACCCGAGGAACAGAAAAGGGCCGTCCCCACCGAGGTGGGAACGGCCCTTCTTGCGCTCGTGCTGTCAGAGCACGAAGTACGACTGCAACGAAGCGGTATTACTTGACGGAGATCTTCGCGCCGGCAGCTTCCAGCTTCTCCTTGGCGGCGTCGGCTGCGTCCTTGGCCACCTTCTCCAGGATTGCCTTCGGAGCGCTCTCGACGAGATCCTTGGCTTCCTTCAGGCCCAGGCCGGAAACGACCTCACGGACGACCTTGATGACCTGGATCTTCTTGTCGCCGGCCGACTCGAGGACGACGTCGAACTCGTCCTGCTCTTCAGCAGCCTCGGCGGGGGCTGCGCCGCCGCCTGCAGCAGCAACGGCGACGGGGGCAGCTGCGGTGACCTCGAAGGTCTCCTCGAATGCCTTCACGAACTCGCTGAGCTCGAGGAGGGTGAGCTCCTTGAACTGGTCGAGCAATTCTTCGGTGCTGAGCTTCGCCATGGTGGCGGGTCCTTCCTGTAAGTACCTAACCGCTGATCCGCGGCATGGTGTTGATGGTGTGGAGCTGAGCTGTACGCCAATACCAGCGGATCAGCTTTCGGCGGGAGCTTCCGCCGGTGCTTCTGCTTCTGCAGGTGCCTCGGCTGCGGCGGGTTCGCCGGCAGCCTTCTTCTCCTGCAACGCGAACGCCAGACGCGCGAACTGCGATGCGGGAGCGTTGAACAGGCCTGCAGCCTTCGACAAGTTGCCCTTCATGGCGCCGGCGAGCTTGGCCAACAGGATTTCGCGCGACTCGAGGTCCGCGATCTTGTTGATCTCTTCCACGGACAGCGTTGCGCCGTCCATGTAGCCGCCCTTGACGATCAAGGCCTTGTTGTCCTTCGCGAAGGCCTTGATGGCCTTCGCTGCGTCGACCGGCTCGCCCTTGATGAATGCAATGGCGGTCGGTCCGACGAACAACTCGTCGAGGCCGGTAATGCCTGCCTCGGCCGCTGCGCGCTTGACCAGGGTGTTCTTGGCGACGGAGTACGTGGCACCTTCGCCGAGCGCACGCCGGAGCTGAGTCAGACCGGACACCGACAGGCCACGGTATTCCGTGACGACGGCAGCCGTCGAACCCTTGAACTGTTCGGTGATCTCCGATACTGCTGAGACCTTTTCGGGCTTTGCCATACTTCGCCTCCTCTCGTGGGAAGTTGTGTCGATCGCGAGAGGGCCGGAAAACGACGAACGCCCCGGCGCAAGAAGCACACGGGGCGTGAACGAGCGGGCAGCCACCAGGGCTGCATACAGGTTCCCTACCTCGTTCTCCTGCGTGGGCCGTCCGAAGCGATCTCGGACCTTCAACCGCGCAACTCCCGGAAGCGAATCCTTCGAGAAGGCGGTGACCAACGGTCTTGGGTAGAACTTGATTGGGCGGTCAGGGCACGAGTGCGAGCATTCGTGATCCGAACCGTCGACCAGGCTACAACACGTTCGGTGTCAACTCCAAAACGATCGGCGTTGCACTGTCAGCGGCGTTGCACTGTCATATGCGCACCCCGTAGAGAACGAGGTTGCGCTCGTAGCTGCCCACGGCTGCATCGAAGTCACCCGAACAGGTGATGAGCCGGATCTCGTCGGCAGGCACAGCCCCGAAGACCGACGCCGTCGGGAACTCGGCTTTGCCGTAATCACCGATCTCGTCGATGCGGTACTCGGCTCGGCCACCCGCCTCGTCGTCCACCGCAACGACATCGCCGACTCCGAGTTCCGACAGGCGATCGAACACGGCGGGACCGGTCGTCGAGTCGACGTGCCCGGCTATCACCGTCGGGCTACCGATCGCGCCGGGTCGGCCACCTCCGGTGAACCACCCGACGTCGTCGTAGTCGGTGGGCACCTGCATCTCACCCGATTCGGTGAGACCCAGGCCGATCAACGGCTCGTCGAGCGCGATGTCCGCGGCACTCACCCTCGTCGGGGCCGGTCTCACCGAATCCACTGCGGGCACTGACACGGCGGGCACTGGCACGGCGGGCGCAGGCACGGCGGTGCTCGACGACGGCTGCGAGGACACCGGCGTGGTCGCCGCCGGCGGCGGTGAGGGTGGCGAGGAACAGCCCACCACCACCGCCGCGGCAGCGACCGCGATCAGAACCGGATATCTCAGCTCCGCACCTCGCGTCGCGCAGCGACTGTCACGCCCGCGACGACCATCGCGCCCAGGGCGACCGCACCGACGACCGGCAGCACCGAACTCGACGCCGAATCGGACGCCGCGAGCGCCGACCCGCCGCCACCGGTCGCGACGGACCCGACCGGAATCTGGCTGAGCTGGCCACGCACCGCTCCGGCCGAGAAGTCGACGGTGTGGGTGTCGGCGGCGAAGGCGGCCGGGTCGGCTTCGATCTGGTCCAGGGTGAATCCGGTCCCGCTGTCCGCGTCGGCACCGGCAGGCGTGAGGCCGGTGGTGAACGGTCCCTGCATGCAGCCGCTGCTGGTGCGCGGGCCGTCGCCGATCGGGGTGGGGTTCGGGAATGCCAGACGCGGAGGACCTGCTGCGCCCGCCGCTGCCTGGTGGATGTGCGTGGCGGTCTTGGCCGGGCTCATGTAGTCGCCGGTCACGCCTTCGAGCGCGATGTCGTAGCAGATGATGTCGAGGTCGGAGTTGATGCGCAGAGTGAAGGTACCCATCGCACCGGGCTGACCCGGAGTGGCGACGCCCTCTCCGTTGAGCACCTGGTCGGGAGTGGCCATGGCCGTGAATGCACTGGTGAAGGAATCCGGTTCGGCGACAGGCGTATCGGCACCGGCCGGGGCGGCGGCGAACAGCATCATCGCCGCAGCGGTGGCGGTACCACCGACGAGCGCTGTGGCGGTGGATCGGATCGACGTTGCCGGGCGTGGGATCGAGCGTCTGGTCATCTCGTGTGCCTTCCGTGGGAGTATCGGGCAGGCGAGCCCGTGCAAGGTGTACGAGCGCCGATGCCAAAATGTTCAAAGCTCGGTAAAGAAATGTTTTCCGCCCTCGCCATGAACGTCCGAGGGTCCACCGACGTATCCACTGTCATGAGCATCGGGAGCGTGATCGAACTGCACTTCGACGTCGCTGCCGCGTACGACGAGCACGCGTCGGCCATGCTCGGGTTCGCCGTCAACGCTCTCCGCGACAGAACTCTGGCCGAGGATTGTGTTCAGGAGACCTTCCTGCGGGCTTGGCGAGCGCGGTCCCGATTCGAGCCCGGGCGCGGGTCCCTGCGAACGTGGCTGTTCGCCATCGAACGCAACGTGATCGTCGATGCTCAGCGGTCGCTGACGAGGATGCCGATGCCGGCCTCGGACCGGATCGACGACGTCGGGCGGGAGTCGGGCAGTGTCACGCGTGACACCAGCCCCGATATCGACGAGCGGCTCCGCATCATCGCCGCGCTCGCCCTGCTCTCCCCCGAGCATCGGCAGGTCGTCGTCGCAGTGCACCTGGGCGGCAGCTCCTACGCGGAGCTGTCGAGATCGACCGGGGTCGCCGTGCGAACACTGCGCACCCGCACCTTCTACGCACTGCGAGCCCTACGACAACATCTCGACGGAAAGGAGGAGACATGAGCGCAGCACCCGATCGCCGAGCCGAGTTGATCGCCGCTGCCGTCGGTGACGATCTCGACGACGCCGAAGCCGCCGAACTGCGTCGGCTCGCTGCATCCGATCCCACGATCGACGACGAGATCGCCGAATTGCGCTCGCTGACCATGACTCTCGGGAGCCGCGGCCCTACCGACGCGTGGCTCGAATCTTCGACGTCACCCGACCTCCGCGAGCGAATCCTCGGTGCGACAGGCAGCTCCGAGTGGTCGCCGCAGCAAAATCGGCGAACACAGCAGTTCGGAGGGCAGCGGTTCGGAGGGCAGCGGTTGGGAAGGCAGCGCAGATCGGCAGGACTGGCCGTTGCGGCCGCAATAGTAGGGGTGGTGGTCGGCAGTGGGGTGGTGCTCGGAGTCGACGCCTACCGCCAGGACACCACGAATCCACCCGCCGCGATCACCGGTCCACCCGGAACCCTCGGCGCGTACGAGCAGGTCGCCTTCACCACCGAGGTGCCGAGTGTGGACATAGAAGGAGGTCTGGTCGCCCACACGTGGGGCACCGAGACCGTCCTGGAGATGGACGGCATCTCCGATCGTGGCCCGTACGAGGTGGTTCTCGTCGACCGATCGGGTGTCGAACGTCCGTCCGGCACGTTCCTCGGTAGTGACATCACCATCGAGTGCCGAATGAACGCCGCGGTGCTGCGCCAGGACGTGACCGACATCGAGATCCGCACGTCCGGCGGTGCCGTCCTGGCGCGTGCTCAGCTGCCGACGGCCTCGTAGCGTTTCGAGCCGGGCCACCAGTTGCGCTCGCCGAAGAGCTTCATCATCGCCGGCACCATCATCATGCGCACCAGCACCGCGTCGAACAGCACGGCGATGGCGAGAGCGAAGCCGAACTGTTTGAGCTCGAGCACGTCGGCGGTGAGGAAGCTGGCGAACACGGCGATCATGATCGCGGCGGCGGCCGTGATGGGCCTGGCGGTGTGCTCGATGCCGTCGACCACGGCCACGTCGTTGCTCGCTCCCCGCACGAACACCTCACGCATGCGGCCGATGAGGAACACCTCGTAGTCCATCGACAGGCCGAAGACCACGGCGAACACCGTCACCGGTAGGTACACCTGGATATAGCCCGGGCTCTCGAAGCCGAGAATTCTCGACCCCCAACCCCATTGGAAGACGGCGACCGTCGCACCCAACGCTGCGCCGGTGACAAGCAGGTTCATGGCGACGGCCTTCAGCGGAATCACCACGCTGCGGAAGACGACGGCCAGGTAGAAGAGGGAGAAGGCCAGGACCGCGGCCACGACCCAGGCGAATTTGCCGGAGATCTCGTCGGAGGCGTCGACCACCAGTGCGGTGGTGCCACCGACGGAGACGCTCGTGCCGTCCGTGTCGCCGGCGGCAACCGCCTGCGCCCGCAGGGATCCCACCAGATCGGCGGCCTCGGTCGAGTCGATCGGCACCGACGGAACCACGATCAGCAACGACCGCCCGCCCTCCGGCTGAGCCAGCGCGTAGGCGACGCGATCGTCGTCGCGCACGGAGGCAGCGAACGCGTCGACGGTGGCCAGCTGCTGCGGTCCCAGCGGATTGTCGTCCTCACCTGTGAACACGATGGTGATGGGCGAGATGGTCCCGGGCGCGAACTTCTCGGTCAGTACCGTGTTGGCCCGTCCGGACGGTTCCGCGCTCAGCGCCTCGGCCCCGAGGTCGACACCGTACGAGATGGAACCGATGGGAATCAGGCACACGACGAGCACCGCGGCCGACGCGACCGTGTAGCGCCACGGTCGTTCGATGACATGCTGCGCCCACCGTGACCACCACGTGGGTACTGCGGCCTCGTGCTCGTCGACCGACGGAGGTTGGAATCTGTGAGGCAGCGACCACGCGCCGATTCGCGTTCCCAGTACCGCGAGAATCGCAGGCAGCAGGGTCCACGCGACCACGACGACCGTCGCGATGGTCAGCGCGACGACCAACGAAATACTGCGGACGGCAGGAACATCGACGATGGCGAGGGCTCCGAGTGCGATCAACACGACCAGACCGGAGATGACGATGGTGTGCCCGGCCGTACCCATGGCCGCCCCCACCGCGCGCTCGGTCCGGTGCGGATCGTCGGGTGGTCCGGCCCGCCCGATCTCTTCCCGGAATCGACTGACGATGAACAGTGCGTAGTCGATTCCAAGACCCAGGCCGAACATCGCCGCCACGGTGGTGACGAGAACGTCGAACGTCATGAAGTTGGACAACAGCGCGAACATTCCGAACGCCGCCAGCACACCGATTCCGGTGGAGACCAACGGCACGATTCCCGCGACCACGGACCCCAGCGCGAGAACCAGCACCACGAAGGCGATGGGCAGACCGATGCTCTCGGCCCGCACGGCGTCCTCGGATTCGACGCGGGTGAGATCGACCGTCATCGGGGAATACCCCGTCACCGCCACCTCGACGCCGTCGCCGGACGCCGCGCCGATCATCTCCTGCACGCGTTCGGCCACCGCGATCCGATCGCTGGCCTCTCCGCCGATACCGACGAACGCGAGCGCCGACGTGCCGTCCTGCGAGATCGTCGGGACGAAGCCCGCGGTCTCGTAGGGGTCGACGACCCGCAGCACATCCGGGGACTGCCGCAGCTGACCGACCACCTCCCCCACTCGCTCACGGAACGCCGGGTCCGACGTGTTCACCGACTCGGAGGTGAACGTGACGACGAGTTGTTCGGAGCCGAACGACTCGAAGTGACGCTCGATCAGGTCGTCGGCGCGGCTCGATTCGGTACCCGGTACCGAGAAGTTGGCTCCGACCAGCGAATTCTGCAGCGCCGGATACAGAATCGCCGATCCGACCGCGAGCAGCGTCCAGATCGCCAGCACCACCCAGCGCCGACGCGCGACGAGGCGGCCCCACCGGTCGCCGATGTTTCCACTGGTCACCTGCGGGTCGATGCGCGAAATCGTATCGGTCATCTACGTCAACTCCCGGCTGAAGATGCGGTACGTGCGGTGCGGAGCGAGTTTCGTCCTGGACAGGACCGACCCCTTCATCCACGGACTGTCGTCGAGAACGGGAGCGGCTTCGACGCGCGTGAACCCGAGGTCGCGCATGCGCACCGACATCTCCATGATCAGCAGGGAGGACACGGCCCGGTCGGGGCAATCGGGATCGACGAACAGCATGTCCACCCGCACGCCGTCGATGATCTCCGTCCGACCCGGACGCTTGACGTGCCACAGCGTCACCAGGTCTCGCGCCCACCGCGACTTCAGGTGCGACGCCTTGGCGGCGGCCTGATTGACGTCCGGGATGCCCATCAGGAAGCCGACGGGCTTGCCGTCGAGTTCGGCCAGCAGCGTGAGCCTGCGGTCGATGACCGGGAGCATCATCTTCAGCAGCTCGAACAGCTCCGTGTAGGACAGCGGCGAGAAGCCCCAGAAGTTGACGAACGTCTTGTTGTAGAGGTCTCGCACGATGCGCGCGTCACGGCGTAGCGTCCGATACTTCATCGACCGGAACGTCACCTCCGACCGCGCCTTGATCTTCTCGAAGATCTGCATGTGCCGCGCGTATTTGGGGTCGTTGTAGATGATGCACGGGTCGTCGAAGAGGTAACTGTAGAAGTCCTTGACCGCCATCAGACCCCACTTCTCGAAGTGGGCCGCGTAGTAGAGCGGATTGTGTGGCATCCCCACCAGCGGCAGCGCCGGGATCTCGTCGACTACGATGCCGGCGCTGTAGAACATCGACGGTCCGAACGGCCCGGATATCGTTGCGAGCCCGCGCGCCGAAAGCCATTGCGCCGCAGCGTCGAGCAACGCTGTCGCGACGTCGTGATCGTCGACGGCCTCGTAGAAGCCGAAGAAGCCGATCGACTCCCCCGTGAACTCGGTGAACGACAGATCGTGGATCGCCACGACGCGACCGACGGCAATTCCGTTCTCGCGGGCCAGGAATGCCTTGGTGATACGGGTGGCGGCGACCGCGGACGGCGGTGCGATGAGCACTCGACGCAGGTCCATCGACTCGTCGGGAAGGCGGTACGGATCGCCCTGGTAGACCAGGTCCGAGACGGCCTCGAACTCGCGCCAGCCTGCTTTGCCGTCGACCTCTTCGATCGTGATCATCGTTCCTCTTCGCTCCGTTGACTGCCGTCGACGAGGATGGGCGAACGGGCCACCGTCGTCTCCCCGGCGAACACGTAATTTCCTGGCCGAACGGTGATCTCGTCGACGAGTGCGTCCGGCACGAACACGTCGCACTGAGAACCGAAGCGGATCATCCCGTACTGCTCCCCGCGTTCGACGGTGTCGCCGACGGCGACGTGCGCGACGATGCGGTCCACCCAGAGATCGGCGATCTGCGTCACCGTCACCACGGCTCCGGACTCGTGCTCGATCGAGATGGTGAGCCGCTCGTTGGTGAGCAGGTAGTCGCAGCCCTCGTCGTAGGGAGTGCGTCGGGTCAACAGATTCGCGCCCACCCTGGCCATCGACTTGTTGAACGGTGCCGCGGACCGGTGGCGACGCATACCGACGGTGCCCGAGACGGGAATTCGATTGCGGTGCACCGAGTATTCGGACATGTAGATCCCGATCAGGTAGCCGCTGTCGGTGGACGCGACTCCGGCGATCTCGTCGAGGACGATCGTCCGTCCCTTCTTCACGGCGAACGCGGTACTGCCGGCCTCCACCCGTTTGACGTACGTGACGAAGCCGTCGGCCGGCGCGAGCACCGCCCGCGGATCGGCCGGCGGTTCGCGATGCGGATCACGGAAGAAGAACCGGGTCCGCCAGTACACGAACAGAGCGAACGGAGCTGCCAGCACCACACCGAGGACGAGTACCCCTCGAACCCACCACATCAGCTGTGCCGCTGTTCGTCGACGCTCTCCGACCAGGTCACGAAGGCATCGGCTGCCCGATTCCGCAGCGAGCCGGGCAGCAACCCGATCACCCCACACACCACGTAGAAGCCCAGCGAGAGAACGCCGTTGGTCACCTCGCGGCCGATCGGTACGTCCCGCAGGCGCACCGAGGTGGGTTCGAATCCGTCCGACACGTCAGTTGACGGCGGCGGGCGTGAGCGTCTTGAGCTGTGCTTTCTCGAAGTAGAGCTCGAAGAGTCGGCGGTGATCGCACCAGGAGATGTCGTGGTCGACGGGCAGGATCGCCTCGGGCTTGTGCACCAGCCGCATGAGCTGATCGATGTTGTCGGCCAGCATCGTCTCGGCGAACCGCGGCGAGATGCGCGCACTGACGCGCTCCTTGAACTCCTCCCAGCTCACCAGATCGAGCCCGAGGAGATCGGCGTACAGATCGTGACCGTAGCCGGTGGGATTGCTCGGCAACAGCCTCGTCAACGGATGGCTGCGCAACGAGTTGCTCGCCATGACGTCGCACATCACGTCGACAGGGACGTAGTTCATGCCCGGTCCGTCCCAGATGGCACCGGCCGCGATGGCCAGTTCGATGATGCGCCAGAAGCTGTAGACCCGGCCCGGATCACGCCCGAGTTCGGTGCTACCGAGGATGTAGGGCGCCTCGCACAGGGTGACGGAGTAGGTGTCCGACATCGACAGCCATCCGAGAAGCGTCGCGTTGACCCACTTCATCTGCGCGTACCCGGAGTACCACCACGAATCGGGACGACGGAAATCCTCGGGCTTCTGATAGAGGTGGGCACCGATACTGCCCACGTACGTCAGGTGCTTGCGAGTGGAGGTGATGCTGAATTCGAGGATGCGCAGGACGCTGACGAACCAGTCGTCGCGCAGCTCGGCGTAGCTCTCGGTGTAATCGGTGGAGCTGGCGCAGTTGAAGATCTGCCCCACTCCGGCAGCCAGGTCGTAGTAGGCGGCCTTGTC
Source organism: Rhodococcus sp. IEGM 1370 (assembly GCF_033142325.1). Lineage (NCBI taxonomy): Bacteria > Bacillati > Actinomycetota > Actinomycetes > Mycobacteriales > Nocardiaceae > Rhodococcus > Rhodococcus sp. IEGM 1370. The sequence continues at coordinate 176,940 of NZ_JAWLRY010000004.1, read as the reverse complement.
GAGACCGAACCGGAATTTCGTCGGAGTGCCCTCCACGATGCGGATCTTGTCTGCGTCCACCGCGATCTCGTACTGGTCGAACGTGCGCTGCAGGCGCTCGAGAGCCGTTTGCTCCTCGGTGGGACGAACCATCGCGTAGACGACCTCGACGGCGGCATCACGAGTGAGACGGCCGATCAGGTGAGCACCGAGAAAGCCGTTGGCCCCGAACACCAGCGCGGTGTCGGTACGCGGTGCTGCCATACCTGCCACGCGGCGGCGAGTGTCCTCGTCGATGAACGGGCGCAGCGCCGTCGGATCACCGTTGCTCAGCGCGACGACGTCGGCATACTTCCCGGCGAAACGAAGCCCCGGGCATTCGTTGGTGATCAGTGCATCTGCGTGCGGCCAGATCGGACGCAACGATCCGTCTCCGAACAGTGCTTCTACGTGCATTCGCGCTCCCCTGCAACGGTCGGTGTCCCACATCACTCGGACGGGCAGACGTTAGCAATGACGCGGGCTCATAACCGGGTGACCGGGAAAGTCTGGGAACCCCCACAGCGGCACTCAACCGGCGTTGAGAGTGTTCCCAATCGAAGTCGGCAAATCGCCCTGTGCCGGTCGGTGAAATCACCGGTGATGTGCGTTCCACGAGACAAACGAGGCCCTTCGACGGTCTAATCGTTTCCCATGACGGCAGTACACCCCCACCCCCTCCTGCAACCCGCACGCGACCCCAGCGGCGGCGACGCAGCGGCGGCATGGGCGGCAATCGTGCGTGCGGAACCGCGGTACCCACGAGTGTCCATCACGGCAAACGTGCGCATTCCGATGAGCGACGGAACTGCGCTGCGCGCATACGTCTTTCGCCCCGCGGACGCGTCGGGACGGGCAATCGACGACACGTTTCCTACCGTCCTGAACCTCACGCCCTACAACAAGCTGCTGATCAAAGGCATCGACACCATCCTCGAGACCCCGGTTCTGGGCCGTGCGATCAGAGCCTTCTCGTCCGCGTTCGACCTCACCGGAACCCGTTTCGACGGCATCACCGAAATCACCCGAGTGGTCGCCGGCGGAGCTGCGGACCTGCTGTCGGTCAACCGTCACCTCGTCCGCAGCGGCTACGTCCAGATGATCGTCGACGTCCGAGGGACCGGCAGCTCCTCGGGCACCTGGGACGTGCTGGGCCCGCGCGAACAGCTCGACTCGCTCGAAGTGATCGAGTGGGCGCGACGCCAGTACTGGTGCAACGGCAGGATCGGGATGGCCGGCATCTCGTACTCGGCGATCAACGCGCTGCAGGCCGCAGCCAAACGACCCGCCGGGCTCGACGCGATCTTCGCCGTCGAAGGCTCGGTGGACATCGTGCGTGAGATATTCGCTACCGGCGGGGCCACCTCGGCGTTCATCCCACTGTGGCTCACGGCCGTCAACGGGCTCAAATGGGCGCCCGCGGTCGGCGGAATCGACACGTTCGCCTGGCTTCGTGATCGCACTCGAACCCCCGCCACCAACCTGCTCGATCTCGCCAAAGGCTTTGTCACAGGCAATGATCCGCGCATCTACGACGACCCGTACTACGACACCATCGATGCCGTCATCGAAGACATCGCGGCACCGACATTCCTGTACGGCTGCTGGCACGACATCTTCGGCGGCTCCGCACCGGACATCTACAACCGGCTGCCCCTCGAACGCGGATTCAAGCAACTGCTCGTCGGCGACGGCTACCACGGCAACCCGGGAATCGGCTTCGGCGAACCAGGATTTCCGCCTCGGCTCGACGTACTGGAGCGCGCCTGGTTCGACAAATGGCTGCGCGACGTGGACAACGGAATCGAGAACTACGGCCCCGTCACCCTTCGTCAGCAGGGCGGCAATTGGACTGCGCACGGACGCTTTCCGGCTCCCCGGGCACAACCACGCAGGCTGTACCTGTCGGCAGCGGCGTCCGGCACCGCCCCTCATGCCGTCGCCGACGGCCGCCTCACCGGCGAGCCGGCCGCCGAATCCGACGTCCTGACCGTTCGCCCGTCACTGCGAGCCGTCGTATCTCGTGACACCACACAGGTTCTCGCCGGCGTGACGGCAGTCCTGGGCGGCGGCTTCACCTACGACAATCGATTCGCCGAGGGGGCCGCAGTCACCTTCACCACCGCACCCGCCGAGTCGGACACCGTGCTGTCCGGCCCCATGAACCTGCACCTGCGCGTCGTCTGCCATGCACCGGAAGCGATGTGGGCCATCATGATCTGCGACGTCGCCCCGAGCGGTCGATCGATCGTCCTGAGCAACGGAGCCCTGCTCGCCTCCCGCCGAGCCGTCGACGACGAGCGATCACTGTTCGCCCCGAACGGCGATTACACCCGCCCGTACCATCCACTCACCGAAGCAGCGCTGCTCCCGGTCCCCATGGGCGAACCCATCGCTCTCGACATCGACATCCTCACCACCGAGGCCGTCATCGCATCCGGCCATTGCCTGCGCGTGAGCGTATTCGCCACCGACACACCGCGGTTCATCCCGATCCTGCCGGATCTGGTGCGTACGCGACTGCGCAGACAGGACATCGACATCGATCCGCAGAATCCGAGTTACCTGGTGGTTCCGGTACTCGGTGAGCCCGGCTGGTAGGAACGAGAACATGAGAATCGAACAAGGTGTCGCGCCGACGAACTCCGTCGAGATCGCGTACGAGGACATGGGGTCGATCGACGACCCCGCAGTGTTGCTCATCATGGGCCTGTCCGCGCAATTGACGTTGTGGCCCATGGACTTCTGCACCCGTCTCGTCGACGCCGGCTACCGGGTCATCCGAATCGACAATCGCGATATCGGGTTGTCCACCAAGATGACCGGGCAGAAAGTGCGAGGGTCCCAGATTCTTCGCCTGATCCGGCACGAGTTCGGGATGTCCTCGGACGTGCCCTACACGATCACGGACATGGCGGCCGACGCCGTCGGAGTGCTCGACCACCTCGACATCGACTCGGTGCACGTCGTCGGTGCCTCCATGGGCGGAATGATCACCCAGGTCTTCGCCGGACGCTATCCCGAACGAACGAAGTCGGTCGGCATCCTCTTCTCGAGCACCAACGAACCGTTCCTGCCACCGCCCGATCCACGCGCGCTGCTGCCGCTCATCGGTGGCGTCGGGAAGGACGCCACCAAGGACGAGATCATCGCGCACTCGGCGAAGACGCTCGCCGCGATCGGTTCCCCCGGTTACCGCACTCCGCCCGAGGAGCAACTGGAGATCGCGCAGGTGATGTACGAGCGGAACTACAACCCGTCCGGTGTCGTCCGGCAGATGGCCGCCATCACCGGCACCGGCAGTCTGCGGCCCTACGCGAAGAAGATCACCGCTCCCACCACGGTCATCCACGGCACCGCCGACAAACTGGTCCGGCCGTCGGGTGGGAAGGCCATCGCCCGCGCTGTCCCCGACGCCGAACTGACGCTGATCGACGGTATGGCCCACGACCTGCCCGCCGCACTGATCGACCGCATCGCGGGCATCATCCTGGCGAACTTCGCTCGGACGCGGGCTGCGTAGGCACCTCCACGAACGACGAAGGCCGGCACCCGATCTATCGGGGCCGGCCTTCGTGGTAGTGCTGAGCTGACTTACGCGTTCGCGTCGTCCTCGAGGAGGTTGCGCGTGCGGTTCGGATCGACCTGGACGCCGGGTCCGGTGGTGGTCGAGACGGTGACCTTCTTGACGTAACGGCCCTTGGCCGACGACGGCTTCGCACGCAGGATCTCGTCCAGTGCTGCGCCGTAGTTCTCCACCAGCTTGGTCTCGTCGAACGAGGCCTTGCCGATGACGAAGTGCAGGTTGGCCTGCTTGTCGACGCGGAAGTTGATCTTGCCGCCCTTGATGTCGTTGACGGCCTTGGTCACGTCGTTGGTGACCGTGCCCGTCTTCGGGTTCGGCATCAGGCCACGCGGTCCGAGGACACGGGCGATACGGCCGACCTTGGCCATCTGATCCGGGGTGGCGATCGCGGCGTCGAAGTCCAGGAATCCGCCCTGGATGCGCTCGATCAGATCTTCTGCACCGACGACGTCGGCTCCTGCTGCCTCGGCCTCTGCAGCCTTCTCACCAGCGGCGAAAACAATAACCCGAGCGGTCTTGCCGGTGCCGTGGGGAAGGTTGACGGTGCCGCGCACCATCTGGTCGGCCTTGCGGGGATCCACGCCGAGTCGCACTGCGACCTCGACGGTGGGGTCGAACTTGCTCGACGCGGTCTCCTTGGCCAGCTTCGCGGCTTCGAGAGGCGAGTAGAGGTTGTCCTGGTCGATCTTCGCGGCCTGCTCGAGGTAGGCCTTGCTGCGCTTTGCCATGTCTTACTGTCCTTCGTTCGAGTTCAGTGTGGTTGACGAGCCTGGCCGGCTCTCCCACGTTCTGTGTCTTTGGTCGCTCCGCAGGCTCCGCTCCTACTGGAACGGTCGCTCTGCAGGCTCCGCTCCTGCTGGGCGGGTAAATCAGCCTTCGACGGTGATGCCCATCGAGCGAGCAGTGCCGGCGATGATCTTCGCGGCCTGATCGATGTCGTTGGCGTTGAGGTCTTCCTGCTTGGTCTTGGCGATCTCGCGCACCTGATCCATGGTCACCTTGGCGACCTTGGTCTTGTGCGGCTCGCCGGAGCCCTTCGCCACGCCTGCGGCCTTGAGCAGCAGCTTGGCAGCGGGAGGAGTCTTCAGCTTGAAGTCGAACGTACGGTCTTCGTAGACCGAGATCTCGACCGGCACGACGTTGCCGCGCTGCGACTCGGTCGCGGCGTTGTACGCCTTGCAGAACTCCATGATGTTGACGCCGTGCTGGCCCAGTGCGGGGCCGACGGGCGGTGCCGGGTTGGCGGCACCGGCCTGGATCTGAAGCTTGATGATCCCGGCTAGCTTCTTCTTCTTCGGGGGCATTTCTTTTTCCTTGTATTCGCTCGGGTTTCTTGCGGTTGCTACTGCAAGTCTGTGGTCGGCTTCTAGATCTTGGAGACCTGAGTGAAGCCGAGCTCGACCGGTGTTTCACGGCCGAAGATCGATACCAACACCTTGAGCTTCTGCTGCTCTGCGTTGACCTCGCTGATGCTGGCGGGAAGCGTGGCGAACGGGCCGTCCATGACGGTGACCGACTCGCCGACCTCGAAGTCGACCTCGATGGTCGGCTTCGACGTGGTGTCGCCGCCCTGCTCGGCTGCGCCTGCGGTCGCTTTCGCGTCCTTCTTGGCACCTTCCTGCGGCATGAGGAACTTGACGACCTCGTTGATGGTCAGCGGTGACGGCCGCGAGGTGGCACCGACGAAACCGGTGACGCCGGGAGTGTTGCGAACCGCTCCCCATGACTCGTCGTTGAGTTCCATGCGCACGAGGATGTAACCGGGCAGAACCTTGCGGTTGACCTGCTTGCGCTGGCCGTTCTTGATCTCGGTTACCTCTTCGGTGGGAACTTCCACCTGGAAGATGTAGTCGCCGACGTCGAGGTTCTGCACGCGAGTCTCTAGGTTGGCCTTGACCTTGTTCTCGTAGCCGGCGTACGAGTGAATGACGTACCAGTCACCGGGAGCGCGGCGCAGAGCCGCCTTCATCTCGGCGACGGGATCCTCGGGCTCGGCTGTCACGTCGGCGTCGGCTGCCTCGCCGTCTTCGGCGGGAACGTCCTCACCGGCGGCAGCGGCAACGTCGGCCTTGATGGCTTCGTCGGTTTCGCGGTCCTGAGCGGCCTGCTCCGCTTCGAGGCCCTGCTTGGTCGCCTCGACATCGGCGTCGAATGCGGCCACTTCGGTGGCGTCGTTGTGCGGCGTGCTCACGTCAGCACCCTTTCTCTAGTTTCCTGCTCGGTTCGATCGTCGATAAGTCACGCAGCTGCGATCGGTCAGCCGAACAGCCAGCCGACGCCCTGGATGAAGAGCAGGTCGAGGCCACTGATGTACGCGACCATGAACGTCAGGAAGACGAGCACGACGCTGGTGTAGGTGACCATCTGCTTCTTGTTCGGCCAGATGACCTTGCGAAGCTCGGCGACGACCTCACGGAAGAACTGCAGCAGACGCATGAACACGTTCGGCCGCTTGTCGGCTTTGACCTTGCCCGATCGAGTCCTGCCGGTCTTGGTCTTGGCCGGCGCGGTGGATGCGGCCGGAGCCTTGGACATCGACACGCCCGAAGCGCTACCGCGGGACCTGCTGGTGGATCGCTTGCCGGTGGGTACCACGGCGTCTGCAGCGGATTCACCGGCAGTGGTGTCAGCATCGGAAGGACGGCCCTCGGAGCCAGGTGCGACGTCGCCCGAAGCCGAGGAGTTCTCGAACTCCTCCTCCGATCGACCGTCGCGCTTACCGCGCTCCTCGCTCACGTCGTTCCTCTCAGTTGCTGACACCTTGGGCAGGGGCGACAGGACTTGAACCTGCAACCTACGGTTTTGGAGACCGTTGCTCTACCAATTGAGCTACGCCCCTTCGGCCGAAACTTCTCGGCCGCTCTGGTGTCCATCCGGCACTACACGGCCCACGCAACCTCCGGAGGAGGACGCGGGCAGCGCGGAGCGCCGAATTACCCCAGAAATCTCAGTGTACTGCACACCCTTCGGAACAGATAAATCCCGTCGTCCCGGCGGTGAACGACCTCCGCCGGATCGACCATGCTCAGGCCAAGCGCACCGTTGCGGTCGCTCGCCCGAAAATCTTCTTGCCCGCGGACTTCGCGACGATGGCGACGATCGCGGTTCGCTCGTCGGCGTCCACGGACTTGATCTTGCCGGTGAATTCCACCGACGCCGGGGCATCGGCCGGGACCAACACCGCACTGGTGAAGCGCACGTTGTACTCGGTGACCGCACCCGGGTCGCCGAGCCACGACGTGACGAAACCGGCACCGAGGCCCATCGTGAGCATCCCGTGCGCGATGACGTCGTCCAATCCGGCCAGCGCGACGACCTCGTCACTCCAGTGGATCGGGTTGGGATCGCCGGACACGCCTGCGTAGTTGACCAGGTCGCCGCGGGTCAGGGACACCACTCGCTCAGGCAGTTCGTCCCCGACCGATACGTCGTCGAAGTTACGAAGCGCCATGCCTGATCACTTCCTTCACCGCATGGGCGATGTTCTCGTCGATCTCCCCGCCGGTTCGCGCGACGATCGTCGTCCACGTGGTTTGCACGAGGTCGCCGTTCTGATCGGTGATGATGTTCTTGGTGGTCATGATGTCGCTGCCACCCATCTGCCGGAACGACTCGAGATACACGTCGCAGAAAATTCGATCGCCGACCTGGATCGGGCGATGGAACTCCAGTTTTTGATCGGTCTGCAGGATCTGACTCGGGTCGTAACCCGTGATGACCTCTTGCAACATCCGGGTCTGCGACATGATCCCGAGCAGGGAAACGAAGGTCAAGGGCGCGAGGAGACCGTCGTAACCGAGGCCCTTCGCTGCGTCCTCGTCGTGGTGCGCGGGATGAAAATCCTGGACGGCACGCGCATACTCACGAACCTTCTCGCGGCCGACCTCGTAGAAGTCGTCGACGCGGAAATGACAACCGACCATGGACGCCGCGTGAGCGGATGCATCCATGGCCGGTACGTCATGTGGAGCTTGTGACACGGTGGAGACCTTTTCTACCCTGGACGCAAGAGCCGTTAGGGAAGAAAATGCGACCTAACGCCGGGCGCCGACGAAAAATCGGAACTGCGAACCAGCGAGCCGAGCAGACTAGCGAGATTCGCGGTGCGCCCGATGCGTTCCGCAGTTGGAGCAGAACTTCTTCAGCTCGATGCGGTCGGGGTCGTTCCGACGGTTCTTCTTGGTGATGTAGTTGCGGTGCTTGCAAACCTCGCAGGCCAAGGTGATCTTGGGCCGCACATCGGTGGAGGAGGCCACTGGACGCCTACTTTCGGGTAAATCTGATCAGGGTCAATCAGGACTGTTCATGAGTGCTACTGGTCGTGCTTGCCTACTGTGTAGCGGTGACCGGACTTGAACCGGCGACGCAACGATTATGAGTCGTTTGCTCTACCAACTGAGCTACACCGCCTCAGGTGCTCACCGTCCACCATCCCACGCGGGGAACGCGACGTCGAGCCATCCAATCCAGCGAGCCCCCTAACGGAATCGAACCGTTGACCTTTTCCTTACCATGGAAACGCTCTACCGACTGAGCTAAGGGGGCGGGATCAGAACACATCGAGCCGTGCGCTGAAGCCTTCAAGAGGTTACACATTCGGAGCGCCGACTACCAAATTGCGTGGTCAGCGAGCCGTTCCTGTCCCTCTTCACATGGAAACCCCAGCGAGAAAAATCCTCGCCGGGGTTCCAGGTGTGGCAGATGTAGGATTCGAACCTACGTAGGCATAAGCCGACGGATTTACAGTCCGCTCCCATTGGCCGCTCGGGCAATCTGCCGTGATGCGATCGAAGCCCGTACTGCTCTTCGGCGCGGTGAGAAGAATACAACGAACGTCCCCCCGGAACGCAAACCGGGTGGATACGGTCGGTAGCGGGCCGATAAAGTCCCTGCGGGATGTGGACCGACACCACCGCCAAATCAAATTTTCGATTCGACTGGAGAGTGTGAGAAGTGGCTGATTCGTCCTTCGACGTAGTGAGCAAGGTCGACCGACAGGAAGTGGACAACGCCGTCGGACAGGCCGCGAAGGAGCTGGCGACCCGCTTCGACTTCCGCGGATCCGACACCAGCATCGAATGGTCCGGTAGCGGCGAGTCGGAGACGATCGTCATCACCTCCGAATCCGAGGAGAAGGTCAAGGCCGCCCTCGACGTGTTCAAGGAAAAGCTGATCCGACGGGACGTCTCTCTCAAGGCCTTCGAGACCAACGATCCGGCCGCGTCCGGCAAGGTCTACAAGGTCACCGGCAAGCTGGTGCAGGGCATCACGACCGAGAACGCCAAGAAGATCTCCAAGAAGATCCGCGACGACGGCCCCAAGGGCGTCAAGGCGCAGATCCAGGGCGACGAACTGCGCGTGAGCAGCAAGAAGCGCGACGATCTGCAGGCCATCCAGCAGTTGCTCAAGAACGAGGACTTCGGCATCGCGCTGCAGTTCGTCAACTACCGGTAGAGCGGCTTCTCACCTGGGTCGTTCCGCAGGCTCCACTCCTGCGCCGCACGTGAACGAAACCTCGTAGTGGGCTACGAGTTTCTGCTCACATGCGGCGCAGCCGCTCAGTACGGCCGGTGGCCGGCCATCCGCTCGAGTCGCTCGATGCGGTCGGCCATCGGCGGGTGGGTGGCGAACAGCTGTCCGGCCTTGTCGCCCATGCGGAACGGGTTCGCGATCATCAGATGCGACTCGGCCGCCAACCGCGGCTCGGGCGGCAGCGGTGCCAGCTGCACTCCCTGCTCGAGCTTGCGGAGCGCCGACGCCAGCGCCAACGGGTCACCGGTCAGCTCGGCCCCGGACTGGTCGGCCTGGTACTCACGCGACCGAGAGACCGCGAGGCGAACCAGGCTGGCCGCAACGGGCCCCAGCATCGACACCAGCAGCAACGCGAGCGGGTTCGGGCCCCCGTTGCCACGTCCGCCGAAAATGTTGGCGAAGAAGGCCAGGTTCGCCAGACCCGAGATGACCGACGCCATCGCACCGGCCACCGACGAGATCAGGATGTCGCGGTTGTAGACGTGCGAGAGCTCGTGCCCGAGCACCGCGCGCAGTTCCCGCTCGTCCAGGATCCGCAGAATGCCCTCGGTGCAGCACACCGCAGCGTTGCGGGGGTTGCGGCCGGTGGCGAACGCGTTGGGGTTGTTGGTGGGACTGACGTACAGCGCAGGCATCGGCTGATGAGCGGCCGTCGCCAACTCGCGCACGATGCGATACATCGCCGGCTGCTCGAGCTCGGTCACCGGGACCGCATGCATCGACCGCAGGGCCATCTTCGCGCTGTTGAAGTACGCATAGCCGTTGACGCCGACTGCCAACACGATGGAGCCGATGAGAATGGTTGCGTTACCGAACAGCGAACCGATGAACACGATGAGCGCCGACATCCCGACCAACAGGCCGAAAGTCTTCGCACCGTTCGCGTAACCGTTCATGACTGAAGATGCCTCCTCGTACCGGGTCTTCCTACCCGATTCAACGAAAACACCTGGACCGGCAGTTCCCGGCCCGAAGTCCGAGCCGACTACCCGACGCGCTCGACGGTGTAGTTCACCAGGCGGCCGAGGGCATCGTTGGCCGGCCCCTGCGGCAACAGGGCGAGTTCTGCGTGTGCCCGCGCGGCATATTCACCGAGTGTCTTCTTTGCCGAGACCATGCCGGGTGAGCGCTGCAGCAGCTCCAGAGCCTCGGTCACCAGCGCATCTTCGGTGACCGGACCGGCGAGGATCTCGCGCAGCCGATCGCCGTCGGCACCTTCCTCGCGCAGCGCGAAGAGCACCGGCAGAGTGTGTACACCCTCCCGCAGGTCGGTGCCGGGAGTCTTTCCGGACTGCTCGGTTGCCGAGGAGATGTCGATGATGTCGTCGGAGATCTGGAAGGCGGTACCGACGGCGTCACCGAGGCGCTCGAGGCGTCCCACATGTTCGGCGTCGCCGCCACTGAACGTTCCGCCGAAGCGTCCGCAGGAGGCGATGAGCGATCCGGTCTTCTCCCACACGACCTTCAGGTAGTGCGCGACGGGATCGTCGGTGCTCTTGGCCCCGATGGTTTCGCGCATCTGACCGGTGACGAGTTCTGCGAAGGTCTCGGCGATGATGCGGACGGCGTCGGGTCCGAGGGTGGACACCAGACGAGACGCATGCGCGAACAAGTAGTCGCCTGCGAGGATCGCCACACTGTTGCCCCAGCGTGAGTTCGCGCTCTCGGCACCTCGACGCATCGACGCCTCGTCCATGACGTCGTCGTGATAGAGCGTCGCCAGATGAACCAGCTCGACGACCGTGGCCGCGGTGACGATCGCCGGATCGGTCGGCGACGGTCCCAGCTGACCGGTCAGCACGGTGAACAGGGGTCGGAAGCGCTTTCCGCCGGCCTTGGCCAGGTGCAGAGCGGCCTCGGTGAGGAACTCCTCACCGTCGGAGAGCTCGCTGATCATCAGTTCTTCGACGCGTGCGAGGCCGTCGGCGACGGTTCGCGCGAGCTCCGGGTCACCCAGGTCGACTCCGGCAACGACCGTTGCTACGGCAGCGTCGTCTGTACTCACGATGTTGGTCCCTGTCCTGTCGTCGACATGCCGGCGGCAGCGGCGAAGCGCCACTGCTCGCCTTCTACCGTAGTGAACCTAGCGTGCACACCGGTGGGACGGTGTCACCGACCACAGGTGACGCTTCACACGGCGTCGACCGAAGGCCCTCGACGCACCCGTTCGTAGAAATCGGGATACTGGAACACGTGACCTCTTCCCACCCGGCCCCACCCACCGCGACCGACGTTCTGGTCGTGGGCGCGGGCCCCGCAGGATCGTCCGCTGCGGCATGGGCCGCGCGATCCGGCCGCGACGTCGTCCTGGCCGACGCGGCAGTGTTCCCCCGCGACAAGACGTGCGGCGACGGGTTGACTCCACGTGCCGTCGCCGAGCTCGATCAGCTGGGTCTGGGCGAGTGGGTGCGCGGCAAAGCACGCAACCGAGGACTGCGACTGAGCGGATTCGGGCAGGAACTGGAACTCGAATGGCCGAGCAAATCCCTTCCCACCGTCGGAAGTGCCGTTCCCCGAACCGAATTGGACGACAGGATTCGCGTCGCCGCAGTCGACTCCGGAGCCGTGATGGCCGAGGGAGCGAAGGCTGTCGCCGTCACCCGCGACGGCAATTCGGTCCGCTCGGTAACCCTGCAGACCGCCGCCGGCGCACACGAGATCTCCTGCCGCACAGTGATCGTCGCCGACGGTGTCCGCTCGAGCCTGGGCAAGCAACTCGGGCGGCAATGGCATCGCGACACCGCATTCGGCGTCGCTGCCCGCGCCTACATCGACTCGGGCCGCAGCGACGACGAATGGATCAGCTCGCACCTCGAATTACGCGACGCCGCAGGCACTCTGCAACCCGGCTACGGCTGGGTCTTCCCGCTGGGCGACGGAACCATCAACATCGGCGTCGGCACCTTGGCCACCGCCAAGAGGCCGGCACCCGGAGCGCTGCGGCCACTGCTCGACCTCTACACCCACCAGCGCCGCGGCGAATGGGACCTCGGCGGGGAGTTGCGCTCGGTGGCGTCGGCATTGCTGCCGATGGGCGGCGCGGTCTCGGGAATCGCAGGCACCAACTGGGCCATCATCGGCGACGCCGCAGCCTGCGTGAACCCACTCAACGGCGAGGGCATCGACTACGGACTCGAAGGCGGTCGCATGGTCGTCGACCTGCTCGATCACCCCGATCTCACCGACGCCTGGCCGACCCTGCTCCGCGAGCACTACGGGCAGTCCTTCTCCATCGCTCGACGCCTCGCCGGACTGTTGACGGTGCCTCGATTCCTGCCCGCAGCGGGACCGGTGGGCATGCGCTCGCGGGCACTGATGAAAGTCGCCGTCCGGTGCATGGGCAACCTCATCACCGAAGCCGACAGCGACCTCGTCGCCCGCACCTGGCGGGCATCGGGAAGCGGATCACTGAAAATCGATTCCCGACCGCCTTTTACCTGAATCGCGTCAGGGCCGAGTTGCCTTGTGCAGAGCCACAATTCCACCGGTGAGGTTGCGCCACTGCACGTCGGTCCAACCGGCGTCGGCGATGCGTTGCGCCAACTGCTCCTGCGTCGGCCACGCGCGGATGGACTCGGCCAGGTAGACGTAGGCGTCGGGGTTACTGCTCACGGCGCGAGCGACTTTCGGTAACGCCTTCATCAGGTATTCCATGTACACCGTGCGGAACGGTCCGAACACCGGCGTGGAGAACTCCGAGACGACGAGCCTGCCGCCGGGCTTGGTGACGCGGGCGATCTCGCGCAGACCTGCGTCGAAATCGGAGACGTTGCGGAGGCCGAAGGAGATGGTGGCGGCATCGAAGCTGGCGTCGGCGTAGGGCAGCGCCATTGCGTCGCCTGCGACCATCGGAACGCCTCGCTGCAGTCCTGCCTGCAGCATGCCCTTGGAGAAATCGGTGGCCACACACCAGGCTCCGCTGAGCCCGAGTTCGACGGTCGAGACGCCGGTGCCTGCGGCGAGGTCGAGTACCCGCTCGCCAGGTTTGAGATCGAGGGCGCGCCGAGTCAGTTTGCGCCAACTCCGGTCCTGTCCGAACGACAGAACCGTGTTGGTGATGTCGTATCGACGGGCGACGCCGTCGAACATCGACGCCACCTCGTGGGGCTCTTTTGCCAGGGTTGCACGTGATGTCTGGGCCACGAAGTCCAGACTACTCAAGCGATCTTCTGCACCCGCGACGCTGTGATGCCTTGCACGTCGTAGTAGTGCGAGATCAGCTCGTCGCAGATGGCAGGCCAGGTGCGGTGCAGTACCGATTTGCGGGCCGCGTCGCCGAAGCGGGCGCGGGTGGTGGGTTCGGCGAGCGCTCCGACGGCACTGGGCAGCAGTTCGGTGAACTTGTCGACCGGCAGCAGGTATCCGTTGCGGCAGTGCGAGACCAGATCGCGCGGGCCTCCCGCGTCCGGTCCGATGACGGGGACGCCGCTGGCAAGTGCCTCCTGCACTGCCTGGCAGAAGGTTTCGTGTTCGCCTGGATGCACGAAGATGTCGAAGCTGGCGTACGCCCGAGCGAGTTCGTCGCCGCCGAGTTGGCCGGTGAACACGGCGTTCGGCATCAGGGCCTGCAGTGTTGCTGTGTCGGGTCCGCCGCCGACGATCACCAGTTGGATCGACGGGTCTGCGGCCAGTACGGCGAGCCGCTCGACGTGTTTCTCCGGGGCGAGCCTGCCGACGAAGCCGACGATCAGCTTCTCGCCTGCTCCCCACTGATTTCTGAGCGTCTGCGATGCGGCCGAGGGTGCGAAGCGACCGGCGTCGACTCCCCTGGCCCACCGGTGCACGCGCGGAATGCCGTGTAACTCCAACGCGTCGACGGCCGAGGTGGACGGGGCCAGAGTGCGGGCCGCGCCTCTGTGCAGTCTCCTGGTCCAGCGCCACGCGGCCTTCGAGGTGAGGCCGAGGCCGTAGCTGGCGGCGAAACCGGCGACGTCGGTCTGATAAACGGCGACCGCGGGGACGTCCAGCCGGTTGGCTGCGGCCAGACCGCCCGCTCCGAGCAGGAACGGTGACGCCAGATGTACGACGTCGGGGGCGAAGGCGCGCATCGCCGAGACCATGCCGAGCCCGGGGACGCCGACGGGCAGCGAGCTCACTTTGGGGACCATGACGGACGGCACCCGGTGCACCGGAACGTTGTCGTGCCACGTCGCGGCTCTGGGACCGGACGGATTGTCCGGAGCGATGACGATGGCGTCGTGCCCCGTCTTGTCGAGGTGTTCGAGGACACGGATCACCGAGTGGGTGACGCCGTTCATGTTGGGCAAGAACGATTCCGCAACGATGGCTACTCGCACGATCCTCAGTGTGGGCGGCCCCGCCGTCGGCCAGGTATGGACAACGTTACGTGTGGGCCAACGTCACACGAATTGCGCGAGCACCCACGACGGATCCGGGTTGGTGCGATGTTCGGATCCCGCGAACACCGTGGGAACCGTCTCGTTGCCGTCGTTCACCGATCGCACTCGCGCGGCCGCAGCGGGGTCCTGGCGGATGCTCGCCCACACGGCTTTCTTTCCGCGCAGCAGCAGCGCCACCCGCAACCGCAAGCAGAAGATGCATCCCGGACGCCAGTAGATCAACGGCACCGATTTCTCCGTTGCCTGATTGCGCGACGCGTCGTCGGACAGAGATCGCGGATACAGCACCGGCGTCGTCAGGACCAGAACGAACACCACGGCGAGCACCATCACCACGATCGAGGACGCAATGTTTCCGAAGTTCACCAGCGCGAACCCGGCGACCGAACCGAGGGCAGCGAGGACGAAATGCTTTGCGTTACGCATTCTCGGCCTCCTTGCGACGTAACCAGAACAGCGCCGGACCGGCGATCAGCCACGTGACGACGATGACGGATCCGGCCGGAACGATCGCGACGGTGGCGTCGCGGCCCGCGACGCGAACCAACTCGACGTCCGGGTCGGCCTTGTAGTACTCGACCTCGATGCGCTGGCCCGCGACGAGATTGGTGGGGTACAGCACGCCGAGAGGGGGGTTGTGCGTCACACCGTCGGGGGTGATGAAGCTGACGGCCGAGCGCAACTTGCCCGCGGACAGCACCTCGGCGGTGGCGGTGCCCTTGTCGGAGTCGATGGTGACGTCGTTGCGCCAGGCCCCGATGACGAGAAGCACGGCGAGGACAGAAATCGCGACGGCGACCACCAGCACGACCAGCCGGGCCCTGTGCAGCGTTCGGCTGCCTCTGTCGGTATCGGTCACAGCGATCAGGTTACTTCGCAGCCGACGCGACTCGGCTCGGGTAGCGTCTGGACTCATGTCGCGCAGCTTCGAGTTCACCGTCGAATCGTCCAATCCCCCCGCTGACGTGCACGCAGCACTCACCAGCGAGGACCAGTGGATGGCGCGCTTCGCCAAAGCGAAGAAGACCGACGGGTACGAGCTGACCAAGCACGACGACGGTGGCCTGACCGTCGACATCTCCGAAGAGGTCGGCACGTCCGAACTCCCCGGCTTCGTCACGAAGGTGATCAAGGGAAAGCTGATCGTCTCGCGCACCGATCACTGGGGGCCACTCGAGGGCGACCGCGCCGAGGGGACGCTGATCGGCGGCACCACCGGTTTGCCCGCGAAGGTGAACGGCACCCTGTCGTTGCGCCCCAACGGCACCGGCGCGAAACTGATCGTCAAGGGTGACTCGACCGTGAAGATCCCCATCGTGGGCGGCAAGATCGAGGACCTGATCAACAAGATGATCAAGGACATGATCGACCAGGAAACCGGCCAGACCCTCGAATGGGTTGCAGCGCAGGAGAACTAGAGACGCGCCCGAATCGCCGCGTGTAGATCGCGCAGTCCCGATCGCTCCGTGGTCACTTCCAGCACCCTGATTCCCGTGGCATGCCCGGTGAGTTCGGTTGCCAGATCGGCCAAGTCGACCAGTCGATGCTCCACGCGGTAGGCACCGCACAGCGCGCCGAGGTCCATGCCGTGCGGCGTACCGAACACTCTCTCGAACACCCCCGCGTACTGCGGATCGCCCTGTTCGAGGAGCTCGAAGATGCCGCCGCCGTCGTCGTTGGCTACGACGATCGTCAGGTCTTCGGGACGCGGTTCTCCGGTGCCGATCAGCAAGCCTGCTGCGTCGTGCAGAAATGTCAGATCACCGAGAAGTGCCACGGTGCGCCGCTTTCCGGCCATCGCGGCACCGATGGCCGTCGAGACGGTGCCGTCGATACCGGCCACGCCGCGGTTGGAGAGAACCTTCACGTCCGGGTTCGGAGTCGCCACCAGGGCCGCGTCGCGCACGGGGTTGGACGCTCCGAGCACCAGTTGATCTCCGGACCGCAGCGCAGACATGACCACGTCCGCCACGTGCAGTCCCGTCGGCTTGGGGTGCTCTCGAAGTTGTTCGTGCACAGCCAGTTCGGCCCTCTCGGAGAGCGCGGCGCAGCGGGCGATCCAGGCGGGGTCGGGCGCACCGGTGGTGACTGCTCGGGTACCGGTGGCCAGCACGTTGCCCGAGACGTCGGGCCAGCGCGGACCGGTGGTGAGCGCAATGACGTCCACGGCCGGATCGGCCAGCAGCGCCGAGACCTGCCTGTGCAGCGTCGGCCGCCCGGTGATGACGGCCTGGCGCGGCTTCAACTGCGCAAGAGCCAAGGGATGCAACGGGATTCCGTGCAGGGGTGCGGTCGGCTCGGCGACGGTCGGCAACCCGGCCAGCTCCGGACGCACGGCACCGCCGTGACCGGAGACGACCACGGTGTCGATTGTCAGATCCAGTTCGACGGGGACGTCCAATGTCGCCTGCGTGGTCGAGGTCCACGGCAACCCGTCGGGCCGACCCTCCGGACGCGCGCCGGGGTCGCCGATCGCAGGCACCAGAGGCTCACGCAACGGGATGTCGAAGTGCACCGGACCGGCGTTGCCGGAGCGTGCGCCGCGCGCCGCGGCTATGACGCGGGAGACGGCGCTGCGCCACTGACTGTTCTGCTTGGGTCCTTCCTCGGCGAGTCCGAGGCTGATCGTCGCGCGTACCTGAGATCCGAACAGACCGAGCTGCTCGATGGTCTGGTTCGCGCCGGTGCCGAGCATCTCGTACGGGCGGTTGGCGCTGATGACGATCAGCGGGATGCGCGCGTAGTTCGCTTCGAGAACCGCAGGCCCCAGATTGGCGACCGCGGTTCCCGACGTCATGACCACGGGGACGGGCTGACCACTGCCCAGGCTCAGGCCGATGGCCAGAAAGCCCGCGGTTCGCTCGTCGATCCGCATGTGCAACCGCAGGCGGCCGGCGACATCCGCCTCCTGCAACGCGAACGCCAGCGGGGCGTTCCGCGAGCCGGGGCACAACACGACGTCTCGGATCCCGCTGCGCGCCAGTTCGTCGACGACTGCGGTGGCCTGTGCGGTGGACGGATTCACAGAATCCAGAGTGTCAGATGCGTCGGTCAGCCGCCGCAACCGGGCTTTGACAGTATTGACGTGTGCGTACAGTCTTCCGGCCCGATGAGGTCTCCCCCCGCCGCTTCTACCAGCTCCTGACCGCGTCGGTGGTCCCCAGGCCGATCGCATGGATCTCCACCGTCTCGGCCGACGGTGTGGCGAACCTCGCGCCGTACAGCTTCTTCACGGTGTCCTCGGTGGAACCACCGGTCGTGCAGTTCACCTCGGTGAGCCGCAAGGACAGTCTGCGCAACATCGAGGCCACCGGCGAGTTCGTCGTCAATCTGGCGACGGCTCCGTTGGTGGATCAGGTCAACGGCAGCTCGGCGAGCTTCGATCACGGCGTCAGCGAATTCGAGGAGCTCGGTATCGAGAGCGAACCCAGCACCGTCGTCACACCACCGCGCGTGGCAGCCGCTCCGATCGCCATCGAGGCGAGACTGCATCGCGTCGTCGAGGTGGGCAACTGCTTCGTCGTCATGGGCACCGTCGTTGCCCTGTCGGTGCGTCCCGAATATCTGGCCGAGGACGGACTGCCCGAGTTCGACGCCATCGCCCCGCTCAGCCGCCTCGGCCGTACCGAGTGGGGGTTGCCGCCCGAGGTTCGTGAGATCGAGCGCCCTTCTTGATTCGCTGGTCGCTGCTGATTCTCGTCACGGTCGGCCTGACCGTCGGCGCGGATGCTCTGGGGATTCCGTCGGCAGCACTGTTCGTTGCGCTGCTGGTGGCGGTGATCTTCGCGCTCGCCGGCTGGGCACCGACCACCGGAACCGAGCGCGCCCCGCTGCCGCGCCGACTCGGCATGGTGGCTCAGGCGGTGCTGGGTGTCGAGATCGGAACGCTGGTGCAGCGAGACACCCTCAGCTCACTGGGCGACGCCTGGTTGCCGGTGCTGCTGGCATGCGTCGGAACGCTCGTGTTGTCCATCGCTGCGGGCGCGCTGCTGGGACTGCGCAAGGACATCGATTCGCTGACCGGTGCGCTGGCACTGGTCGCGGGCGGCGCGTCGGGGCTGGTGGCCATTGCCCAGGAACTCGGCGGCGACGAACGCGTCGTGGCGGTGGTGCAGTACCTGCGGGTCGTTCTCGTCACCACCACCCTGCCGCTGGTGGCGACACTGGTGTTCCGCGCACAACCCGGTCAGTCGACGATGCTCGCCGATTCCGGCGCTCCGCTGTACGTGGACCTGGCCTTCGTTCTGGTCTGCGGCGGGGTGGGAGTCCTGCTCGCACTGGCACTCCGATTTCCCGCTCCGGCGCTGCTGGGCCCGCTGATCGTCGCCACGTGCGCCGACGTTCTCGGGTTCTCGTTCGACGCCAGTGTTCCCACGTTGCTGCTGTGGGCGGCGTACATCGTGATCGGGTGGCAAGCCGGTCTGCGATTCACCGTCGCGAGCCTGAAATCCATCTCGCGGGTGCTGCCGTCCGCGTTGCTGCTCATCATCGCCGTCACCGTCGGGTGCGCGATGTTGGGGCTGTGGTTGGCCTCGGCGACGGGCACCAGCGGATACGAGGGCTACCTCGCCACCACCCCGGGTGGGGTGTACGCAGTGTTGGCCATCGCGGCATCGACCGGTGCGAACGTGACGTTCGTCGTGGCCGCCCAGGTGATCCGAGTGTTCATGATGCTGTTCGCGGTGCCGATGGGAGCGAAGGTCGTCCAGCACTATCGGCGAGGGCGGCCCGAGTGAATCGACGCGACCCCATACGCACTCAGGTCCACCGATGTCGTCGGCACGGCCGAGGACCTCGAACCCGAGTTCGGTGAAGCCACCGGACAGCACTGGATTAGTGTCATCTCACATGTCCGGCTTGGGAAAAGGTCACACGGTCGTCACCGACTCGGTAGATGTCGACAGCGCATCGTTCGCCTCGCTGCGCGCCCGGCCTCTCCCCCGCGCCGAACGCTACGAACTGGGTCGACGCCTCCGCGAGAAGGTACCGGTCGCCTCCCTGGGTGACTGGACCCCACCGGCGGATCGACCCGACCCGGTCAAGCAGATCGAATACTCGCACCAGGGCCGCATCGAATGGCTGATACCGACGCGCCTGGAGCGGATGGTCGAATCCCCCTACGGATTCCTGCGCGGCACGGCCATCGTCATGGCCCGGGACGTGGCGATGTTGCCGTCGACCGGCATCAACCCGGTCATCAGCGGCGACGCCCACCTGGGCAACTTCGGGTTCTACGCCTCCCCCGAACGCGACCTCGTCATCGACCTCAACGACTTCGACGAGGCCCACCCGGGAGCCTGGGAATGGGATCTACGACGCCTCGCCGCAAGCATCTGGGTGGCCGGGCGGCAGAACGGCCGCACCGAGGACCAGTGCCGCGACGCCGTCACCGCCTGCGTGTCCGCGTACCGAATCGAGGTGGCCAGACTTGCCGACGAACCACTGATGTCGCGATCGTTCCAGCGCCTGACGGCCGAGAAACTGCAGCGCGACGCCACCGAGGGGTCGCTGCGCAAGGAGATCAAACGCGCCACCAAGAAGGCGCGTCGACGCACCAGTGACCGCGTTCTGCCGCGCTTCACCGAAAAGCACGAGGGCAAGCGCAGAATCGTCGAGGAGCCGCCGATCACCACCCGCATCTCGGCGCGGGACGAGGAACTTCTCGCCGTCGGATTGGACGAGTACCTGCTCACCCTCACCCCGCACTGGCGTCGAGTGCTCGGTGGATACACGTTGATCGACGTGGCGCACCGCGTCGTCGGCGTCGGCAGCGTCGGACTGCGGGCGTACGTGGCTCTGCTCGAGGGCACCAGCGAGGACGACGTGGTGTTTCTGCAGCTCAAGCAGGCCAGACGCTCGGTGCTCGCGCCGTACGTGCACGGCGAATCGGCCTGGCACGATCATCAGGGCCAGCGGGTCGTGGAGTATCAGCAGGATCTGCAGACCGTCAGCGATCCGCTGCTGGGCTGGACGACCATCGCCGGACGGCAGTACTACGTGCGCCAGTTCCGCAACATGAAGGGAACGATCGACCTGTCGTCGATCGACGCACCCGCTCTGGTCGACTACGCACGGGTGGTGGGCCGACTGCTGGCCAAAGGACATGCGCGCACCAGTGGCGCGTCGATGATCTCGGGTTACACCGGCGATTCCGACGCCCTCGAGGTGGCGCTGTGCCGCTTCGCGCAGCTGTACGCGGATCAGACGGAAGCCGACTGGGAGCGGTTGAGCGCTACGCGCATGTGAACGGAAACTCGTAGCCTGCTACGAGGTGGGAGTGGAGCCCGCGGAACGACCCGAGGGCTCCACACTCACATGCGGCGAAGCCGCTCAGGCGTGCTTGGCGACCAGGTCACCCACCCGAGGCAGTGCCTCGGTGACGTTCTTCTTCGCCGAACCACGCAGGCTGCCGTAGAACTTCTTCACGACGGACTTGTCGGTTTCCTCGATGCGGGCATCGGTGACCGAGAGCAGTGCGTCGGATGCGGCGTCGCCGTTGGCGGCCAGGTACTGACCGAACGTGCCCTGCGGGGCAGCGTTGTACGACTGCCAGAACGGGTCGAGCTTGTCGACGAAATCGGGCCACAGAGCCGAGACCGCGTTGTCGATGTACGACGGCCCGACCTTCTTCACCGCGCCGTATCCCCCCTTGACCGCGAGCCCGCTCGCACCCTTCTTGTCTGCGACCTCGGCGTCGATCAGTGCCAGGACATCGACGCGCAGCGCGTCGGCCTTGGACTCGTCGAGCAGTGAATCCTTTAGTGCAGCAACCACTTCGAAGTTCCTCCCAGATGTGTCAGCGGCCCCACGCGGACCGGGCGCAAGACTACCGCAGAAGGGCGTGGCAGCGCCGAACTCGATCGATCCACCACTGCGTGCGATCGGCGTCCGCATCGAGCTCGATCAGGGCCTCGGCGTCGGGTTCGAGGCTGCCGACCGGATACGTTCCGTCGATCACCTCGGGCGCGGGTGCGACGTCTCGAACGAACAGTGCGCCTGTCCCCAGACCGCAGGCGAATTCGAGATGCGGCAGCGCAGCAGCTGCGGCCAACCCGGCCGAGATACCGACGGCCGAATCGAGCGCACTCGACACCACCACCGGCACGCCGTACTCCCCCAGTTCACCTGCGAGCTCGAGCAGCGCCCGCATTCCACCGAGCGGAGCGACCTTGAGCACCGCGACGTCGGCTCCGCCTGCACGGACTACCTTCATCGGATCCTCCGCCCGGCGAATGCTCTCGTCGGCAGCGATCCGCACCCCGCGCACCCGACGCCTCACTTCGACCAACTCCGGCACGGACGCGCACGGTTGCTCGGCGTACTCGAGTGGACCGTCGGCGGTCAGGGCGGCCAGAGCCGCAACAGCCTCGTCGACGCTCCAACCCCCGTTGGCGTCGACCCGTACCCGCGGAACCAACTCGCGTACCGCGCGCACCCGGGCGACGTCGTCGGCGAGGGTCTGCCCCTTCTCGGCCACCTTGACCTTCGCCGTCTCGGCCCCGGGGAACCGGCTCAGCACCGACGCCACGTCCGAAGCCGCTACCGCCGGAACCGTCGCGTTCACCGGGATGCGTCGGCGCAGCGGACTCGGCGGGCCGTCCCACGCGGCTTCGATCGCCGACGCCAACCACGGGGCCGATTCCGCGTCGTCGTACTCGGGAAACGGTGAGAATTCACCCCAACCGGCGGGCCCGCGCATCAACATCACCTCACGGGTGGTGATGCCACGGAACTTGGTGCGCATCGGCAGCGAGAGCACGTGTGCACCGTCGAGCACATCGTCGATCGGGGGAATCATTGCTGCCCCGGGAGCAGCTGCACCATCAACGCCTCGCAGTCGGCCAACAGGTTGCCGTCCAGATCGGTCAGCCGGGCGTTGATGAACGTTTTGCGTCCCTCGACCCGATCCACCGCACCCTCCACGACCAGCTCGGTATCGAGCGGCGTCACCTTGCGGTAGTTGATGTGCAGGTACGCCGTCCGGCTGATGGGCCTGCCGTACGCGTGCTGGATGAGGCCGAAGAGGTCGTCGAACAGCAGCGGCAGCGTGCCGCCGTGCGCGGCGGAGTTTCCCCCGAGATGGAAACGACGGAACATGCCCCGACTACGGACACCGTCGGCGTCGATCTTCTCGATGATCCACGGCATCAACAGCAGCGAACCTCGACCCGGCAGACGCGGAACGCGCCCAGCGGTCTGGCGGCCCTCGGCCACCACGTGCGGGGTCAACAGCTCGATCAGTTCCCGGGCTTTGTCGGCCGCCGCCTGGGTGACCTCGGCCGGCAACGAAGTCGATACCGCGAGGTCCTGTACCGTGCGCAGCGCCTCGAGCAGCTGCCCGTACTCCGGCCCCACCTTCGCAGGCACGAAACGCGGGAAGCCCCCATGGTGGTCGTAATCGCGGTCCAGTTCGATCGGGTCGGTCATGACTGCACGCTAGCTGCACCGACCGGTCGGCACGGACCCAGCCCTGATCCGGCGTCGGCCCGCACTAAGCTGACGCCCGTGACCTTCACCCCAGCACTGTGGCGTCCCGTTCCCGGCTTCGAGGACCTGACCGACATCACGTATCACCGGCACGTGTCCGACGCGACCGTCCGGGTTGCGTTCGATCGTCCCGAGATTCGCAACGCGTTTCGGCCGCACACCGTCGACGAGCTCTACCGAGCGCTCGAACATGCTCGGGTGAGCTCCGATGTGGGGACCGTGCTGCTCACCGGCAACGGGCCGAGCAGCAAGGACGGCGGGTGGGCCTTCTGCTCCGGCGGTGACCAGCGTATTCGCGGGCGCAGCGGCTATCAGTATGCAGACGGAGAGACCGCCGACACCGTCGACAAGGCCCGCGCCGGGCGCCTGCACATCCTCGAGGTGCAGCGCCTCATTCGCTTCATGCCCAAGGTGGTCATCTGCTTGGTCAACGGCTGGGCAGCGGGCGGCGGCCACAGCCTGCACGTGGTGTGCGATCTGACCCTCGCGAGCCGCGAGCATGCCCGGTTCAAGCAGACCGACGCGGACGTCGGCAGCTTCGACGGTGGTTACGGCAGTGCGTATTTGGCCAAGATGGTCGGTCAGAAGTTCGCCCGGGAGATATTCTTTCTCGGCGAGACGTACTCGGCCGAGGAGATGCACCGTATGGGCGCAGTGAACAAGGTTGTCGATCACGCAGAGCTCGAGAACACGGCAATCGAGTGGGCTGCGAAGATCAACGCGAAATCACCTCAGGCACAACGAATGCTGAAGTACGCCTTCAACCTGCAGGACGACGGCCTGGTGGGTCAGCAACTGTTCGCCGGTGAAGCGACACGCCTGGCCTACATGACCGACGAGGCGGTGGAGGGTCGCGACGCCTTCCTCGACAAGCGCGAGCCCGACTGGTCTCCCTTCCCCCGATACTTCTGACCCACTGGTGATTTCGACGTCGCACCGCCGAAACCACCACAGTGCTGTGGGCGCTGTACGCGCCTGGTTCACCCAGCCCTACGACTACCGCTGGATGGCGGACTTCCAGAACTCCCGGCCCGCCGGAAAGATCGTCCGGTGGGTGATGGCATTCCTGACGCTCAACTTCGGCGTGCTGGCGGTGGTGTCGCTGTTCTCGGAGGACACCTCACGCAGCCCGGTCGCCGTCGCCTGGAAAGCATGTCTGGCAGTCATGGTCGTGGCCGTCAGCGCGGCGTGGATCACCAGACCGTTTCCCGGCCGACTCGGGGTGGTGGCGTTCGCAGTCTTCGCCGACCTCGGAACGGCGTCGGCGATAGCGATCAACCCACTCGCGGACGCGCTCATGACCTGCACGCTGTTCGCGGTGATCGGGACGTTCTGCACGTTCTGCCTCAGTCCACGCTGGCTGCTCGCGCACCTGGTGTTCGCGGTGGCGTGCACGCTCGTCGCCGCGGCGGCCACGCACTCCGGTGGGGAGATCGACACCGCCTCACTGATCTTCCGGACGCACGTCGTACTGCTCGCGATCGCCGGCGTTCCGCTGGTGTCGCATCTGCTCATCACCATGTTGACCGACGATGCCCGCAATTCGTTGCTCGATCCGCTCACCGGTCTGCGCAATCGTCGTGGTCTCGACGCGGCCATCGACGAGGTGTGGCCACTCGGCCGAGAGAAGGATCAGTGCTCGGCGGCGGTGATGATCGACATCGACCGCTTCAAATCCGTCAACGACATGTACGGCCACGAGGAAGGCGACGCGGTCATCGTGCGGGTCGCCGAGCGTCTGCGAGCACACCTGGGCGACTACGGCGTCATCGCGCGCACCGGCGGCGAGGAGTATCTCGCCGTCGTGTCGACGTCACGACTCCACATCGATGCTCTGGTCCACGGAGTACGCCGAGCGCTTCGCGATCCCGAGGATCCCATCGCGGTGACGGTCAGTGTTGGGGCCGCGATTCTGCACGCGGATTCGCCCGTGTGGGACCAGAACCTCGACATCGTGACGCGGGCAACGCGGGTCGCGGACTCGATGATGTACGAGGCGAAGGCCGCGGGCGGCAACCGAATCGCGACGACCGAACTGTGAGAGAGACAGGAGTGGAGCCTGCGGAAGGACCATCTGTGATCGTGGTATCCATGCGGGGTGGACATACTCGCTTCTCGGACAATTCTTCGGCCGGTCGACTACGAGAGGACTCTCGAGTTCTACCGTGACGGTCTCTCGTTGGCGGTGTGTCGCGAATACCCCGGTGGGACGGTGTTCTTCGCGGGGCAGGGCCTGATCGAGGTCGCAGCGCACCATCGCGGTGACGAATCGGGGTCGTTCTCCGGTGCCCTGTGGCTTCAGGTACGCGATATCGGTTCTGCTACAGAGGAATTGACCGCAGCCGGCATCGAGATCGTCCGTGAGGCGCGAACCGAGCCGTGGGGTCTGATCGAGCTGTGGATCGAGGATCCGGACGGGATTCCCATCGTGCTGGTGCAGATTCCACAGGATCACCCGTTGCGAAAGGACAACCGCTAACGGTCTTTCGCGCCGTCGGCGATCGTGCGAAGCACTGCCGTTGCCGACTGGGGCCGCGACCACAGATATCCCTGCGCCAGCGTGCAACCGAGTTCGAGGGCCGCGTCGGCTTGTTCACGACTTTCGATGCCTTCGACGATCATCGTCAGATCGAGATCCTTCGCCACTCCGGCCAACGACCTGATCATGGCTCGTCCGGCCACGGTGTCGACGAACCTCGTCAGGTGCCCGTCGATCTTGATGCCGTCGGGCTGCAGCGTCACCAGTCGTTCGAGCGAAGACCAGCCCGAGCCGAAATCGTCGAGCAACACCCGGAAGCCGAGCCGGTGCACGTCGTCGATATGCCTGCGCAGCAGCGGCCCCGGCGTCACGGCAGTGGTCTCGGTGAGCTCGAGCGAGATCGACGACGGCGACACCCCGGAGGACGCGATGGCACGCTGCAGCTGACTGACGCCGTCGGGATGGGCGAGGTGGCGTCCGGAAATGTTGACGGTCAGTCGCAGGTCCGGACGATGGACGTGCCACTTCTTCATTTCGGCAGCGGCCTGGGTGAGCACGCTGAGGTCGACGTCGATAATCAGTTCGCTGGCCTCGGCGAACGGTACGAAATCCGCCGGCACCACCATCCCCCTGGTGGGGTGGTGCCAACGCGCCAATGCCTCGAAGCCGACGATCTCCTCGGTGCGCAAGTCCACGATCGATTGGAACCAGGGGACGATGTGACCGTCGGCGATGGAGTCGGCGATGTCGTTGTCGCTGCCCAGCCGAATGACGCCGGATCCGACGCGGCGATGCAGATCGAGCTGCTCCTCGAGCACCGACGCGAACTGTTCGAGTTCCTGCATCTGCTCACCGGAGAGCGGACGGGGCGTGCGATCGAGCAGGCAGAGGGTGCCGATGACCAGGCCCTCTCGCCCACGCAGCGGAACCGACGCGTACGACGCGATGCCGTTCTCGTCGAGGATGGCGCGCTGCCGAGTGGTGGCGTGCACGCGACCGTGCGCCACGACTGCAGGTTCGCCGGAACGCACCACGTCGTCGCACAGGGTGTCGGCTCGCACGACGGTGGACACCGGCGGTCCACCGATGTTGACCAGCGTGTACTGAGTGTCTTCGTCGAGCACATTGAGCTGTGCGATGGCGAATCCGACGCTGCGTGCGGCGAATTCGACCGTCGATCGCAGAGCAGGCGTCGTCGCCTCGAAATCGAGGTAGCGACGGGCGGAGTCGCTCTGCCGGCGAGACTGGGAGCGCGCGGGGTCCGCGACCTCACCGTCCACCGGCATCACCTCGCAACGACCAGCCGGGCCCGTTCTGGAACCGGATCCAGGCGAGTTTAACCGTGCCGGATCTGCAGTTTCGACCGATAGCCCAACCTGGAGCGGTCACAACGACGGATAGCGCGTGTGCAGCAGCCGATGCCGCAGCACGGCTGCGGCGAGTCGCTTGCCTTCCTCGGTCGCCACCGAACCGGACGGCTCCGGTTCCGAAACACCCGGTCCCGACGCGCCCGGTTCCGTCGGCTCGAACGCTCCGAGGGCACCCAGTTCGGCAATCAGATTCCGCGCCAACGGCTCGGCGTGCTCGGCAGCGGGCTCCTCGCCGGAATGGGTCCACCCTTCGGCGCGCAGCAGACGCGCGAGGTCGTCTGCTGTCGCGTCCACGTCGGTGACCTCGTGACCGACGATCATCCGTGCCAGAACCACCTCGGCGGCAATCGTGTCCGGGTGATATTCGGTGCCGACGATGCCTGCGGTGAGCACGCGCCAGAGCCCGTCGGAGCTGAGCTGCCGTGTACGTGCCGTCGGTACCAACCGCCCGGCGGAACGACGCAGCAGACGCACCCTCATCAGGAGTCGTCGGACGATCAGTACTTTCTCGGTGTCGAGTTCGCGGCCGATGTGCAGGGGACGTTCGGCCGGAGGAAACACCGTGGTCGCAATGCTCGCCACCAGCTCGTCCGGCAGATACCCGGCGTCGGTCAATCCGACACCGTCGCCGATGCATCCGATGAAGCTCTCCAGCCTGCGCACGCAGCCGTACACGGGCTGGGCGGCCTCGTGCAGCGTCTCGCGCAGCCCCAGATAGAGCTCGGCCCGCGGTGCGCTGTAGTTGCTCCACAGGTCGATGCGGTGGTCGAGAAGCTGCTCGAGCAGGACGGCCTCGGAGTCGTCCTTACCTCGATCGGACGTCAGCACAGCATCGGTGACGCCGCGTCGGCGCATGGCCTGCGCGTTGGTGCCGAGCGGTCGCCCACCGGGCTTGGACGGCTCGAACTCACCGGCGATGGTCGCGACTTCCAACGTCTCGCCGATCTTCTCGACGATGGCCCGCTCGACGCCGGTCGGAGCGTCCTGCCAGGTGACGAGATCGGTATCGACGGCACCGATACCCGATTGTTCGGTGGCGGCGCGATAGTGCTGCAACCACACGGCATCGTCGGCGATTCGCACGAGCTCCTCGGTGACGGTGCTCCGAGCGATCTCCGCGTATCCGACGCGTCCGAGGCGGTCGAGTAGATCGCCGAGCGCTCGGGCGATATCGACCGCACGATCGGGCCCCTCGGCCGCGTGGCGCAGATACATCCACAGGTAGGTCTGCACGGAATGCTGCGTCGGGCCCGCGGGCGGAGACACCTCGACCAGACCGTCCCACCCCAGGCGCGCATCGGCGGCGAGCGCGGGATCGACAGAATCGAAGTACGACAGAGCTGCCCACACCGCGTCGTCCATGCCCGATCCCTTCACGATGTTCCACTGTTCCACAGCGACTCGACGTCGGGTGACAACCGCCGGGCCGACAGGTGCGCCCGTCCTGGTTCGAGCCCAGCGACTAACCTCGAGTCCGTGCTCGAGAGCGTATCCATTCCGTCGGGACCGGCAGCGGCGAACATCATGCCGCGGCTGAGCCGCATGCTCGCCGGCCACGGCCCGGCCCTGCTTCCCGTGCCGGCCGACGATCCGCGTGAGACCGAGCGCCTGCACGACGCCTTGGCACCGGGAACACCCATCGACGACGGCGTCGCGCTGGTCGTCGCGACCTCCGGAACGACGGGCATTCCCAAGGGAGCGATGCTGTCGGCCGCTGCGCTGGTGGCGTCGGCAACGGCCACCGAGGAGCGACTCGGCGGACCCGGGTCGTGGCTGCTGGCGTTGCCCGCGCACCACATCGCCGGAATGCAGGTGCTGCTACGCAGTGTGCTCGCCGGAACCTCGCCCGTCATCATGGACGTGTCGAGAGGTTTCGATCCCACCGCTCTGATCGACGCGATCGGCCGGATGTCGGGGCCCCTGCGCTACACGTCGCTGGTGCCCGGGCAGTTGGTGAAGGCATTCGAGATCCCCGAGGCCGTGGCTGCGTTGGCCTCGCTCGATGCTGTGTTGTTGGGCGGGGCGGCAACACCGGTTCCGTTGCGACAGAAGGCACACGACGCGGGAATCCGATTGGTGCGGACCTACGGAATGAGTGAAACGGCCGGCGGCTGCGTGTACGACGGAGTTCCCCTGCGCAACACGGTGGTTCGCATCGACGACGGCAGGGTCGTGTTGGGTGGAAAGACCTTGGCCTCGGGATACCGCGGACTGCCCGACCACCCGGCCTTCGCCGAACCGGGATGGTTCCGCACCGACGACGCCGGAACCATCGTCGACGGAGTTCTGAGCATCTCGGGGCGACTCGACGAGGCAATCTCGACCGGCGGACTGACCGTCGTGCCGCAGGTCGTCGAGGCTGCACTGGCCACCCACCCCGCCGTGCTGGAATGCGCCGTCGTCGGATTGCCCGACGAGCGCCTGGGCCAGAAAGTGGTGGTCGCAGTCGTCGCCTCCGCTCCGGTGACACTGGCGGACTTGCGCTCCCACGTCGCCGCTTCGCTGGACATCACCGCGGCACCCCGAGAATTGTTCATACTCGACTCACTGCCGACACGAGGGCCGGGAAAACTGAATCGGGCGAAACTGCGAACGGTGCTGGAAAAACGCTGAGTGACTCGGGAGTTCCGACCGAGCGCAGCGGTCTCGAGTTGAGCACTGCGGTTCCGGTTAGACCGCAAATGCGCGCGCGTTTGTCAGGTGCGCGCGGACTGGTCAGCGAACAGGTGGCGACACTGCGCGCGTTCAGCAAACGCGCACGCATTTGCCCCGGAGCGCTCACTCGAGCGGCGTGCCTTGATGGTGCACCAATTCCCAACCGGTGTTCGTGCGTCGCCACAGCGAGGTTCTGCGAGCTCGCGCATCGGGTGTTCTCGAAATCCACTGCAGCAGAACACAATCTGCACCGATTACCCGTCCGATCGGTTCGATCACCTCGATCTCGACGGAGCTTTCGCTACCGAGCAAGTCGAGTATCGACGACTTGTCCCACACCGTTCCCGAGGCTCCGACTTCGGTGAAGTCGTCGGCGAGCAGGAGGGCAAGCCTCTCGCGATCGCGTCGACACTCCGCAGTCTGCAGCTCTCGTTCCAGCGCGAGAACTGTAGACAAGTCGTTGTCAGCGTTGGGTCGACCGGCAGAGACAGACGGCATGGCTGCACTGTCTCACGCACGAACGCCTCACGCACGCACGCCTCACGCACGAATGCACGCACGCCTCACGCACGAATGCGCGCACGTTCGTCAGGTGCACGCGAAGTCGTCGGCCGGCAGGTAGCGAACCTGCGCGCGTTCGGCAAACGCGCGCGCATTTGCGCCGGTGGTGGGTGGGCGAACGACCGAGCAGCCGACGCCTCAGCCCGCCATTTTCTCGTACAACCGCTCGACGTCGGACTCGGACCAGTTGGCAGGCTCGAGGATGTCGGCCCACATGTTCACCGCGTCGGCTCCGTAGCTGTGGCCGTGGCCGTCGTCGACGTTCGTGGAGAAGACCTGATCGAACGTCAACTGCCAGAAGGTCACGAACGGGAACCACTGCACTCCTGGGTCGACGTCCGCGCCGCGGGGTTCGCGTAGCCAGTCGGGCCGGTTCAGGATCAGATCCGGCGACCACCACACGATGGGGTCGGATGCGTGCTGCCAGTACACGATTCGGGGCTCTTCCCATTGCCCGCCGATGTCGAGGTCACCGGACGAGCTGGCGAAACGAACGTGCTCGCCACCGTCGATGACAGGCAGGATCTCGCGGGATCCGGCGTCGCGCCCACCGGTGATGCGGGCCCATTGCGGGGTGAAGTTCGGGTTGCCCACCCACAGGGCACCGTCGATGCGCGCAATCATGTCCTGCGCGCCGCTGAACGCATCCTGTCCGCCGTAGGCACCGAGGCTCTCGCCGAACAACACCAGCTTCGGTCGCGAATCCTCGGGGAGTTCGCTCCACACCTCGTATACCGCCTCGAAAAGGGCCCGTCCGGCATCCTGGGGAGTCTGGCGGTCGGCCAGAAATGCCATCGGGCTCGGCAGGAACGAGTACTGCATCGACGCGATCGCCGAGTTACCGTCGTACAGGTATTCCAGAGGGCGAGCGACGCTCTCGTTCACCCACCCGCGCCCGGTGGTCGTCGCGACACCGAGCACGGCGCGAGAAAATGCGCCGGTACGGTCGAGCTCTGCCACCACCCGCTGGGCCACACCTTCGACGGTGTCCGCGGACTCCACGCCCGCGTAGGCGCGGATCGGTTGCACCGCAGGCCTTCCGGTGAACTCACTGATCTCGTCCGGCGATACCCCGGACACGACGAAGCGTCGACCCTCCTGCCCCAGGGAATCCCACTCCTCGTTCGAGGCGTCCGAACCCGACAGTTCGGCCGCCGTGGGCTTCTCGACGCCCTCGTGGTTGCCGCGGTCCGCAGTGGAGGCCGACCTCTCCGCGACCGCCACGATGCCGCGAATCAGCGCGCCGTTGACGGCGAACACCACCAACAGGGCTACGACGATCACGCTCGCGATCCTCGCGACCGGCCTCGGCACGTACTGCTTGCCCCATCGCGTCAACGCACGGGTGGCTCGCCGCAGCAGACGACCCAAGGCGAGCACTCCCACGGCAACCACCAGCGAGACCACCAGCACCGCGATGTACAGCGGCCTCCCGGGATCCTCCACACCGACGAGCTTGCGGACGATCTGCTGCCACCACGATCCCAGGATCAGGAACAGCGGAATCACCACCACCGCGGCCACGGCCAGCGCCCACCACCCGCGTCGACGCCACTGCTCCGACCAGTCGGGTGACACTCCACAGATCCGCACCACCCACGCGATCAGGCAACCCACGCCGTATCCGATCGCGACGCTGATTCCGGTGGCCACCGCCTGCAGATACCAGGCCCTGGGCAGCAGCGACGGAGTCATGGACAGCGCGAAGAACACCAGAGCGAAGAAAATCCCGACGGGATGCAGTGCGCGGCAGTACCGATCCGCTCGTGAGTCCTGCCAATACGAACGAATCGCGGCCGACCGCTGTGTGGTCATCCGCAGATCGTATTTGCCCGCCGACTGGGCCGCACCCTCTTCGACATGCAAGCATTCACCGCATGAGTGTTCTGGTCTGCTTCCACGCGCATCCCGACGACGAAGTATTCGGCACCGGCGGAGTCATGCGGCTCGCCGCCGATGCCGGCCACCGCGTCGTCCTGGTCACCGCGACCGACGGTGCCCTCGGTGAGTTTCCAGACGGAATCCTCACCGACGGCGAGACACTGGCCGAGCGCAGACGCGTCGAGCTGGATCGTTCGGCAGCCGTTCTCGGAGTCTCCCGCATCGTGCGGCTGCACTACGCCGACTCCGGAATGGCCGGTACTCCGGAGAATGCGAACCCGGAAGCCTTCTGCAACGTCGACGTCGACACCGCAGCGCAACGGTTGGCCGACGTATTGCTCGAAGAGCAGGCGGACGTCGTGACGATCTACGACCCGAACGGTGGTTACGGGCACCCCGACCACATCCAGGTTCACGTCGTCGGCAAGCGCGCCACCGAGATCGCCGACACTCGATTCGTCTACGAGACCACCACCAACCGCGACCACATGCGCCGACTGATGGAGGCCAATCCGCACTGGGGTGAGGAGGCGTCACCGCCGGACATGGACACGTTCGGTCTGCCGGAAACCGAGATCACGACGGTGGTCGACGTCTCCAGCGTCATGAACGCGAAACGGGGTGCAATGGAAGCCCACGAAACACAGGTCGGTGACTTCGGACCGTTTCTGCAGATGTCCGTCGAGGACCTCGCCTCCACCTTCGGCACCGAATGGTTCCGAAAGCTGCGCGGCACGGGCGGCGTCGGCCTGACGGAGACCTCACTCCCGCTCTGACCTGGCCGAACAGCGGACGCGAGCGCGACGGCCACCAGATCGTAGATCGATGATGCAACTCCATAGAGCTGACCTTCGGATTGTTTCGAGCCTCTAACCAAACCGCGAGACGGTACAGTGTCCACGTCGCCTGTCATGAGGGCGAGTTCTTCAGACCCGAACACCGTCATCGAAATGGAGAGGCCGGAGAAGCGATGCGTTCGTCAGTGGGTGTGTCCCTGGGCACGTGCGGCATTCGCACGGCGCGGACCACCGAAGACGGTGCATGGACCGACGGCACCCCATTCGACGACTGGCAGTTCTCCCCCACGGCATCCGACGTCGCGCGCGTCGTCCGCGGCATCGTCGACAGTCCGGACGCGCCCCAATCTCTCGGCGTCGCCTATCGCACCCCCGAAGAACGCACCCAGATCGCCGACGCACTGGCCGAGGAGTACGTCTCCGACGTCCACCTCATCGACAAGACCGGCGCGGCAATGGAGTACCTGCGCCCGGGGCTCCCCTCCCACCACCGGACGATCGCGCTGTTCGACGCGGGCGAGACCGGTGTCGACGTCGACATCGTGGACGTCGAATCCGGCCGCTCCTACGGTTCCGCGCGGACCACCGCCATGAGCGGTGCCTCCTTCGACGCGGTGGTCCGGGAACACATACTCGGACTCGGCATAGTGCGTGCGCCCCAATCTCCGGACGAGGACAGTGCGCTGACGGCTTTCTGCCGCGGAATCAAGGAAGCGCTGTCCTCGCACCTGACCACCAGCACCCCCGATGGCGAGCACATCCTCCTCGAGCGGCACATCTTCGAGTTGTCCATCGCACGCTCCACCGAGCAGGCCGCCGAGACGGTTCGCCGACTCGGCCGCGAGGCAGAGTTCTACCCCGACGCCGTCGTCGCGATCGGCGGCACGTCCAACATTCCGCTGGTCCGGGCCACCCTCGAACGCTTCCTGCAGCTACCGGTCGTGGTCCCGGACCGGCCCGAGCTCGTTGTCGCCGGCGGTGCCGCGGTGCACGCCGCCCACGTCGACGCCACCCACGTGCCGCCCCTCGTCTCGCACCGTCCAGCCCTGGCGCGACTGGGCATGATCGCACTTCCGATCGCCGGCGTCATTGCCGCCATCGGACTGTTCACGGCACTCGGACCCAGCGACGAGGGTCAACCGCTGAGCACCCCGTCGAGCGTCGGTGAATCAGTGTCGCAAACCACCAGGCCGTCGAGTACCAGCACGACGACGACCACGCCGGCACCGCTTCCCGACATCCCTCCTCCCCCACCGACAACCACCGCACCTGCGCCGGCCGCCGCAAATTCCGCGCCCTACGTGCAGTACCAGCAGCCGCACTACTACCCGCCGGCACCTCCGCCCGCACCCACGGTGCCCCTGCCACAGATTCCCGGTGTCCAGATGCCCGTCATCCCGTTGCCGGTATTGCCACGCCTGCCGTTCTGACCGGCCGCGTTCTCACCCGTCGGACAGATACGGAAAGATCGTCGCTCATGGCCACCACAGCGCAATGGATCGAAGGTGCGCGACCGCGCACGCTCCCGAATGCGATCGCCCCCGTCCTCGTCGGCACCGGCGCGGCCCTGTCGCTGGACGGAGGAGTGTGGTGGAAGGCGCTGCTGGCGTTGGTCGTCTCGTTGGCTCTGATCGTCGGCGTCAACTTCGCCAACGATTACTCCGACGGAATCCGGGGCACCGACGACGAACGAGTCGGGCCACTGAGACTGGTCGGCTCGAAGGCTGCGTCCGCCGGTGCCGTCAAGAAGGCCGCCATCGGTTGCTTCACAGTCGGCGCCGTGGCCGGATTGGTTCTGGCAGCGACCAGCGCCTGGTGGCTGGTCATCGTCGGACTCGTCTGCATCGCCGGTGCCTGGTACTACACCGGCGGCTCGAAGCCGTACGGATACAGCGGTTTCGGCGAGATAGCCGTGTTCGTGTTCTTCGGTCTCGTTGCGGTACTGGGCACCCAGTTCGTACAGGCCGAGCAGATCGATTGGGCCGGCGTGTTGGCTGCAGTGGCCGTCGGGTCGTTCTCCAGCGCAGTACTCGTCGCCAACAACCTCCGCGACATCCCCACCGATACCGAATCCGGAAAGCTCACGCTGGCAGTGCGATTGGGTGACATGCGCACTCGCTACCTACATCTCGCGCTACTGGTGGTGCCGTTCGCGATGACGGTGGCACTGATTGCCCGCACTCCATGGGCGCTGGTGGGCCTGCTCGCGCTCCCCTTCGCCGCACGCGCCAACTCCCCGGTACGCAAGGGCGCTCACGGATTCGAACTGATTCCGGCACTGCGCGATTCGGGCCTGGCGATGCTCGTCTGGGGCGCAAGCACAGGAGTGGCGCTGGCCTTCGCCTAGCGCTTGTCGGGAACGAACGCGCCCAGCAAAAAGTTCACGATCGAAATGATGATCGCGCCCCAGAACGCCGCGGCGAACCCGACAATCTCGAGGCCGTAGCCGGTCTGCGACGACAGCCAGCCCGTCAACAACAGCATCAACGCGTTGATCACGAGAGTGAACAACCCGAGAGTCAGAATCAGCAGCGGCAGCGACATGAGCTGCACCAGCGGCTTGATGAACGCATTGACGACCGTCAACACGGCAGCGATACCGAGCAGCACCACGATGTCCCACCCGTCGCCGCGCCCCGAGCTGGTGACAGTGATGCCATCCACGAATTCCTTGGCAACCCAGATGGCAACGGCATTGATCACGAGCCGAATCAAAAAGTTCATGGCGTCATCGTAGGGTTCGTCAACGCCCGACGGCTACGACGTACTCAGCGCTCCAAGTCGATGTCGACAGTTACTCGCCCACGATCGTCGCGAGTCGCCACGGCAAGGCCGGAATGATGGACGCCGCCGAGGTCGACATCGACCCGTCCGCCGTCGTTCTCGAAATTTCGCCACCAGTTCTTCTTGTCCGGAACGGCCACCGCAACCTTCACGTGATTGCCTGTTCGCTTGTATGCCACCGGCAGTGAGAACTTCTTGCCGGACTTGCGGCCGGTGTAGGTCAGAATCCCCATCGACCGTCCGAGAACCCTGTCGAGCACCGGTGCCCTCATGACGACCACAAAAATCTTGTTGAACGCTGCTGCCGACTTCTGAAAGGTATTCATTGCGCCGCCTCCGGGCTTGCCCTGCACGTGATGACGAGCGTAGCGGCGTTGCATGCAAATGAAGTTGTCACTGCGAATAGACGCCGTCCTGCATCGGCGCCAAAACTTGTCGGTGCCCGGTTCTACACTTCTCGGCAACGGGTCGAATACGTGTTCGGCCCTTCGTCGCTGGGGGGTGACATGGGGCTACGTGAGTCGACGTGGATGGCGGACGATCACTCTGCGCTCGCCGACGTCCTCGGTGCGCGCCGGACGATAAACGCCGCTGCCGCATCGGAACTGGCGCTCATGGACCACTACGTTCGCGGCCGAACGGCATGCGCCTCGCCGTGGGACACAGGAGTGACCGAAAAGGATCTGTACAGCTCGGCGATCTGCGAACTGGCTGCGGCATTGTCGTCCACCTTCGCCGCCATTCACAACAAGCTTCAGATGTGGCGCCAGCTGCGTCCCCTCGTACGGAGCAGTTTCATCAACGGATCACTCGACAAAGAGCGAGTCAAAACGATCCACGACCATCTGCTTCATGCGCGTCCGGAGACAGTCGTCGCCATCGAAGCCGAGGTTCTCAAAGCTGCCGGAGAGATGGCACCGGGCCCCCTGGGTCGCGAGATCGACCGACTGCTCGTCGAGGCCGATGCCGAGTGGGACCGCGCAGTACGCACACGTGCCGCGCGAACCGAGAAGCGCGTCCGGGTTCGGCGACGGGCACGAGGGCTGTCGAGCCTCACCACGGTGATGACCGATGGCGAAGCCGACGAACAGCTTTCGCGTATCGACGCCGAAGTCTCCCGTTTGCACCCCGAGGATCCACGTTCGGACGATCAACGACGGGGCGACGCACAGACCGCGCTGATGCGCGGCGAGACACTGCTGTGCGGGTGCTCGACGTGCCTGACCTCTCGGGGTGACGTAGCGGATGCCGAAACTCCCGAACACGGTGAGCCGGTGACAGTAATGCCCGACCGTTCGGATGCGAATGCCGACGCCACCGGTGAAACAGCCACCGAGGGTTCGGGTTCCGCACGGCCGGGGTCCGAGCGCCCCACAAGGGAGCCCCTGGGCAGGGCACTGACGGGCCCGCTGCCACCCGACACACCACCACCCGTCTCACCAGCACCCGACGCACCAAGACCCGACGCACCGCCACCCGATACAGCGACTCGATCGAGACCGGGCGGAGGGACGTTGATCGAACGCTGGCGTGCCATCGTCGAGAACAACCCTCGCGGCGTCCACGCCCTACACCCCGACGGCCACGGAGGCATGGCGATTCCGCCTCCGGGGGCACTGACCTATGCGCCGAGCAGAGCCCTTGCCGCGCAGGTTCGCGCCGAACATCCGTACTGCCTGCATCCTGGCTGCAACGTGCCTTCGGAGCGATGCGACCTCGACCACATCGTCGAGTTCGATCGACAGAATCCGGAGCGAGGGGGTTGGACGATCCGGACGAACATCGGCCCGCGCTGTCGGCTCCACCACAACCTCAAAACACGGAAACTCTGGCGCACCGAATTACTCCCGGAAGGAGTCCTGCATATCGTCGACCCTCTCGGAAACCACTACTTCACCGCGCCGACCCTGTGAAAACCGATCGCCTAGGGTTGGTTCGGTGAGCACCGCGAATCTGACCCGGACCGAAACTCGCAGGCGATCGCGCCACATCGGCGGGGTGAAGTACCGCGTTCACCTCGATCTCCTGCGCGCAGAGGACGCAGACCTCGACACCTTCGAGACCGTGACGACCATCGAATTCGACGCGACCACCGCTGCGACCTGGGTGGACTTCATCGGTGCGGCAGTAGACCAAGTGACCGTCAACGGTATCGACACGCCGGTCGACTACGACGGCTCACGGATTCAACTGGTCGGGCTCACCGAGCACAATATCGTGCGGATTCGCGCGCGCGGACGATACAGCCGGTCGGGTGAAGGACTCCATCGGTTCGTCGATCCCGTCGACGACAACGTCTATCTCTACACGCAGTACGAGCCGGCCGATGCACGCCGAGTGTTCGCGAACTTCGAGCAACCGGATCTGAAAGCCACCTTCACTCTCACTGTCACGGCTCCGCCGACGTGGACCGTACTGTCGAACCGCGAGGGAGTCACGGCCGACACGGTCACCACCTTCGCGCCGACCCTGCCGATCTCGACCTACATCACCGCAGTTGCGGCCGGCCCGTATCACCGCGTCCGATCATCCTGGACGCAAGGCGAACTCACTGTCCCCCTCGGTGCCTATTGCCGGGCGTCTCTCGCCGAGTACTTCGATGCCGAGGACATCTTCGACATCACGAAACGGGGCCTCGACTTCTTTCACGACAAGTTCGACTACCCGTATCCCTTCGGAAAGTACGACCAGATCTTCGTCCCCGAGTACAACCTCGGCGCCATGGAGAATCCCGGCCTCGTCACGTTCACCGAGTCGTACGTATTCCGTTCTGCGGCAACCGAAGCCCAGTACGAGGCCCGCGCGAACACGATCCTGCACGAGATGGCGCATATGTGGTTCGGCGACCTCGTCACGATGCAGTGGTGGGACGACCTGTGGCTCAAGGAATCCTTTGCCGACTTCATGGGTGCATTTGCATCGGCCGAAGCGACCCGATTCACCGACGCCTGGGTCAGCTTCGCCAACCGACGAAAAGCGTGGGCGTACCTGCAGGACCAACTTCCGACCACCCACCCGATCGTCGCCGACATCACCGATCTCGAGGCCGCGAAGCTCAACTTCGACGGCATCACCTACGCCAAGGGTGCGAGCGTCCTCAAGCAACTCGGGGCGTTCGTGGGCGCAGATGCCTTCTTCGCCGCCTCCCGCAACTACTTTCGCGCGCACGCCTTCGGAAACACGACTCTGACGGACCTGCTGAGCGAGATGTCGACCGCCAGCGGACGCGACCTCGACACCTGGGCTGCAGCATGGCTGCAGACCACCGGCGTCTCCACGCTCAGCTACACCGGCGATGCCATCGAGCAGACGGACCCGCGGCCTCACCGAATTGCCGTCGGGCTCTACGACCTCGACGAAGCCGGAAATCTGACGAGAACCCACCGACGAGAACTCGACATCGCCGAGGAACGAACGCCGGTCGACCTTCCCGAGGCCGCGCTGGTGCTGCTCAACGACGACGACCTGACATACGCCAAGATCCGATTCGACGAGCGCTCCAGTACCACCGTGCGAAACCACCTCGATCGCATCGTCGACCCTCTCGCCCGGGGCCTGGTGTGGTCAGCGTTGTGGAACTCCACCCGCGACGCCGAGCTGTCTGCACTCGAATACATCGACATCGCAACCAGATTCGCACCGAATGAGCCCAAGATCGGTCTGTTGTCCGCAGTCACGGCCAATGTGGCGTACGCCCTCGAGCATTACCTCCCGGAGGACCGACGGCGCGAACCCCTTCGGCAGTGGCTCGAGGCGTCGTGGACGCAGCTGCATGCGAGTGAGCCAGGGAGCGATACCCAGTTGGTGTGGGCGCGAGCCACCGCGGCCGCGGCCCAACTCGACGGCTCCCGCGCAGCCGACCTACGCGCACTTCTCGACGGCACGTCGACCGTGCCAGGTCTGCGCCTGGATCCCGACCAGCGCTGGTCGTTGTGGCTGGCTCTGGCCGCGACCGGAAACGCGACCTCGGCCGAGCTCGATGCAGAGCTGGCCTCCGACAACACGTCGTCTGGACGCACCTCACACACGGCGGCGTCGACGGCGATACCCGACGCCGAGGTCAAGGCAAGGGCGTGGGCTGCCATCACCGAGCGCGACGATGCGTCCAACGATGTTCTCGACGCCTTCATCACCGGCTTCGGGGCCGGGCACCGGCCGGACCTGACGCAGGCATACAACGACCGCTACTTCGAAGCCATCGCGTCGTTGTGGACCTCGCGCAGCATCGAAATCGCACGGCGAATCGTCGTCCGCCTGTTCCCTCAGCAGTCGTCGACGGCGGCCGCGGACTGCTGGCTTGCCGAGCACGAGTGGGCACCGGCTGCCCTGCGGCGCTTGGTAATCGAGCAACGAGACCACCTGGCGAGGAGCCTGCGGGTGCAGGCGCGGCTAGGGTGATGATCATGGCCACCAACGACACTCGACGCTCGATCGCCACGTCCGCACTCGCTGCCGGTGGATTGCTCGGCGGCTTCGCCGTCGCCCGGCAGTCGCACAACCGTCAGCTCGGCGGAGCCGTACTGGCCGCTGCGGGTGTGGCATGCACGACCCGGTGGCAGAAATCCTCGGGCTCGGCCCGCGCCGGTGTGCTGCTCGGGACCTATCTCGTCGCGTTCGGTGCCTCGCACCCGCTGGCCAAGAAGATCGGTGCCTGGCCGGCGGTCGTCACCGTCGCCGCTGCAACTGCCGCGGCGTCGATGGCGGTGAGCAAGTAGATCTCCTCAGAACACCCCGGTACGAACGAACTTTTCGAGGGCTGCGGTCGGTTCGTCGAGATCCATACCCTGGCTCGAAACCCAGGCGTCGTCGAAGTAGGTCTGCGTGTACCTGTCTCCGCCGTCGCACAGCAGAGTCACCACGCTCCCGCTGCGGCCTGCTGCGATCATTTCCGCGATCAATCCGAAGGCACCCCAGATGTTGGTGCCCGTCGATCCGCCCACTCGTTTACCGAGTGCGTCCGAGGTGAATCGTGCGGCGGCCACGGAGGCTGCGTCGGGCACTGCGATCATTCGATCGATCACCTGGCCTACGAACGAGGGTTCGACGCGCGGTCGGCCGATGCCCTCGATGCGGGAGGACAACCCTGTCTCGTAGCACGCGTCTCCGGACTCGTAGCCGCCGATGAACGCCGAATTCTCGGGGTCCACAACCGCCAATTGCGTTGCATGCCTGCGATATCGGATGTACCGGCCGATGGTGGCGCTGGTCCCTCCGGTCCCCGCACCGACGACCACCCAGTCTGGAATGGGGCATTCCTCTAGCCGAAGTTGGTCGAAGATCGACTCGGCGATGTTGTTGTTTCCGCGCCAGTCGGTGGCTCGTTCGGCGTGCGTGAACTGGTCCATGTAGTGGCTGTCCGGCTCGGCCGCGAGTCGATGCGCCTCGGTGTACATCTCGCCGGGCTGATCGACGAAATGACATCTCCCGCCATGGGACTCGATGAGTGCGATCTTTGCCGGGCTGGTGCTCCGAGGCATCACGGCGACGAATTGCAGTCCGAGCAGTCCGGCGAAATAGGCCTCACTGACGGCAGTGGAGCCCGACGAGGCTTCGATCACCGTGGTGCGTTCGGTGACCCATCCGTTGCAGATTGCGTACAGAAAGAGCGACCGAGCCAGTCGATGCTTCAGGCTGCCGGTGATGTGCGTCGACTCGTCCTTGAGGTACAGCGAGATTCCCCAGGCCGAGGGAAGGGGGTATCGCAACAGGTGTGTGTCGGCGCTCCGCTGGGAATCGGCCTCGATCAACCGGACTGCATTGTCGACCCATGCCCGTGACCCCGAGTGATCGACCGTCCTGGTCATTTCTTGCCGTCTTCACCGCGCAGCTTCGACTGCAGATCAGCACGCGCGGTGCGCCTGTCCTCGTCGACTGCTGCGATGGACTCGTTGACGCGGATGCGCATGTTCTTGAACAGGAGCAGCGACAGCGGTAGCGAGATCAGCACGGCGAAAATCGCGGCGACGAGTACCGGAACCTCGACGCCGAACAGTAAACCGATGCCGACGATGAGTGCGCCGATCACGATGACGAGCGCTAGGCGGGCGAAGGTGTAGACACCCAGGTTCACGGCGAGAGACTTCTTCGCCGACCTACCTTTCGCGCCGTTTCCGCTGGTAGGTTCGCTGCTGTCGGCGTTCGTCGCGTCACTCACGGGTCCCAGGTTACCGGGCTCGGCAAGCACCTCGACCCACCCCCGGCGTGACCGATTTGTCCATTACCTCCCCTTTACCAACCTTGTATCAGTCGAGTACCTAGGGGTTCGAGTGCAACCATGGGGTTCGAACGCAGCAGACCGATATCTCCGGTTCGACGCATATGCACCGAACCGAATCGTAGGAGGACACGACAGATGAGCGCACCCACATTTCACAAGGCTCAGGACTCACTTCTCACGCCGGGTCAGGTAGCCGCGCTTTTTCACGTCGACCCCAAGACAGTGACACGCTGGGCACACGCCGGTCGCCTCGGATCGCTCCGCACTCCGGGCGGGCACCGTCGATTCCGCGAGACCGAGGTCATGCAGTTGCTGACCTCTCTGACCACCGAAGCCGGCGCACACCACTGATTCGGACGTCCTGACGTACGAAATACCCTCGATCTCCGCACCCGCTCGAACTCATCGAACATTCTCAGGAATCTTCGACGCTCGACGGGTGCGGAGGGTGTTGCATCGCGGCTACCCTCGTAGTAGGAGGTGCGTCGTGATCTATCTATTGGCGTTGATCGGCTTGGTGGCAGTCATCATGCTGTTCTGGAAGGCATTCGGACCCAGCACACAGGCTCCACCCACCCGCACTGTCGGACCCGATGACGATCCCGATTTTCTGTGGCGAATCAACCGTGAAGCTCGCCGCGGAGGGAAAGACGGGACCGAGGCAGGCACCGAACCCAGTGAATAGGGTTCGGTAGTTCTCAGTTGCGGTGGGCAGCGGTGGGCGCGTCGGGGAAACCTGCCGCTACCGCCGCCGCGACTTCCAACAGTGCCTTCCGCGTGCGCCCGCGAAGACGATCCAGTTCGATTTCCGCCCCCTCCTCGAGATGTGGGTCGAACGGAATCGTTCTCACTC
This sequence comes from Rhodococcus sp. IEGM 1370, assembly GCF_033142325.1. Taxonomy (NCBI): domain Bacteria; kingdom Bacillati; phylum Actinomycetota; class Actinomycetes; order Mycobacteriales; family Nocardiaceae; genus Rhodococcus; species Rhodococcus sp. IEGM 1370. The sequence continues at coordinate 134,360 of NZ_JAWLRY010000004.1, read as the reverse complement.
GAGCGCACCGCTGCTCGAAATGCTCGACAACTTTGTGCAGGTCCACTTTTCCAGCTCTCGGCCGAACGCCGTTGACCACGGCGACCGATGTGGCGACCAATTCGCGGTAGCCGTGCGCATCGAGCCAATCCAATGTCGCCGACGCGCTCCGCACGCCGTCCACCGAGCCCGAACTGACCACCACCAGTGTGTCGGCTCCCTCGAGAATGCTTTCCATGGCCGAGTGCATCAGACCGGTGCCGCAGTCCGTGATGACGATGCTGTAGAACTTCTCCAACAGCGACACGGCGCGATCGTAATCCTCACCGCTGAATGCCTCCGAAGCCGCCGGATCCGAATCGGACGCCAACACCTCCAGTCGATGCACGTTCTGCGACGTGTAAGCCCTGACGTCGCTGTAACGGTCCAGAGACTCGATGTCGCGCAACAGATTACGGACGGTGGCGGTCGTCTCGGCCGGCACCTTCTGCCCCAGCGTTCCCCGATCGGGGTTCGCGTCGATGGCGATCACCCGATCACCCCTGATCTCGGCGAACGTCGAGCCGAGTGTGGCCGTCGTCGTGGTCTTGCCCACGCCCCCTTTCAGCGACAGCACCGCGACGCGATGACACCCGACGAGAGGCCGATCCACCTCCGCGGTCAGAACCAGGCGTCGCTGCTGAGCGGCACTGTTGCCCACATTCAGACGACCACGCGACATCAGATACAGCGCCCGACGCCACCCTGCCACCGGCGGCGCATTCCCTGATCGGACGAGCAACGAACTGCCGAGATCGAGCGAGGGCACCGGCTGCTCATCCGACCGACTCGGGCCGACGGTCGGTACCGCTCCCGGGGCGGCGATCAACGCGTCACCCGGGCCTTGCCGAACCTGCTGAGGCTGACCCCGATACTGCTGATTTTGATGCTGCTGATTTTGATGCGCCGGCCCAGGCCACTGGCCGGGCTGAGGCCCCCATTGATTCTGACCGTTCCACTGATTCTGGGGATTCCAGTGACCCTCCGACGGCCATTGCCCATGCGGGCCGCCCTGGTTCTGCGGTGCCCAATAGCTCTGCGGCCCACCTTGATTCTGCGGAGCCCAATAGTTTTGTGGCCCACCTTGGTTCTGCGGCATCGGATTCTGCAGCACCGGATTCTGGGACGGCGGCGGCCCTGATGCGACGGGCGGCGCATGTGAAGGAATCGGTTTCACGGTCGGTGCCACGGGAGTCGTCGGCGGTTCCACGGGCTTAGGTGGTGCGACGACGGTCTTGTCGATCCCGGCAGGTGGCACCGCGACCGACGCCGCCTCACCACCTGCGCCACCGTGGGCTTCACCGTCCCGCGACCCGGGAAGCGGCGGCGATGCGTGGGCGGCCTCGGGCTGCGGCACGGGCGAATTGCCTATGCTTTCGGGCGGCATCGTGATGGGGGTCGATCTGAAGGGTTCCCGCGGCGGTGCGAGTGTGGCCTCCGCCGCCCCTACGACACCGACCGGCTCGGATTCAGTGGGGCGAGCTACGTGTTCTTCGGGAACGTCGTCGTCCAATGGCCGGACGGGTTGCCAGTTGTTCTCGTGCCGATCGGCCATGACCGATTCCCCCCAGTTCGCGTCCCACATCGAAGATCCGAGCTCGGATGTGTCCCCCATCGAGCCGGATCGGACGCTACCAGCTGACAGTCTCGCGCGGAGGCTGCTAGCGGCCGAGAACTAGTTCAGTCCCGCGTAGCTGTGCAGTCCCGAGACCACCATGTTGATGATGAAGAGGTTGAAGAGCATGGCGGTGAATCCGGCGATGTTGATCCAGGCGGCGCGGGTGTTGCGCCATCCGGAGGTGGCGCGGGCGTGCAGGTAGGCGGCGTAGATGATCCAGGTGATGAACGACATCGTCTCTTTGGGGTCCCAGCCCCAGAAGCGGCCCCATGCGGCTTCGGCCCAGATTGCACCGAGGATGACGCCGGCTCCGAAGAGCGGGAAAGCGACGATGGTCGTCTTGTAGGCGAGTCGGTCGAGGGCCTGGGCGTCGGGCAGCTTGGATGCGAACTTGCCCCAGAACCCAACGCTTTCCTCGCCGATGGGCTGCTTGATGCGCAGCAGGAACAGCAGGGAGGCGACGCCGGAGACCAGGAGGATGCCGCTGCCGACGCTGACGATGGTGACGTGGATGGGCAGCCAGTAGGAGCGCAGCGCGGGGACGACGGGTGCGGCGTCGGCGTAGAGCTTGGTGGCGGCGAAGAACATCAGCACGATGATCGGTGCGAGAACGAACACGAGCATCGGGCGCATGGTCTTCTTGCGCAGCACGATCACGGAGGTGAGGGCGGCGGCTGCGGTGGCCATGGTGACGAACTCGTACATGTTGCCGAGCGGGAAGCGGTGGGTGGCGAACCCGCGGAGCACCACCGAGGCGATGTGCAGCGCGAGAGCCGGGGCGAGCAGGGCGAAGCCCATGCCTGCGAGTCGCTCGGACAGCGGTCGTTTCGGGGCTTCGACAACCAGTCCCGGTCGCGACTGGGCCACCGGCGCACCGGCACCGACGAGTTCCTTCGCCTGAGCGGCCGTGGCCTTGGCGGAGGCGTACTGGGCGATGAGCAGGACGAATGCGAGCACGTAGATGGTGAACGCTGATTCGAAGGACCAGTCGCTGTACTGCGAGAGGGTCTCGTTGATCGGCATCGGTCAGTTCTCCTGTTTCGAGGTGTCGCCGAGCAGGCGGGTGCACAGGCGGTCGAACTCTTCGCCCCACCCCGCCTGATCGGTGCGTGCAAGTCCGCCGAGGTCTACTACAGTACGTCGTGCTTGGGCGTCGGCGGTGAGTCGGACCCAGATTCTGCGACGCTTGATCACCAGTGAGACGAGCAGTCCGCCCATCATCGTGAGTGCGAAGACGAGCACCCAGGTCTGGGCCGGGTCGTGTGAGACCTGAAGGTTGACGAATTCTTTCGCTCCGTCGAAGGTGACGACCGTTCCGTCGCTCAGCGTCGCCGATTCTCCTGGCATCAGGTTGACGCGGTCCTGCTTCACGAGCCTGCCCTGGGCGATCATTTCCTGATCGAGCGAGAAGATCGACTGCGGCAGTCCGGTGTCGAGGCCGGTGTCGCCCTTGTAGATGTCGATGGCGACTGCGGGGTCGTTCATGGCGGGGAAGCTCGACGACAGCAGGCTGCCGTGGAACGACGCCGTCGGCGCGAACAGTCCTTCGATGGCGATTTGGTTCTTTCGCCGGTCCAGGGGGTCGGTGTACAAGCCGCCGGGCGGGTCGACGCGGAGCACTCCGCTGGAGAGGAAAGTCGTGGCGTCCGTCGGTTGCCATTGGATGGTGTCGGTGCGGGTTTCGCCGTTCGGGAACGTCACGGTGAAGGTGGGTGCGTAGCCGTGGCCCTGAAGGTAGACGCGGTCTCCTGCGACGCGCAACGGGTGGTTGACCTGCAGTTGGTCGTCGCGCCAGACGTTGTTCGTCAGGTCCTGCCCTGCCTGGTATTCGATGTTGGAGGTGAACATCTCGGCCTGGCCGGTGTCGAGGTAGTCGGCTCTGAAGTCCTTGACGCGCACGCACAGTGGTTCGAGGTCGGTGCCGTCGACGAGGTTGCCTGCGCGGAACGAGTCGTAGTTGGCCGGGGTCGAGGTGCAGAAGCCTGGGCCGTCGTCGGCGATGACGATGCGGTTGCCCTCGTACCCGAGCAGCTTGCCCATGGCGATTGCGGCGAGCAGTCCGACGAGAGAGAGGTGGAAGACGAGGTTTCCGAGTTCACGGACGTAGCCCTTCTCCGCCGACAGCGTCACTGCTCCGCCGTCCTCGGTTCGTTGGGCGACGCGCCAACCGCGCAACTGGGTGCGTACCTGCGCGGCGATCTCTTCCGGTGTTCCGTCGACGTCGTAGCGGCTGTGGTGCGGCAGTCGGGAGAGGTTGCGGGGCGCGCGAACGGGTTTGGTGCGCAATTGCTTCGCGTGCTCGATGCAGCGCGGCAGGATGCAGCCGATCAGCGAGATGAACAGCAGCGCGTAGATCGCGGTGAACCAGAAGCTGCCGAAGACGTCGAACAGTTCGAGCTTGTCCATGATCGGGCCGAGGGTCGGGCGGTCGGCGATGTACTCGTCGACTTTGCCGGCGTTGAGGCTGCGCTGCGGCACCAGGGCACCGGGTACCGCGGCGAAGGCCAGCAGGAACAGCAGCACCAGCGCGGTTCGCATACTGGTCAGGCCGCGCCAGGTGTTACGGACCAGCGCCGCTCCCCTGCCCAGCACGGATTGCTTGCGCGGCGGCGATGCCTCGGTGCGCTCTTCGATGTCGGTGGTCATATCGGCAACACCACATCGGAGACGAAGGCGTCGCGAACCCAGCCGACGAATTGATCCCAGGCACCGGTGACCAGTGCAATTCCTACCGCTATCAACATGATTCCGCCGAACACCTGTATCTGTCGTGCATGTGTACGTAGCCAGCCGACGCCACGCAGCGCGCTGACCGAACCGAACGCGAGGATCACGAACGGTAAGCCGAGACCGAGGCAGTACGCCACGATCAGAACGACGCCCCGCGCTGCCGTCGTGCCGTCGGTCCCTGCGGCGAGTGAGATGACGCCCGCGAGTGTCGGCCCCAGGCACGGTGTCCATCCGAGCGCGAACACGCCACCGAGCAGTGGCGCTCCGGCCAGTGAGCCGATCTGCTTCGGCTCGAAGCGCACGTCGCGCTGCAGCGCGGGGATCAGTCCCACGAACACCAGGCCCATCGCGATGGTGACGACGCCGCCGATCCTCATGAGCAGTTCGCGGTTGATCGCCAGGACGGAGATCGCTCCGAACACCGATGCGGTGGCGAGAACGAACACCACCGTGAATCCGAGGACGAACAGACCCGCCGCTCCGGCCACGCGCAACCGCCCGCTGCGCACCTTCGTCTTCACGGCTGCCTCGTCGGCGCTGACGGCCGGGGCGTCGGCTCCGACGACTCCGGCGAGGTACGAGAGGTATCCGGGCACCAGGGGTACCACGCACGGCGACGCGAACGAGACGAGCCCGGCCAGGACGCAGGCTCCGAGGGCCAGGACGAGCGGCCCGGAGGCCGCAGCTTCCTGGAAACTCGCGCCTATCCCGGCGAGGTACATCGTCTCGGTCACGGCTGCACTGGCTCCTCGGCTGCGACGCGTTCGACGACGGGCCGTAGGTCATCGGCGAGCAGTTCGCGCAGGAACACTGCCGCGACGCGATGCTGCCGGTCGAGCACGACGGTCGTCGGGATGACGGAGGTGGGGACGCCGCCGAGCGCGGTCAGGGTGCGCATGGGCGGGTCGTAGATCGAGGAGTAGCTGACGTTGTTGCTGACGACGAAGTCCTGCGCGGCGGTCTGCGACTCGTCGCGCACGTTGATCCCGAGGAATTCGACGCCCAAGGACTTGGTGGCCTCGTAGACGTCTTCGAGGTCGTCGGCTTCACCGCGGCACGGTCCGCACCACTGGCCCCAGACGTTGAGGACGACGACGTCACCGTCGTAGTCCGACAGGGAGGTCGTCTTGCCCTCGGTCATCAGGTCGGGCCCGGACAGCTCGCCGATGGTGCCGCGCTCGTCGGGCTCGTAGAAGATGTCGGTCTGTCCGCCCGGTGAGACGAACTGGAAGGTTCCGCCCTGCGCCACCGCGTCGGTGCCGGTGGAGCAACCCGCGACGAGGGCCGCTGCTGCCACACCCAGCAGAAACCTACGCACCGGAAATCCTTGGGTCGGATGCTCCCGCGGGCTCGGAGTAGACGAGGTCGACCAGCTGGTCCCCCTCGTAGACCAACGAGGTGAGCGACGCGAGACCGCATTGACGGTTTCGCGGGTCGTGCCAGAGCCGGTCGCCCTGCAGGAAGCGGCGCAGTGTCCACACCGGGAGTTGGTGGCTGACGCAGACGGCTTCGTGCCCGACGGCTTCGACGCGGGCCGCGTTGACCGCGGCGAGCATGCGGTGTGCGATCTGCAGGTACGGCTCGCCCCAGGACGGGGTGAACGGGTCGCGCAGCTTCCACCAGTGCCGGGGCCTACGCAGTGCACCGTCGCCCACGGCCACGCGCAGTCCCTCGAACTCGTTGCCTGCTTCGATGAGGTTCTCGTCCTCGGCGATGGTCAGGCCGTGCGCTGCGGCGATGGGTCCGGCGGTTTCCTGTGCGCGCAGCAACGGCGATGCCACGACGTGGGTGATGTCGTGGCCGGCGAGCGCATCCGCGACCGACCTGGCCTGAGCCTGGCCCGTCACCGACAGCTTGAAGCCCGGCAACCGCCCGTAGAGGATGCCCTTGGGGTTGTGCACCTCGCCGTGCCGGAGGACGTGCACGATGGTGCGCGTCGTCGAGTGCGGATGTGTTGCGGGGGCCTCGGTCACGTCGGGGTCCTGTTTCTCGCTAGTCGGGTGGGCAATCAGTTCGGTGCAGACGTCACTGAGGAGCGGTGGCGGCGGCCGCTGCTTTCGCAGCGGCCGGGGCCGCGTCGGCGATGATCTCGAAGGCTCGATCGTCGAGAGCAGCCGAGACGAACCAAGCCTCGAACGCGCTCGGCGGCGGGTACACGCCGCGAGAGAGGAAGGCGTGGAAGAACGCCGGGTATCGCCACGTCTGCGCGGCCTTGGCCTGCGCGTAATCGGTGACGGGTCCATCGGCGAAGAACACACTCACCATAGTGCCCGCGAACTGCACCTGATGGGTGACGCCTTCGGCCGTGAGGGCGTCGCCGAGCAGTGTTCCGAGTCGCTGCGAGTTGGTCTGCAGCTTCTCGTAGACGGCTGCGTCGGCCAGTTGCAGGCTGGTCAATCCGGCAGCGACGGCGACGGGGTTACCGCTGAGCGTCCCTGCCTGGTACACCGGTCCGGCGGGCGCGAGGTAGGCCATCACGTCTGCTCGACCGCCGAATGCGGCGGCAGGCAATCCGCCGGACATGACTTTGCCGAAGGTGTAGAGGTCACCGGCAACTCCGTCGATGCCGTACCAACCGGAGGCACTGACGCGGAATCCCGTCATCACCTCGTCCATGATCAGCAGTGCGCCGTGCTCGGTCGCGAGGTGGCGCAGTCCCTCGTTGAAGCCGGTGACCGGCGGGATTGCTCCCATGTTGCCTGCGGCTGCCTCGGTGATGATGCACGCGATCTGGCCGGGGTTGGCCTCGAAGGCCGCGGTGACGGCGGCGAGGTCGTTGTAGGGAACGACGATGGTGTCCGACGCCTGTGCGCCGGTGACTCCCGGGGAGGTCGGCAGCCCGAAGGTGGCCAGTCCCGAGCCGGCGTCGGCCAGGAGGGCGTCGACGTGGCCGTGGTAGCAGCCGGAGAATTTCAGGATCTTGGTTCGGCCGGTGAATCCACGGGCCAGGCGCACGGCGCTCATGGTGGCCTCTGTGCCCGAATTCACAAGGCGAACCTGGTCGACGGGGCCGACGCGACGCACGATTTCCTCGGCGAGTTCGATTTCGCGCTCGGTGGGTGCACCGAAAGACAGGCCTGTTGCGGCTGCCTTCTGGACGGCCTCGACGATGGCCGGGTGGGCGTGTCCGTGGATCATCGGACCCCAGGACGAGATGAGGTCCACGTAGGACTTCCCGTCGGCGTCGGTCATCGTGTATCCGCTGGCCTGCGTGATGAAGCGAGGCGTGCCGCCGACAGATGCGAATGCCCGCACCGGCGAGTTGACGCCACCGGGAATCACCGCGCTCGCGCGGGCGAACAGTTGGGCAGATACGGGGGCGTCGTCGCCGGGAGAAACAGTCACGACTTCCAGTGTCCCAGGTTCGGCGAAATCGCCAACTACAGGGCGTAATAATCCATCGGCTACGCGTTGCGTCAGTCGTCGTGCTTGTCCTCGGGCATGAATGCCATCGCGATGAGAATGACACCCCAGATGCCCAGTGGCCACAGCGGCCAGTAATTGTTCGGCTCTCCGTCGGAGATCCATTGCACGGCCCAGATACCGTTCATGACGATTGCGCCACCGAGCCACCAGCGCCATTCGTCGAGGTACTCGCGCCACTCGCTCCGGGAACGGTCGACGTCCTTCGTTCCCGGCAGTTCGACGCCCGGCAGGTCGTGCATCACTTCGGCCAGATCGCCGCGGGTGGTCGACGCCCACACCGCGTCCAGCCGCTGCTCGTACTCGACCAGGGTCAAGCGCCCTTCGCTCATGGCTACGCCGAGCGTGGTTGCGGCATCCTCACGCTCGCCGTTGCTCACGCGGAGATCCGGTCGATCGTTCCTGTCGAGATTTTTCGCCATCCGCAGGCTCCTCACCACGAAGTCCGTTCTGCCAGTTCATAGGTTGGGCAGAGAGAACACCGGGTAGTCGGTTTGGATGAGAAATACAGACAACGGCGCTGATGGCGTATCCAAAGTCGCCGAATTGATGTCCGAAGCCGGACTGTGCATGTTCACCACCGTCGGCCGAGACGGCCACCTGATTTCGCGCCCGATGGCGCTGCAGGAAGCCGAGTTCGACGGCGACCTGTGGTTCTTCGCCGCCCACGACTCCCGCAAGGTGGCCGATATCGCGGCTAACCCGACGGTCAACGTCTCGTTCCAGTCCGGTGAGGGCTGGGTGTCGCTGTCCGGCACGGCCGCGGTGGTCGAGAACACCACCAAGGCCGAGGAGCTGTGGAACACCCGGGCGGCGGCATGGTTCGAGAAGAACCCCGATTCGCGCGAGGTCGCTCTGATCCATGTGGCCGCCGAGGGAGCCGAGTACTGGTCCACGCCCGGCTCGAAGGTGTCGAACCTGCTGGCCTACGCCAAGGCGAAGATCACCAACGAGCGCCCGAACCTGGGCGAGCACGATGTCGTCGAGCTCGAACTACCGCACAACTCGACCGACTAGTTCCGCTTGTGCCGGGGTGCCGTCGGGGGCACGTCCGGATCGCCCAGCACGTTCCGATCGCCGGCGATGTTCCGGTCATCCGCCACATTCGGGTCGCCGACGACGTTCTTGTCACCGACAATGTTCCGGTCGTCTGCCACGGTCCGGTCATGTGCAACAGTGCGG